>DAHVKW010000049.1 GCA_027320695.1 Actinomycetota bacterium | reverse complement strand
GCGACAAACGGCAGCCACGTACTTGCGACCCGCCCTCTTCTACCTTCAGGCCGTAGTCTAAAGAATTCGCAGCCTTATTTCAAGAGCCAGCTACTGTTTTGCGCTCTCGCCATGGCATTGCCAGATGTCTTACCACGCTCGCATAAAGTTCTCTTTCGCCGGTGAAATCTGGCGGTCGGAGCTAAACAGCGATATCGGGGCCGTTTTCCCGGGCGCGGACGCTCTGTTCGAAATCCTGAAGATGCCGTGATATGGCTGCCCAAGCTTCTTCGGGTCTCTGTTTTTACGGCTGAGAAGATTGCCCGATGTTCCTTGAAGGAATGATGCAGATCCTCCCTGGAATCATCGCTGAACTGCTTTGTCAAATCTAGCCGCTGAGCTAGGGCTTCAGTTATTCTCAACAGAAGCATGTTGCCCGTAGCGATAGCCAGATGGTCGTGAAAACGACGCGAAGTCCTGTTGTATGCGGCAGTATTGTGCTCAGCCAATGCAGCTTCCATGACAACCAAGTCGTCTTCAAGTGATTGCAGCTGTTCGCTGGATCGATTCTCTGACGCCAACGCAGCGGTACGAATCTCCAGGATCCGCCGAACTTCCACTAAATTCGAAATTAGCTTGGCACGATTGCCGACCTTGAGCGCAGTGAGCCATAAGTCGGCATCCAACAAGTCCCAGCGTTCCAGCGGCTCAATCCATGTGCCACGTCCGTGCTCCACCCTCAGGAAACCTTTGCCCTGAAGATATTTCACCGCCTCGCGTACTCGCGTTCGAGATGCCTGAAACCGGGCGCACAAATCTGTCTCGTTGGGCAATGCAGAGCCGAGCGGCAACTCCTTGCGTTGAACCATCCCCAATATTTCAGCCACCACAGTCATCACAATGCTCCTATCATATGACATATGAGGACTATTCGTTGAGATTTACTAAATATCTAGGTTCAAAATACGAATTACTTGTCGAACTTTTAGCCTAACACCGTCCTGGTATCCTCTAGGCCGGCAATGAATTCCCATGTCGTCCTTGTCTCGACCGTTTGAGCGAACAAATAGCCCTCCATATTTGTCCTGAATAATAATACTTTTGCTAAACATTAATAAAATGACTAGACATAGTACGTCATACGTGTTATGACTGTATATGTTCTAATTAGGTTTGATTTAGTTCGAGGGGATTCCGCCAGCCAAAAGCTGAACACTGTGAAATGTGCAAATCGTGGCCCAGTGGTTGGTCGAAAGCTCTCCGTGACGTCAAAGCACGAAATGCTGATCGCACACGGTTAGAAAATCACTTAGCGCGCCGTGGGAGTGCGTTAATGAAGCAAAGCTCAACAGAGCAAGTTATTAGGAGGGGAAATGGCAGCCAAGGACATTAGATGGTACATCGAAACGCTGGAGAAAGCTGGGGAGCTGACTCGCATTCAAGCGAAGGTGGACTACCGTTTGGAGCTGGGGCACGTAGCAAAGCTGGCAGAGGAGCGTGGTGGGCCGGCGTTAGTCTTTGAAAATGTCGGAGACTATGAAATGTCGGTTATGAGCAGCATGTACACCAGCGCACGGAGGCTGGCTATAGCTTTGGATGCAGATGAGAATTCGTCTCTCTGCGAGCTAGCCAGGTTCTGGGCAACGCGTACGCACCACCCGGTTGCACCGGTCTACATTTCGAGCGACGAGGCTCAAGTGTATGAGAACACCTTCGAAGGTGATGAGGCTGACGTTCTAAAGCACGTCCCTGTGCCGCAGCTTTATCCTGAAGACGGGGGGCGTTTTGTCGGAACCGCAATAAGCGTCGTCACTAAGGACCCGGATAGCGGCTGGGTGAATGTCGGCACCTACAGGAGCCAGGTGATGGACGGCAAGACGCTTGGCCTCCAGCCTCTCAAAGGAAAGGATGCTGACCTCCACATCCAGGCTGCCCGCAGAAAGGGACTGGACAGGATTCCTGCTGCTTTTGTTTTCGGGTCAGATCCGCTGCTGTTTCTCACAGCGAGCACATTGTTTGGCCGAGGCCTGTGCGAATATGACATGGTTGGCGCTCTTCGTGAGGAGCCAATGGTTCTAACCGAAGGAAAATACAGCGGACTGCCAATTCCGGCAAATGCGGAGGTCGTGATCGAAGGCGATCTTATGATCAATGATCTCAAGTTGGAGGGTCCGTTTGGAGAGTACACCGGCTATTACTCAGGCACGCCGAGTCCGAAGGTCTGGCTGGATGTCAAGAGGGTCTCGCATAGGGATGGCGCCATCTTCCCGATTAGCACAGTTGGACGCCCCACAACCGACATTCACTATATCCAGGCTTTGAACCGCGCGGGAACGCTGTGGGGAGAGCTCGAGGACATGAGAATCGACGGAATCAAATCGGTCTATTTCCTTCCCGAGGCTACCGGACGCTTTGTCGTGGTAGTTTCAGTTGACCAGAAATACCCTGGTCACGCCGAGCAAGTGGGCATGGCCGTTCTTGGATCAAGTACCGGGCACTATGGCGTCAAGTACGTGATTCTTGTCGACGGAGACATCCCGGCCGACGATCTGCCGCGAGTATGGTGGGCCATCGCTACAAGATCTCAAGCTGATCGCTGCGAGATAATCAAGCGTGGCCGATCCACTGCACTTGACCCTTCCCTGCCCATAAATGCGAGAGACATAACTTCAAAGATGGTGCTCAACGCGACTATTCCATGGGAGTGGAAGGACAAGCCGAAGCTAATCGAACTGGATCCGGCCATGGTCGAACACGTGAAGAGTCGCTGGTCTGAACTCGGCCTCGCCAACGTGCTGCCTCTGTGACATGTCCCAAAGGTATGAGAAACCAACTCACATCTTGTTAGTGAAACGGGAAAGGATTTATCTGTGACCAGAGCAGACATCCCAGCAGGCGTTCGGAATTTTGTCTTTGACATCGACGGCTGTTTAGCCGTCGATGGCGAGCCAATTCCAGGTGCGTTCGAAGCCCTTGCGGAACTCCGGGATCGCGGGTACGGCTTCGTGTTCCTTACAAATGACAGCTACCTGTCTACGGCGGCATGGCAGAAGAAGGCGGTTGCCTTGGGGTTCGACTTTCCGGACCTAGCGGTAATAACTGCCGGCCAGATACTAGTTCAGCTTGCGGCAGATCGGTATCCCGGCGGAAAGGTCCTTTTGTTCGGATCGGACGCGCTTGGCAACGAGGCGGAGAGCCTCGGGCTAAAACTACTGCCGACCGAGCGTGGCCAAGAGGCGGATGTTGTCCTCGTGGCCAGAAGTCCCTCATTCGACTACAACGACATGACGGCAGGACTTCGCGCGCTTCGGGCGGGGGCAGGGTTCATAACCTCCAGCATGGCCCGGGCCATTCCATCGAAAGATGGACCAGTTCCGGGAACCGGCGCTACCACTAACGCAATGGCATTTGCGTCGAGGAGGCGGGCCGTTATCGCTGGAAAGCCAAGTGCTTTGGCGGCGCAAACCTGCCTGCAGATTGCGGGGTTTGACCGAAAGCATACCGCCTTCGTAGGTGACGACGTTGAACTGGACATCGCTACGGGGAAGCGGGTCCGAGCATTCTCGGTTCTCGTTCTAACCGGTTCCACGACAAAAGAGGATTTGCCGACAATCAAACCGCGGTTGATGCCAGATCTCGTGATTGATTCCGTGGCAAGCATCCCGCGTTTGCTTCCGGCATAACCGCGGCGGTCCATGTTTTCGCCGTTCGTATGGTTATGAGCCTATTCGGAGGAGTTCGCGAAGGCACGAACGTGAAATTTACATGGCTTTGTATTTGTCGTGTGGCATCGCACAAAGAAAAAAGGGGGACGATTTGGTGCTGATGTAACAGAGGTTTGGATTGTCATCTTCGGTAAAAATTGCGGAAGCGCAAAGCTATTTTTGGCGTTTCCGCTCAGCGCGTCGCGGTAGATCTTGACCACGTTGAGCACTGACAGCATTATAAATTTTGCGAATTTGACTGCAAAGTACCGTAGATGTAGTGTGACCTCGGTCACTAGTACCGGGGGGTATCAGTTACCACTATTGAGCTGGGAGTATGTATGGGTGAGCATCTAATTTTCCCAGCCACCTAATGGGTTATTAAGGGCCTGCGGGCACCTGCAAATCATCTCAAGCAACATGATGCGCCCAGACGAGGCTCATCAAAAAAAAGGGGGGGGTGGGTATGACCACCGATCAACCAAATGTCGTGCACCGGTTTTCAAGTCCGTTTGATGTCGAGACTGCATCAGGCGCCGAGGGCTGGGAGCAAATGTACCCGTACTACTTTCATTTCTCTGAGGAGAACAAGGAATGGGAAGACGGGATGCTCTGGTACCAGGATGGAGTACACCATCCGGAGGTGCTATATCCATTTGACACAATTACACATGAGTGCTGGCGAACTGCGTTGGGCCAGAATAATTCGCGCATTTTCGCGATACCGCCTGCATATGGGATCGAACAGCGAATTGTCAATGGGTATCTGTACATAGCGGCGGTACCGGTTTCATCTGAACAACGGATGCAGGAGCGGGTAGAGGTATTTGTGCGCCGCGCCGGCGATTACTACGCGAACTGGGATCAGATCTTCGACCAGTGGAAAGCAAAGATGGTCGATCTCATTGGGAAACTTGAGGAGCTCGAGGTTCCCCAGCTGTCGCGCCTGGATATCGAGGAGATCGTCACTGAGAGACGAGGCATCAGTTCCGGTTGGAAGCTGGTGGAGGCGTACAACGCTGTGATCGAAAACATGTTCACGGCCTGGCAGTATCACTTTGAGATGCTCAACATCGGCTACGCAGCTTTCTTGAACCTGTTCATGTTCTGCAAGCAGGCATTTCCGGGGATAAAAGACGAGTTGATAGCCCAGATGGTTGCTGGATCTGAGTTGCTGTTCTTCCGTCCCGATGATGAGTTGAAAAGGCTTGCCCAGTTGGGAATAGATCTTGGTATTGCTGACAAGCTGCGGGTATCTCGGAAGCCTGAAGACATCCTGGAAGATCTGCGGCACGATCCGGCGGCCGAGAAATGGATAGAGTCCCTGGACGAGATCTGGCACCCGTGGTTCTACTTCTCGAACGGCGCAGGCTTTTATCATCACCACCGGTCCTGGATAGACGACCTGACCGTTCCCTGGACGGCACTAACCGGTTATATCGACCGGCTGGAGAGAGGGGAAAACCTCGCTCGGCCAAAGCAGGCGATCCTTGATCGCCGCGAACGGCTGACATCGGAGTATCGCGAATTGTTGCCTAACGACGAAGACCGGAAAGTCTTTGACGAGAACATCAAACTTGCCCGATTGGTTGCTCCGTATATCGAGGATCACAACTTCTACGTCGAGCATTGGCATCACACGGTTTGGTGGAACAAGATTAGGGAGTTTGGCGATCGTCTTGTCGAGGGCGGATTCCTCGAGGATCGCGAGGACATGTTCTTCATGAACCGCTGGGAAGTGGGGCAGGCTTTCGCCGATATGGTAGCTTCTTGGGCGTCCGGCGGCCCGTCCGGCGGCCAGAAGATCTGGAAGAAAAAGGTCGCCGATCGCAAGAGAATCTTCGACGCTCTGCACAACTGGACTCCGCTGCCAGCTCTCGGTCCGGTCCCAGAAGAAATCACAGAGCCGTTTACCGTCATGTTATGGGGTATTACCACAGAGCGTGTCAGAATCTGGCTAGGCCTCGGTGAAGCCGTGGGGGAGAACGAAATTCAAGGAGTTCCCGCCTCTCCTGGAATAGCTGAGGGCAGAGCCCGGGTGGTCCTTAACTCATCAGACATTGGCACCATCGAGCAGGGTGAAATTCTGGTATGCCCAATCACCGCGCCCTCATGGGGACCCGTGTTCTCGAAGGTTCAAGCGGCGGTCTCTGACATTGGTGGAATGATGAGCCATGCAGCGATAGTCTCCCGCGAATACGGTCTTCCGGCAGTCGTCGGGACAGGTACGGGAACACGGCGTATCAAGACGGGCGACATGGTCAGAGTAGATGGAAACACGGGGCTAGTGACGATCCTGCCAAAGAGCTCATAATGAAGGAGCATAATATGGAATACATTTTGCCGCTCGAAGACTGCCATTCCCACTTTGCCGAGCTGGTGGGCGGAAAGGCAATGGGCCTCGGCTCGCTGCTCCGTCAAGAACTACCAGTTCCAGCTGGGTTCGCAGTAAGCACGCACGCCTACCGCGAGTTTGTCGAGGTGACCGGGCTTGATCGGGCTATCGAAATGAACCTCCGGCATGCAGACTCATTGGAACAACAGAGGCGAGCGTCGGAACGAATCCGCAGTTTGTTCGACGAGTCTGAATTGCCCAAGTCGTTCGTTTTGGAACTGACGGACGCGTACGAGCAGCTGGGCCATAAAGGCATGGCTCCGGTCGCTGTCCGCTCCAGCTCGGTGAGCGAGGATGCGGCTGATGCCTCGTTCGCCGGCGAGCACGACACCTATTTGTGGATAGAGGGTTCTGAAGCCGTAGCCAAGAATGTATTGCGCTGCTGGTCCAGCCTTTTTACGCCACAGGCTCTCTCGTATTTTCAGCAGTTTGGGCTCCGTGCAGGCGAGACCGCAATGGGCGTAGTAGTGCAGACGATGGTGGCGGCGGAGGCAGCCGGGGTCATGATAACGATCGACCCATTGAGCGGCGATCGATCGCAGATCTCCATCGAAGGCTCGTGTGGTCTTGGCCTGGCTGTGGTTGGCGGGGAGGTCACGCCAGATCGGTACTTCGTCGACAAGGTGACGCTTGATATCCGATCGAGGATGATTTCGCCCAAGAGCATAGCGTACAGGTTCGATTCGATGGCAGGAGAGGTTCGTCGATTCGATGTGCCGGAGGATGAGCAGTTGAAGCCGTGTCTGACTGAGCAGGAAGTGATTGCGATAGCCACGCTAGGCAAGCAAGTGGAACGGTCGCTCGGTGCCGCCCAAGATATCGAGTGGGCGCTCGGGCAGGGAGCCAATGGCTCCAGGGATGTCTATTTGTTGCAGACCAGGCCCGAAACGGTTTGGAGCAAAAAGAAGGCATCTCCGCTAGCTACCTCGCAGACGTCGATAATGGATCGTTTGGTCGGAAACATGAGCGTGCCAATGCGGATCGTTTAGATTCGCTGAATCTTGTTGGGCCTGAGCGAGCTTCGTGCGGATTGAAGGCATTTGCTGCAGGATATTCGCACGACCATCGCAGGCATTTTTTAAAACTGTTGCCTCCAGAATGTCGGCATTTACATTGAGACGTAGGCCTTGACGGGCATCCTTGACTGAGTTTTTGGGGGAATTGACAAGGAAAGGAAGTATCGATGAGCATCAGAAATGGAACAGACGAAATAATATCTGAGACCTCCACGGCTTCAGTTGCAGCTCCTAAGGAAGTATCTAAACGCACTCAACCAATGGTTGGGATCGGGGGGCTTGTAATTGTGGCTGTAGCGTTTGCTTTACTGGGCATTATCTGGTCACCGCAGACTTCACTCGTGGTTCTAGGCCCGATAACAACATTTGCGCTGCCGGTACTGGTCTTGAGCGCGATCTGGTGGGGTGGATGGCCGTTTGCAAAGTTCGGAAGATCAGTTTCTGGCCTGGCAAACACCGTCATGATTGCTGCAGGTGGCGTGATCTTGGCAGGAGTGGGTCTGCTAATTATTGGGCATTTTAATCTTCACGGTATTTTTTCGGCAAATGCGGCCAAGGAGAACAGTAAGGGAGTTTTGACTACATTTCCCTTTACGGTTACGATAGCTGCCAGTGTTTTCGTGACCATGCTCCAGCTGACTTTTGTCTCTGGGAAGTGGCCACTGCATAAAATGCGCCCCATATCATCTGGTATCGCGGCGTTCCTGCTTAGCTGGGTCGTTGGAACTGCGGTCTACTTTTTCGCGACCAACTGGAATGCGGTGCCATCAGCAGCAAGGTCGGCTCTTGGGCTTCGAAACGGCGTGGGACCAATGAACGCCATCGATTTCACGGCGTTGCTTCTTTGCATCGTGGTGTACCAGATGGGATTCTTTGTGCTGTTCAGAGGATGGCCTTTTGCGGGAATCAAGAATTCCGGCGGACGGCTTGTCGCATCGCATTTAGCTACGATTGGCGGAGGATGGATTACCTTCTTTATTCTGATTGACGGTTTTAAATGGAATGATCCAATCGTCGTCGGAGTCTGCGGCTCCATCATTGCCGCCATTTTTCTCGTGGGCATGCTGTTCGAAACATGGCCGTTCCACGAAGAGGACCCATCCGGGAACCGGGTTGGTTCTGCGGTTCTCGTGGTCGCCGTTACGGGGTGCCTTTACTTTGGGCTCCGAGCGCTTGGACATGCGACCGGCACCTGGAGCCAGGCTCCAGTAGAGCTTTGGATTGGGGTATCTGGCCTTAATTACATAGCTGCGGTCATCATTTTGCACTACGCGGTATGGGGCCGATGGCCTCTTAAGGCTCCCACGCCGCCGCCTGGCTAAAGCGGTGTCCTGGTAGGGAAGCATCTACGCGCCTCTCGATCAAATGAAGCCAAAGTATCGAACCCAAGTGGGCACGCTTATGCGATCTTTGGCTTCGCATTCGAAAGGCAGATCAGCCTCAGGGTGGAAGGTGAAACTCGGCGACTTTCCGCTGTTGTTCGCATTTCACCTGGGCTGACCTTTTCCGAATTATCGATTGGTTGCCCCGAATTCTGCTTTTTTGATTGCACGCTACTGACGTGAGAGGATCAATGTGGGCGTTAGACAGATAATTGGGTAAAGCGTGTCGTGACAGGAGGCAGTATGGCCATTCGGGGAATCATTTTGGATGTGGATGGAACCGTGATTCTGGCGAACAAGGTTCTCGATGGCGCTTCGGAGACATTGGAAATTTTGCGCAATCGGGGCTACAGGCTTGTATTTTGTACGCAGCAAAACCAGTACTCAGATCGAATGCTCAGCGACCGGTTAAAGACGGCCGGCCTTGAGGTATCGGAACACGAGATTGTATCGGCAGGGGCAGTCGCGGTAGATTTCTTGGCCCGGAATCATGGCGGGTCGCAGGTATATGTCGTAGGGGCGGATTCGATTCGTGATCGTTTATCCGCAGTTGGCATGAAGGTGCTGTCCGATCGAAACGGCGAAACCGCTGACGTTGTCCTGGTCGCCACTGATCCTGATGTCAACCTGATCCGCTTATCGGCAGCAACAGAAGCAGTTCGGCGCGGTGCTGATTTTTATGTGACAAGTCTGGATCGGGGAGAACCGATGGCGGACCGCATTATTCCGGGTCCTGGCTCATTCGCACTTGCCATAGCTTACACCGCCGGGCGACGCCCGATTGTGCTGGGCAAGCCTTCGCAGGTGATGGTCGCGGCCGTCATGGACCGGCTTCAGCTGCCTGGGTCGTCGATTGCGGTTATTGGGGACCAACCGGCACAGGATGTGAGGCTAGGCCGGACCCTTGGTGCAACAACCGTCCTTTTGATGTCCGGAGTGACCACTCCGGAATCTTTGGAGCGGACTTCTATGTCATACCGGCCAGATGCTATTTTGCCGGGTATCAGTGACGTACCAGGCTGGCTGGACCAGGTCCAGTAGTAGAAGCCATCCTGACTTCGCATCGTTGGCGGCGCTGATCGGGCTTGCCGAGATTGCCCGGGAGGTACTTCAGGGATTTGCAAATTGCGAATTTGCTCCAGGTGTTGTGCGGCGCGCAGATGCAGGTTCAGTTTGTCGCGGTGGATCGTTCCGACATAGTTATGAAATCGCGCGCCCACCAGTTTTCGAAGAAGGTCGCAGGTCCTTGGGTGGTAGCCGAGAGCAATTTGCTTCCGTTGGATGGAGCGGCAAGGACGCTTTGACCCGGATCATATGTTGCGAATACGGTCCAGTAAGGGTTGATGTCGAGTTCCATGCCGCGAATGGCGCCCGCTCGGACCAGGAGTTGTGCAAGCTGGAGGGGGTCAGTTGCCGGTCCAGTCACATACACTAAGGCACCGTCGGCAGTAATGCCCACCGCGGATCGCCATTGGTATTCGAGACCGGGCCCAGTGCACGAATTCGCTCCGCACGTCGCACCCCAAGATTGCCAATTAGGACTTGCCGCTGCTGCCGTTGGCTGGCCTGCGGCTACCAAAGGCACCAGGTTCTGGCGCACGCTGGCAACATTCGGGGTCATCTTTACGTCGCTGCCCCAGGCGCCGACGTCAACTTTTCCGTCGGAGTAGATGACAAGCGAGGCTGCGCCCGGTACAAGCGGGTCTATGACTCGGCCTTGAGTGTAGTAGCCTCCATGGGCTACGCTCATGATAAAACCGCCGTTGAATGCCGCGACGAGCGAAGCAGCCTGAGCAGGTTGGATTGGTGCGGTATATTTGTATGGCCCGCCACCTGGACTTTTAGATCCGGAGTACAGCCTCGCAGATAGCAGCTTGGTATCCATCCAGGCAATTCCCGCCGGTTGCTTCCCGCCGGGCGGTACGAGTTTTGTCTCGTAAACAGCTGGTAGCCCGTCGACAAGGCGGCCGGCAGAACTCCAAATGCCCTCTCCCGCAATTGCGGGAGAGGTGAAGGGGAGCAAAGGAGCAGGAGCAGAAAGATTCGGTTCCGTAGTCGTGGTCGTACTTGCTGCGCCGGGGTGTGCGCTAGGCCCTATCGATGATCCTTTCGAGGCGGCGAAGGGTTTTGCGGTGCTGCCCGCAAGCGTGTGCGATGATGCTGGGGTGCAGCTGGAAAACAATAACGCGGAAGTACCGATGAGCAAGCATGCCCGCAATACAGCTGGCCTGTACATGAGTTTCTCCGTTGCCGCTGAGTAATCTATAGCGATCATCAAGCGACGTCCCCTTGCAGGGTTTTGATTCTCGCCTCACCGCAATCGGCCTCCGGTTTCCCTTCGGTCTTACAATCGCTCCTCCGGACACAAGTCATCTTGTGCTCCGAGCCGGGGTCTGTACCACCATCACTGGCGGCCTGGGTATCCACCGGGGCGCTGGACCTAACTGGTCCAGAACTGGCATTTGACTCCGGCCAGTCGCGGAGGTTCTTTGCAGCGTTATGATCTCGGTCGACCATTTCGCCGGTTGTGGCGCAGATGAGTGTCTTTGACAACTTGGTCGGTGCGAGGAGACGGCAACCACACCCGTGATGGATCTGGCTGGAGGGGTACCACCTGTCGGCAATAATGAGGGATGTCGCAGCCCTTTGCATCTTGTACGTGAT
>DAHVKW010000048.1 GCA_027320695.1 Actinomycetota bacterium | reverse complement strand
TTTAGCCCTGGTCGCAGTGGCAGGAGACGAACCTGCTACGGCCGGGGCCACCTTTACTCAGAATCTGGCGGCCGCCGCGCCGGTCCAGGTGTCTAAAGATCACTTTGTCAGGTCGTCACAAAAAATTGCAGCGGTGATATTTTCGAGCGGCAATGCCAATGCTGCCACCGGATCCAAGGGACTGGCGGATGCCAATTTGATGTGCGAGCTGGTTGGTATTGGCTTAGGGGTCCCTGCTGAGAGCATTCTTGTATGTTCAACAGGTCTTATTGGTATCCCGATGCCTACCGAGAAAGTCCAATCCGGGGTCCCAAAGCTTGTTAAGCTGCTGGGGCCAGCTCCGGCGAATGGTTTAAGCGCCGCACGAGCCATAATGACAACCGATACCAAAGAGAAGCTTGTCGCGATCGAGGGCTCAAACTTCAGATTGGGAGGCATGGCCAAAGGTGCGGCAATGCTGGCGCCTAATATGGCGACGATGTTGGCGATTCTGACGACTGATGCGGCGATCTCGGAAGAGGACATGAACGCATGTTTAAAGAAGGCCGTCGAGGCCTCATTTAACCGACTGGTCGTAGACGGCTGTACTTCCACAAATGACACCGTTATATGCTTGTCCTCCTCCAAGGCCGGAAAGGTGGACCTGGATGAATTTCAGTCCGTCTTGACGCAGGCATGTCTGTCCCTGGCGATGCAGATGGCCCTCGATGCCGAAGGTGCCACCAAATTTGTTACCGTTAAGGTTATTGGCGCAGCCAGCGATGCGCAGGCGGAGATGGCGGCCAGAAAGGTTGCGGCTTCCCAGCTTGTGCAGTGCTCATTTTATGGAGCTGATCCCTATTGGGGGCGCCTTGCTTCGGAACTTGGGAGCAGCGGTGCGGAGTTCGATATCAATCAGCTGGAAGTGATTTATGGCACGACGGTGGTGGCCAGGCTTGGCGTCACGGTTGCCTACGATCAGCAGGCGCTGAAACAGTACATGTCGGAGCGTGATCTCGAAGTGACGTGTAACCTTGGTCTGGGAAACGGTAGCGCCTTTATTTTAACCACTGATCTCACGCCCGGTTACATAGCAGAAAATATGAGGACCTCGTAGATGTCGCGCGAAGTGCATAATATCAGGCTTGATGAGATCGAGAGTGCCTGGCAAAAGAGCGAGGTGCTGGTCGAAGTACTCCCATACATTCGCAGGTTCACGGGCAAAGTGGTGGTCATCAAATATGGCGGAAACGCCATATTTGATGCGTCGTCTGGCGTTGACGAAAGCCTTGAGTCCTTTGCCAAGGATATTGTGCTTATGCACTCAGTGGGGATACTGCCGATTGTGGTTCACGGAGGCGGGCCACAGATTGGGGACTACCTGAAGCGCCTGGGCAAGAGTTCAGAATTCGTTGACGGGCTAAGGGTCACCGATGCTGAAACCTTGGAAATTGCCCGGATGGTTTTGGTGGGTAAGGTGAATCCCGAAATCGTCACGGCCATAAACTCGCTCGCCTCGATCGCCGTGGGCTTGTCAGGATCCGATGCCGGTCTCATACTCGCTTCTCCTCATTCAAGCGAGCATGGATTCGTTGGAAAAGTCGACGTCGTAAATCCCGCAATCTTGGAGAAGCTGCTCTCGCAGGGTTTGGTTCCCGTAGTTGCGACAATCGGCGTGGATGCCAAAGGCCAAGCGTACAACATAAATGCGGACTCGGTTGCCGGCGCCATTGCCGGTGCGATCGAAGCGGAAAAATTGATCTATCTGACCAATATCGATGGTATTCGAAAATTGGCAGATGATCCCTCCACCCTTATACGCCAAATCGACGCCGCGGGATTGAGGGCCCTGATAGAGGGCGGCGTAGTTTCCGGCGGAATGATCCCGAAAGTTCTGTCGTGCCTGGACGCAATCGAGAATGGCGCGAAGTCAGCACATATCATCGATGGCACTAGGGACCACGCTCTACTGGTCGAAATATTCACCGACATGGGAATCGGAACAATGATTAGGTCAAGTTATTTGGACGTGATTAGGAACGGGGTTGGATGATGGACCAGTCTCTAGTGGATTACTTTGACTCGCTCGATAGCATCGATCCGATGGACCTTTCGGAGTCGGCCCTGATGCAAAACTACGGCAAGGCGGCGCTGTGTCTTGTCCGGGGCAATGGTGCATGGGTCTATGATTCTGACGGCAAGGCTTACCTGGACTTTCTCTCAGGCATTGCCGTGGCGTCGCTGGGTCACGCACACCCGAAGATCGCCGCTGCAATCGCCCTTCAAGCGGACAGGCTGATACATGTGTCTAACATTTTTGCGAATGAGGTTGGTCCTAAGGTTGCGGCAATGCTCAATCGCCTGATTCTCATGGGATATCCCGAGGAGTCCAATGGAAGGGTGATCTTTTCCAATTCTGGTGCCGAGGCGAACGAAGCTGCAATCAAGCTGGCAAGGAAGTACGGCCTGGAAAGCAAGCGTCATCATATTATTGCCACAGTGGGGTCATTCCATGGACGGACTATGGGTGCGTTGAGTGCAACAGGACAAAAATCGAAACAGACCTCGTTCGAGCCGTTATTGCCCGGATTCACACACGTGGAGTGGAACGACGTTTCCGCTATTGAGGCTGCGATAACCGACGAGACCGTTGCGGTCATGCTGGAACCGATCCAAGGAGAACGCGGCGTTGTCGATCCCTCTCCTGGTTATATAGAGGAAGTTCGTAAACTTTGTAGTAGTCGCGGGCTGCTTCTGATCATGGACGAGGTGCAAACCGGGCTGGGCCGGACCGGTGCCTGGTTTGCCTTTCAGCACCATTCAATCTTGCCGGACATCGTAACGATCGCCAAGGCGCTCGGTTCAGGGATGCCAATAGGAGCCTGTTGGGCACGAGACAGCGTGGCGCGAGCGTTCACCGCCGGAGATCATGGATCAACTTTTGGTGGCCAGCCCTTGGCTGCTTCGGCGGCGCTTGCCACAATTCGTGAAATGATCGAGATCGATGCACCCAACCGGGCGCAGGAACTTGGTGAGCGCATTGTCAAAAATCTCGATGGTAATCCGGAGATCCTGCGAATATCTGGCTCCGGCTTGCTGCGGGGATTGAATTTGATGCGACCGGTGGCAAAGCAAGTCGTCGAGATAGCAATGGGCAAGGGACTGATTTTGAATGCAATCGGCGACAGCGTCATTCGTCTTGCCCCGCCGCTCATAGTGTCCTCGTCGCAAATCGACAGTGCGTGCGATCTAATATCCGCATCGCTCGGAGAGGCGCAATGAAGCACTTTTTGGAAATAGATGATCTTTCAAAGGAAGAGATTGCCGAGGTGCTCGATCTATCAGAGCTTGTAGCGCCTCCAAGGGTTCTATCTGATATGTCAGTCGGCCTTGTGTTCGAGAAGCCATCTTTGAGGACCCGCAACTCTAGCGAGGCGGCGGTTTACCAGCTTGGCGGCTTGCCCGTTTCAATGGTTTCGGGAGAGGTGGGGATCGATAAGCGAGAGTCCGCCGAAGATGTCGCTCGGACCTTGGCGAGTTACCACGGGTTCATAGGAGCACGAGTATTTGCCCATTCGACCCTCGGCAGGATGGCGAAGGCCATTGATGCCGCCGGTTCTGAGACCGGCATAATAAATCTTTTGTCAGATCACTCGCACCCGTGCCAGGCGCTAGCGGATTTGGCCACGATCCGAAATCATTTCGGATTTAGGCCTGGCGTTAAGGTGGCATTCATTGGGGATTCGAACAATGTGGCCAGGTCTCTCACTATCGGTTGCCTTATGATGGGTCTGGTTGTAGCTGTCGGATCTCCGGAGTCCTATGGATTTGATGATGCAGAGAGAGCAAGGTTTCAAGCCCTTGGCAGTGTAACTTTTTTCAGTGATCCTGGCCGTGCTGTCGACGGAGCCCAAGTCGTTTACACAGATGTCTGGGCATCAATGGGCAAAGAGGAAGAGCATCAACAAAGACTCAGAGACTTTGTCGGGTTTACCGTCGATTCGGATCTCATGTCCAGGGCGAGCGAAGATGCGATTGTAATGCACTGTCTTCCGGCGCACGATGGCGAAGAAATTTCAAGAGAGGTATTGGAGTCAGCGGCGTCAGTGGTTTGGGAGCAGGCACGAAATCGTATGAACGTAATGCGAGGTCTTTTCTTATTCATGAGTGGCGTGAGGCCAAGGAGTTAAAAGTGGCAAAGAATCAGCGTCAGCATAAGATTGCGAAGATACTTGAAAGTAACGTGGTCACCTCCCAGGCCCAACTGGTGGAATTGCTGGCAGAAGAGGGCGTGATTGCAACGCAAGCGACTGTGTCGAGAGATTTGGAGGAGCTGGGCGCTATCAAAGTGCGCGTGTCGGGCCGCGATAGCGTATATGCGGTTCCAGAGCTTCCGAAGGACCAGGCGACGCCGGAAGAGCATCTGAAAAGAGTCATGTCTGACTGGGTCGTCGAAGTAACCCACTCTTCAGTGATCGTACTTCTACGAACCCCACCTGGCTGTGCCCATGTCGTGGCCTCGGCCCTGGATAGGTCTCAAATGAAGGAAATCATTGGCACCGTTGCTGGCGACGATACTGTGATGGTTATAGCGCATGAGGATTTGGGAGGCGAGACCGTCGCCACCGCCATGCGCCTGTTGGCTGGACTTTAGGGCGGAATTCAACGAGGCCTATCGGCAAAGCGTCACATGGCAAAGATTGTAGATCTGTAGAAAACAAGTTGATGGAGAGAGCGGATGTCAAAGGGAAAAGTAATACTTGCTTATTCAGGAGGACTGGACACCTCCGTATCGGTCAAGTGGATTTCTGAGGTTCACAATCTGGAAGTCATCGCTATGGCCGTCGACGTTGGCCAGGGTGAAGACTTCGACGTGATTCGGAGCCGGGCCCTTGCGGCCGGAGCGGTCGAGGCGGTGGTCGTGGATGCCAAAGAGGAGTTTGCGAGAGATTTCATTATGCCGGCGCTATTCGCCAATGCGATGTACGAGAACAAGTATCCTTTGGTTTCGGCGCTTTCCCGACCTGTAATAGCCAAGCATCTCGTCGAGGTCTCTAAGAAATTTGGTGCTCAGACGGTAGCCCACGGTTGTACGGGCAAAGGGAACGATCAGGTTCGGTTCGAGGTTTCGATACGAGCGCTCAGGCCTGACCTGGAAATACTGGCACCTGTTCGCAACTGGGGGCTTTCCAGGGAAGACTCAATTGAATATGCCGCAAGGCACAATATTCCGATTCTTGCGACCAAAGAGAAGACTTATTCCATCGACCAGAATCTTTGGGGTAGGGCCATCGAGGCTGGAGAAATGGAGGATCCCTGGGTCAAGCCTCCTGTGGGGATCTACCAGACTACGGTGCCTACAGTTACCGAGCCCTCTTCGCTGGTGATCTCATTTGAGTCCGGAATACCCAAGGCGCTTGGCGGCAAGAATATGGGACTCGTGGAACTGATATCAGAGCTGAACGCGATAGTTGGATCCTATGGCTTCGGCCGAATAGACATGGTCGAGAATCGCCGGGTAGGGATCAAGTCCCGCGAGGTCTATGAAGCCCCAGCTGCTCTGGCATTGATTATGGCTCATGCTGATCTCGAAGATCTGACTCTCGAACGCGATCTGTCCCACGAGAAAATGAGGCTGAGTCCGAGATGGACTGAGCTTGTGTACGACGGACTGTGGTACTCGCCGCTGAAGCAAGCCATTGATTCATTCATGCTCTACACACAGCGGTTTGTGACCGGCGATGTCAGGCTTTTGCTTGAACCGGGGCACGTGGCTGTAGAAGGACGACGCTCGCCGGTAGGTTTGTACGACTACGAGCTGGCTACTTACGATCCAGCTGATGCGTTCAGGCATCAGGATGCTGAGGGTTTTGTCAGACTCTGGGGCCTTGGCGTACAAACATGGTCACGAAAACAACTCGGTGCAGACTAGGTTAATAGGGCTTTTCAGCCGGACCAGTGCTCTCCTGAAATGTTGGAAAATGCAGTTGGTGGAATTTTTAAGGTGGACAAATGACCCTTTGGCATGGAAGATTTGGGGGTACTCCATCGTCGGAGTTGCTCGCGTATACTCAGTCGCTTAGTTTCGACAAGCGTCTTGCTCACGACGACATCACGTGCTCCAAGGCGCATGTCAAGGGTCTTGGCGTCGCCAAGATTATTACCGAAGCGGAGGTTCAGCTTCTCCTGGAAACACTGGAGGAGGTGGAGGCTGAGCTAGACAGCGGTGAATTCGGGTTCGAGTATTCCGATGAGGATATCCACACGGCGATTGAACGCCGCGTTACGGAGTTGGCCGGAGATGCGGGCGCAAAGCTGCATACCGGAAGAAGTCGTAACGACCAGGTAGCTACCGATCTGCGTTTGTTCGCCAAGCGCGAGCTTGCAGGCGTGTGCTCCAGGATATTGGAGTTTCAACGTCTGCTGTTTGGTCTTGCCGAGTCTGCCGAAGATGTTTACCTTCCTGGTTACACGCATCTTCAGAAGGCTCAACCGATTTTACTTTCCCATTATTTCCTTGCCCATGGCTGGGCGCTGGCTCGGGATTTCGATCGTTTGGTCGGGACGATTACGCGTTTAGACGTGTCACCGCTGGGTGCTGGCGCACTCGGGGGCTCATCGCTGCCCCTTGATCCTGATTTTGTTGCGCGAGAACTTGGTTTTGCCAGGAGGTTCGATAATTCGCTTGACGCGGTCTCCGATCGGGACTTTGTGGCCGAAGTTCTTTTTGACTTGGCTCTTCTGGGTATCCATCTATCGAGGATTGGAGAGGAGGTGGTCCTGTGGTCGACGGAGGAGTTCGGCTACCTCCGCCTTGATGATGCCTATTCCACCGGTTCATCCATGCTCCCGCAGAAGAAAAATCCTGATATCGCTGAGCTTGCGCGAGGAAAGTCCGGAAGGGTCATTGGCTCATTAACTGGCTTTTTGACCACGTTAAAAGGACTACCACTTTCCTACAACAGGGATCTTCAAGAAGACAAGGAACCTCTTTTTGATTCCCTCAATCAGATCTCTCTCGGTATTTCTTCGCTTTCTGGGCTTTTGTCCAGCGCAGGATTTGATTTTTCAAAGATGCGGAGAGCGGCGGATTCGCCTTACCTGTGCGCCATAGATCTGGCTGAATGGCTGGTGGCCAAGGGGATACCTTTCAGGAAGGCGCACGCGATAGTTGGCGGGTTGGTAAGGGATTCGTTGGAACGCCACGTTGATCTGGGTGAACTAGTCGCGGCGCATCCGCAGCTTGGATTGGAGGCTGCTGAGTTACTAATGCCGGGCGTGTCGGTTGAGCGAAGGCAAACTCTTGGAGGATCAGGAATCGAAGCGGTGAAAATTCAACTGGATAGCTTTGATGCGCTAGTTTCTGGAGAAGAGACCAGGCTTGAGTCGCTGGGGTCACACTAGCTTTCGCAATCTTAGTGGGCGCTCGTCAGGTTTTTGCTTGCCTTGTTAGGCATTTCCAACCTATGGTTGTACAACCTTATGAATCCAGGAAGTGATTTTTGCGGTGATCATTCGACCATGACCTGACACGTCGCGATCCACGAAAGTAGTCACAAAAATTGAAAATTTATCGCCTCGCCAGCAAAGTCTTAGTTCTCTTTGTCCTGTCGTTTTCAATCTCAAGTTCGACATATTCAACTTGGCTGCACAGCGGCTCTCAACCGCCTTCAGCTATGGTCGCTTACTCTGCGCCGCCGGTAGTTGGCTACGGTGCGGCGCAACTGTTTGCCGCTGATCAGGCGGTGGTGCCGGCGTCTTTGGTAGTAGGTATGACAATGACTCCGGATGGACACGGCTATTGGCTGTTCACGGCAACCGGGGAGGTTTTCTCATATGGTGACGCCGCTAATTTCGGGTCCGCATCAAGTCTTGCGCTTTACGGTCCGATTGTCGCAATGGCTTCAACCCCCGATGGCAAGGGCTATTGGTTGGTGGGGTCCGACGGTGGGATCTTTACCTTTGGGGACGCAACGTTCTATGGCTCGATGGGCGGGCAGAATCTCAATGCTTCCATTGTCGGAATGGCTGCAACTCCCGACGGCAACGGCTACTGGTTGGTGGGGTCCGACGGTGGGATCTTCACCTTTGGGTACGCAACGTTCTATGGCTCGATGGGCGGCAAGATTCCGTCGGTTCCAGTTGCCGCAATTTCTGCAACCACTAGCGGCAACGGATATTACCTGTTGTCTCCGGATTCGTTCAACTACCAGTTCAAACCAAATCAAGGGGAGCGGGTGGTTTCTCAGTCGGATGCAATCATCAGCGCAGCTGAATCGCAGATCGGCCCGACGACAGCGCCGGGCAGTTTTTGCAATCCGTATGGTCCGTGCGAGGAATGGTGTTCTCTCTTTGCAAGCTGGGCTTGGAACCAAGCTGGCATTCCAGTGCCGGAAATTGGCTTCACCGGCGATTTGTACAATTGGGTTGGGCAGCACCAGCGAGCTCTGGCACCTTCCGACATGCCCGCGGCCGGTGATTTCGTCTTTTATGGAACCGGTCCTGGATCCGCAGCGACGTCTGTGCATATGGGAATTGTGGTGCAAACTTGGGGCGATGGCAGCCTGCTCACGATCGAAGGGGACTCGGGGCCCGGAAACGCGGGGTATCTCGGTGTGACTGTTAATGGCCCATTTCTTGCGTCCCATTCCCTCGAGTACAACGGTGATCCGATCTACGGTTACGGGGAGCCGCTGAACTAGGCGGGTTCAAATAAAGTTGGTAGTGATAGCGACAGGGATCCCAGCCTTACCCGCAATGGTCAAAAAGCCCAGTTGGGTGGATGAATTCTCTGCCACGGGCATGGTCGGCCTTGTTGGGTTCGATTTGGAAAATATGTAATTAGGTTCCGGGGGCCGGGATCGGCCAAGGTAATTTGCATATAGGCGAGTTCAGCATTGACTTGAGATTCAGAATGCGAGAAAGTGGAAGAGCCTCTTGAGATTTCGTGCGAGCCTTGGACGTGCGCGGCGCCCGCGAGGGCGTTGCTGCGTGAGTCATCAGTTGAGGTTGCCCCAGCACTCCTTGGAATGATGATTGCAAATCGCGACCAGGGACTGATAATCACTGAAGTTGAAGCCTATGCCGGTTCAGACGACGCTGCGTCGCATGCCTTCGGAGGAATGTCGCAGAGAAACAAGTCGATGTTCGCGGATGGAGGGACTCTATATGTTTATCTGAGCTATGGCATCCACAAATGCATCAATATCGTTACCGGCGCTATAGGCGACGGACAAGCGGTATTGATCAGGTCCGGAATAGGCATATCAAAAATAATGGAAAATAGAAGAAACCTAAAGATTTCTTCCGGAGAGCTTGTCAGGGGTCCTGGCCGGGTAGGTCGGCTACTTGGCGCACAGCTTACTGACGACGGCGTCGATCTGCTGAGCTCGAGATCCTGGAAGCTTTTGGATACTAAAGAGTGTTTAGCGGTGGGGGAAATGCCAATATCCAGGTCTGTAAGGGTTGGAATTTCCAAAGCCTGCGACGTTGAATGGCGGTTCGAGATAGATTTTCTTCCGATAAACGGACGAGGAGCTGAGTAGTCTGGCCAGAGTTGGCGGGGCGGACAGGAAGTCCCGGCAACCCTGGAGTTTCTAAGGCTTCACCCAGGTCTGGGTCAGGAAGTCGTCGTAATCTAATTCTCGCCAGGTCGACTAGATTTGAGAGCAACTTTGGCCGTGACGCTGAATGGTGACATTTTGCTTTGAACTCATCGACTGGTGGTAGTGGAGATTTTTAGCATCGGGGTATTCCGTTGAGCATTTCGTCTGAAAATGAGTTGATTCTTGCGGTCGATGACAATCCCGCTATTACCGAATTGATCCAGCGGGGTCTTTCACTGATCGGATACAAGGTTGAAGTGGCTTCAACTGGCGAGGAGGCCCTTTTCAAGGCGACGACTAGCAAATTCAGCTTGATGGTCCTGGACCTGATGATGCCCGACCTCGATGGATTCCAGGTGATCGAAAGGTTGCGCAGGGCAGGCAAGGACATGCCGGTGTTGTTCCTCACGGCGAGAACCGAGACTCAGGACAAAATCACGGGTTTGTCATTGGGTGCTGACGATTACATTACAAAGCCGTTTTCTCTTGAGGAGCTCGCCGAGAGGGTGAAAGCAGTATTGAGGCGCTACCGAGGAACGTCGGCAGTCAACATCAAGACCCGGCTCCAGTTCGGAAATCTAGTTTTGGATGAATCGATGCATCAGGTAATGCGCGGAAATGTCGAGATTGATCTGACTCCTACTGAGTTCAACCTTTTGGCCTATCTAATGGAAAATGCAAATGTAGTTGTGAGCAAGGCGCAGATACTGTCCAAAGTTTGGGGCTACGATTTTGATGGGAGTGACGGCGTGGTGGAGTCCTACGTGAGCTTCCTGCGAAGGAAGATCGATTTTACGGAACCGCAGCTATTACACACTGTCCGCGGAATCGGGTATAGCCTAAGATTACCTAGATAGATTGAAATTCTGCAGGTGAGAATCCCGGTGATAAAATTTCGAAGAAATCCAAGATTGCTTTCGCTATTTTTCTCTTCGCTGAAGGGCCGGATCATCCTCGGGGTTACGATCTTGGTCATAGCAGGTATTGCTGTATCCGACGTGATTGGCATAGTAAGGATGCAATCGTTCCTGTCTACTCGGATTGATCAGCAGATAAATAGTGTTCTCACAAGTACCAAACGCCTCACTGCCCGACTGCAGCGCGCCGAATCCACTACTAGTGGCCATGTCGGAATCGTGGCGAGACAGAACCCACCCAGCATTCAGGCTCCTTCCCCTGTCCTACTTGTCGTATATGGACCATCGGGCTCTGTCGCATTTGTCAGGTATAGCCAATTGGGCTCGATCAAGGAGCCGACAATTCCGAGTCTTGCTACGGCGACGAAGTTGGCGTCAGGCAAGAATTATTTTTTCCTTCGGACAAATGGAGGAGATGGTGGCTTTCGCGCCGGTCTGGCAAAATTGCCAAATGGCGAGGGATACGTTTTAGGCGCAGTCTCACTTGACGAGTACAACTCAACAATTTCGCACCTTAAGTTTCTCGACCTCGTGGTGGGACTTATCGTTCTGCTGGTTCTCATCGCCATGACCTATGTGGTCGTTAGATTTGGCATGCGCCCTCTAGATCAGATGGAACAGGCTGCGGATGAAATAGCGCAGGGCGATTTATCACTCAGAATTAATACTGACCGCGCTGCTTCAGAAATAAGCCGGCTTGCCGCTGCTTTCAACGGTATGCTCGGCAAGATTCAGCAGGCATTTATGCAAGTGCAGGAAAGTGAGCGAATGTCTCAGAGCTCACAGGAGCAGCTGCGCAGGTTTGTTTCTGACGCTGGCCATGAGCTTAGAACTCCACTCACATCGATTATGGGTTACTCTGAACTGCTCCAGAAGGAGATTGACGGCGATAAGGAGTTGGCGGAAAGGTCGGTAAGGAGGATACTGCAAGAATCGAGAAGGATGTCGGGACTCGTAGAAGAGCTGCTACTCCTAGCGAATCTTGATCAGCGCAGGCCAACGAGGTTCGAGCGAGTAGACGTCCTTG
>DAHVKW010000047.1 GCA_027320695.1 Actinomycetota bacterium | reverse complement strand
AATGAGTTCCATAAGAGAGGTCGAAGACCAAATAACGGCTCCTTCTTAAGATTTCCTTGTCCTGGGACCATGCCGGAAGCTAGACGGTAAGCAAATCCCTGGCGCCGGTGTCGGATGACGGGTGGCGCAGCTTTGACATGGCTCTAGCCTCGATCTGGCGAATGCGCTCTCTAGTCAAATTGAAATGTTCACCCACTTCTTCGAGCGTTCTTGGTTCTCCACGGTCCAACCCGAATCGCAAACGCAAAATCTCGCGCTCCCTTTCATCAAGCGGTGCCAAAAGACGTGCGATCTCAACTGGAAGGAGCGAGGTGGCAGCAACCTCGAACGGCGACTCCGCAGACCGGTCCTCAACAACATCGCCCAGCTCGGCATCGCCATCCTCGCGAAGCGGCTCAGAAAGAGACAACGGCTCGGACCTGAAGCGAAGAGCTTCTATAAGCTTATCTTCGGGCATTTCCACCTCATAACCGAGCTCATCAAGAGTCGCAGGCCTGCCCAATTTCAGTTCGAGCCGCGCTTGTGCTTTCTGAACCCTGGCCAAAGTGTCCCCGGCATGCACTGGCAGCCTTATGGTTCGCCCGGTATTCGCGATGCCCCTGGTGATAGCCTGGCGAATCCACCATGTGGCGTAAGTGGAAAACTTGAAACCCTTCCGCCAATCGAACTTCTCAACGGCGTGCATCAGGCCAAGATTCCCTTCTTGGATCAGATCCAGAAGGGGCAAGCCCGAAGCTTGGTACTTTTTGGCGATGGATACGACTAAGCGGAGATTTGATTGCACAAACGTCATTTGTGCTGCTTCGCCGGCTCGGACCGTGCGCTTCAATTCACGTCTTCGCGTCGGTGAAACTTCCTTGTTCTTTGAGTTGAGCTCCCTGAAAGCTTTGTACCCAAGCTCTATATCCTGAGCGAGACGAACCTCATCGTCTTTATTGAGCAACGGATATTGACCGATATCGGTGAGATAAAGACGAACTAAATCCTCTTCATCCCGCTCCAAGCGTTCTTTGGCCATGTTACGCCTCTCGTAATCAGATGAGAAAAGGCAGCTTTTCCCATCCTTTTCTGCTACCGCTCACCACTCTGTAAATGAGAGCCCACACCCAATATTTGTGATGCTGATGACTTCTATGCACTAACAGTAGCTGCTCAATTTAAATTACATACCACCTAAATAAAGCTATAAAGTCCTACAAAAAATCCGGCTATTTCGACCGCCGCAAATCAAATAATTCTCTCAACATTCTCAAATTCACTGGCGATCCTGAATACTCCGTATCCCATTTGAAATCGCCCATGCTTAACACCTGGGGGAACTCTTGCAGCTCCAAAAGCGCCCTCGCAAGCGCCCTCGCAAAAGATTTGTCAGAGATATCGCTGCAACGCGACAAATAATGCGAAATCGCCGCGGCGAGAAACTTCGCGAGATGCGACTGCACGAAGTCGATAGATCCTATTGGACCAACCTCACGATAGAGACCTTCAGCTGAAAAACCCTCCAAGCGCCCTGAAAAGCTTAGAGCCACCTGCTTGTCGATGGCAGGAATGACCGGAATATACGTGGCAAATTCCTCGGCTATTTCGCCCATCAAGCGGGATTGCGCCGCACAGATAACAACCAAGCTGTCGGATTCGATTTCAGCGGTTGCCCTGCCAAGCAATTCAAAGCCAATCATAAACAGCGTGCATATTCCTCCGGCGACAGCACCGGTTTCAACGATTCCCAAACCCAAATCCGATGCCGATGAAGTTCCGAATGCTTTTTCGATCCCTTCCGTGGATATTTGCACTATTTCACCGCATCCCACGGTTTGTAGCCATTTGTAATAGGAACACGCCTATCCTTGCCGAAAGCTCTTTGAGTAACCCTCACGCCAGGAGGGTTCTGTCTTCTCTTATATTCATTAAGATCGATCAGGCGGGCGACCCTCACAACGGTTTCACAGTCAAATCCAGCATCAACCAGATCAAGGAAGTCAAAGTCAAGCTCCACTAAAGCCTCGACAATGGGGTCAAGCACTTCGTACGGAGGCAGGCTCTGGTCATCTCTCTGGTCTGGACGCAGCTCCGCCGACGGCGCCTTGGTAAGGATGGCCTCGGGAATAACTTCCCTTCCCTCAAGTCCGTTCCTTAATCTCGCCATGCGATATACCATAGTTTTGCTTAGGTCCTTGATAACGCCAAAGCCTCCTGCAGTGTCGCCATAGAGCGTGGAGTAACCGGTCGCCAGCTCCGATTTATTGCCGGTTGTCAGTACCAGCCAACCTCTCTGATTGGACAGCGCCATCAGAAAGACTCCCCTGATTCTAGACTGCATGTTCTCTTCGGTGATGCCCGAGAAATTCTGCCCTAGAACTTCCGAAGAAGTGTCGAGGTACGCCTGGTGAACCTTCTCGATTGCCAGCACCAGAAGTTCCACGCCGAGATTGGCCGCTATTTGCTTGGCATCGACGACCGACCCTTGCGAAGAGTATCTCGAGGGCATTGCAATGCAGTGGACCTTATCCGGACCCAGAGCATCGCTGGCAATCGTTGCAACTAGCGCAGAGTCAATTCCTCCGGAAAGACCCAGAACCACCGCCCCAAAACCGTTCTTTCTAACATAATCCCTGGTGCCCAACTGGAGAGCCTGATACGTCTCAAGCGCCATGGAGTCATGAATCGACTCGCTCAATGACGCGAACGGCTTTTTGGCCCAAGATTTGGGAGCAAAAGATCTCGCAGAATCCCTAGGATCGGGCGGCCCGGATTGGGTGCCGAAAGGCACGAATTCACCAACGCGCACCAATGCTTCGACAAATCCGTCGCTATTGCTTGCTGACAGCCGCACAAATTCGCCACTGGACCCTTCCGATGAGTTCGAGGGGGACATTTCGCGCAGAGCAGAATCGGAGCTCTCCATCTTTATATAGAGGATCTCCTCGACAAAGGACTCAGCCAACGCCACAAGGTCGCCGTTCGGAGAGTAGGCCATGGACGCTCCGTCGAATACCAGCTCGTCCTGACCTCCGACCTGATTCAAGTAGAGAATCGAGACGCCGTTGGACTTGGCTCGGGCTTCGAGCATTTCCGCCCTGTCCTGGCGCTTGCCGATCGAATACGGCGAGGCATTGATATTTATTAGCACTTGGGCGCCTTGGCGCGCGAGCTTGTCGATTGGTCCCTCGGCAAACCATGCATCTTCGCAAATCGATACCCCGAATTTGACGCCATCCTTCTCGAAGATTATCGAAGGACCGGTTCCAGGAGTGAAGTAGCGCTTTTCATCAAAAACGAGATAGTTGGGGAGAATCTCCTTGTGCACATATCTGACGATCCGGCCATTGTCGATCACCGCAGCCGAGTTGAAAAGCGCACCATCCGACTCGACCGTGCCAACCACAGCTGTGATTCCAAATACCTGTGCGGCAAGCCGCTGAAGTTCGATTTCACATTTGCGGATATAGCTCGGCTTTGCCAGTAGATCTTCTGGCGGATAACCTGACACTGCCAGCTCGGGAAAGACAACAAGTGAGGATCCGGCCGTTTTAGCCAACTCAACCAGTCGGTAAATGGTGTCTACATTGGTCTCCACGTCGCCAACGACTGGATTTATCTGACAAGCCGCTATCGCTAACGATGCCATCTGGACTCTCCGCCGATGTCACTTCCGCCGACATTGCGATTCCCGCTTCGAGAAGTGCCCACTAAAAAAGGCAGGTCGGCTGGATTCTCCGTGGCAGCAAAAAAAGTGGGTTTAACTACACACATCACACCAGAAATGATAACGGCATCGATTCCCCGAAACTTCACCAGGTACCCGTATAGGGCGACAAAGGAGTCTAGGACTTCGATGGCTGCTTCCAGGAGGCCACACCCTTTTGGCGCACGTAAGCCAACGCCTGCTCTGCGGAACTCGGGTAAAGGAAGTGATAGCCTTGCGCATATCTACAACCGGAGGCGCTAAGACTGCTGGCTTGGAACCCGGTCTCTACGCCTTCTGCGATTGCATTTAGCCCAAGTGCAGTTGACAAGCGCACGACGGCGTCGACGATCTGGGCATCGGGTCCTTCGCTTGCATCAAGTCCTGAGACAAATGACTGGTCAAGTTTCACGGCGTCGACAGGAAGACCCTTGAGGGCTGCAAGCGTCGACTGACCGGTGCCAAAATCGTCCATCATGATTGAAAAGCCCATATCGGAGAGTTCCTGCAGCGTGCTTGTGCTCAGTTTGGGATCCGCCATGACAGCGGACTCGGTTACCTCAAGATGGAGAAGAGCCGGCTCGATGGCGAACTCCTCGACCGTGGAGGAAACCTCATCCAGGAAGCTGCCCACGAGCTGGTTCACCGAAACGTTGACGCTGATTGGAATCCTGATCCCCTGGTTTAGCCACTCGCGAACTTGCCGAGCCGCCCTGCGCAGCACCCATTTGCCCAGAGAAGGCATGATCCCTGCCTCTTCTGCAAGCTGAATCACTTCATAGGGGCGAATCGGTCCGCGCGTCATGTGGTTCCAGCGCAGCAGTGCTTCGAACCCAACGACCTTGCCGGTCTCTATTTCAACGATTGGTTGGTAAACCTGGGTTAGCTGGTCGGAGGTAATCGCAACCTTGAGCGCGCTTTCCAGTTCTAGACGGGTGGCCAGCTGCGTTGCCATTTCCTCGTCAAAAAATACGACCTTATTGCGGCCCTGCTCTTTAGCCCTATACATCGCGGTATCAGCCTGGCGCAAAAGATCAGCTGCTGGAAATGACTTGTCGCTGGTGATGGCAACGCCTTGGGCGATTGCCAGCGAAATTTGCGATGAGATCGACGTATACGGCTCCGAAATTGCGTCAATGATATTTGCCGCAATACCATTTATCAGACCTATCGAAGCATCGGGAACAAGAATGACGAATTCGTCCCCGCCAAGCCTCGCTACCAGCTCATTCCTGTGAGATGAGAACGAAAGCCGCATTGCCACCTCAGTCAGAAGCTCGTCTCCAGCCTCATGGCCAAGAGTATCGTTGACTCTCCTGAAGCCGTCGAGATCTAAAAAGATCAACCCTAAAGGACTCTCAGGCCCGCAGTTCGATATGGCGTCCCTGAGCTCGCTGATCAAAAGGTGCCGGTTTGGCAGGCCCGTGAGTGCATCGTGATCGGCAACCCAGGACAGCCTTTGGGCCCCTAAAACCCTCTCGGTAACATCGGTGTGGGAGATTACTACTCCGGTTTCCTCGTTCGCCAGAACATTGAGAACAACGTCAACATGCAGCCACCTTGCCCTGTCTTCCTTGGCTGCGTTTACATCGACGCTGAAGCGGTCGATTTTCCTTGCTAAAACATCGCGAATCCCGCTTGCTATTCTTTCCGCCCCTTTAGCTCCAAGAATGTGCGTGGCGATCTCGACGTAAGAACGCGGTATGTTTTCGTCTACGTGCCATCCCGAACGGCTCGCAGACCTGTTGACGGCTACGATATTCGACTTGGAATCGATCATCACCACCTCGGCGGGAAGCGACTCGATAACTGACCGCACGAACTCCTCACGCCTGGTTGCAGCTATCTCTTGAGCTTTGCGCTCATCTAGGTCATGGTGGATCGCGACATACACAAAGGAGCCATCTTCCCGATCGAATACCTTTGCAACCGATATCGCCGCCCAGTACGAGCTTCTATCCTTTCGATAGAACTCCATTTCTTCTGAAGCGACGCGTCCCCCATAGACAGCGATAGCAATTCGCGCAAGCGCATGCAGATCCGTTCGGTCGCCGAAAACAATTTCCGGAGAAGCGTCTATCGCTTCCTCGTGCGGATAACCAGTGCGCCGCTCGAAGGCTTTATTTACGTAGAGGATACGGTGTCTTGCCCGGTCCATAGGATCAAGCTCAGCAATCAAGACCGGATCGCCGATCGAGTCAACCACGGCCCTGTACATGTCGGCCTGCACTTCGCTTTTTGACGAGTTTCTCCACCCGTCGGGCGTGGCATCTCTTACTCTGTACTGTTGCGTGACATCTTTGAAAATACATATCCTGAGAGCTGATCCGGGGAACGCAATGAACTCTATGTTTGCATCGAGCATCGAATAGTAGGCTTCAAGCCTGAAGATCTGGTGCTCTGCGGCGCTCTTGGTAAGAGATTCGACGAAGCCTTCGCCGCCAAAGCCCGGGAAGAGTTTTACCAAAGGTATGCCTTCGGACTCAGTTTCAGTTACCCCTAGAATACGGATGGCAGTTTTGTTGAGCCAAACAACATTGTTTTGTTGATCGAGGACCAGAATGCCGTCGGAGATATTCTGAAGAGCCGACCTCATAAGCTCAGGGTCCCCCAACCTAAATTTTAATGGATCCAAAATAGCCATAGTCTTCTTATCTCGATTTCCCCGACCAATTCCCAAATCATATCCGGGAGGGCTATCTTCCGCACCAGATTATCCATTTCCCGACTTTGCTGACCTTGAATCTTCTCAATCCGCCCGAAATACCTGATGACCCGCCTGAAATATCGCCCGCTGTAGCGAAAGAGAAAGTATCTCTTCAATCTAGCCACCCTGTAAAGCCAAACCAATCCGCGTCAGTCCCAAATCCACCAGCATTCGGATTCGGAATTATCCCAGCAAGCAAAAGAGGCAGAACCCAAGTCTGGATCCTGCCTCAAAAGCTGCATCTTCCTACCGGCTACATGTCGTAGTACATCATGAATTCCCAAGGATGCGGACGAAGCCTAACTGGATCGACTTCATTCAACCTCTTGTAGGAGATCCATGTGTCGATGAGGTCCTGGGTGAACACTCCTCCTGCCAACAGGTAGTCGTGATCTGCTTGAAGAGCGTCAAGAGCACCCTCGAGAGAAGCTGGAACCTGGGGAACCTTTGCAGCTTCTTCAGGTGCGAGATCAAACAGGTCCACTTCCAAAGGCGCCGGTGGCTCAATCTTGTTCTTTACTCCATCGATACCCGCCAGCAACTGTGCCGCAAACGCGAGGTATGGGTTGGAGGCGGCGTCCGGACAGCGAAATTCCACTCTCTTTGCCTTCGGGCTCGGAGAATAGGTCGGAATTCGGCATGCGGCGGAGCGGTTACGCAAAGAGTAAACCAGATTCACAGGTGCTTCATACCCAGGAACCAAACGCTTGTAAGAGTTCGTGGTTGGAGCGGCAAAGCCAAGGATCGATGCGGCATGCTTCAGTATTCCGCCTATGTACCATCTGGCCATGTCGGAAAGTTCGGCATATTTGCCATTAGCATCGTAAAATAGCGGCTTACCCCCGTTCCAAAGGGACTGGTGAGTGTGCATGCCAGAGCCGTTGTCCTCGAAAAGAGGCTTAGGCATGAACGTCGCCGTACAGCCTGCATTATATGCCACATTCTTTACTACATACTTGTAGAGCATCACCTTGTCAGCCATACGAAGAAGCGTGTCAAAACGCATGTCAATTTCAGCCTGGCCTGCCGTGGCCACCTCGTGATGCTGAACCTCGATGTCGATTCCAAGACGAATCATTGTGAGAATCATCTCCGAACGTAGGTCTTGGAACTTGTCATTGGGCGGAACCGGGAAATATCCTCCCTTGATTCCTACCTTGTAGCCAAGGTTTGGACCCTCTTCCCTGTCCGAGTTCCATATGCCTTCGATCGAATCGATTGAATAGTTGGCGCTTCTCTGATCCTGAGAATATTTAACATCGTTGAAAATAAAGAACTCGGCTTCAGGACCGAAGTAAGCAGTATCTGCTATCGCAGTGCTCTTCAAATACTCCTCGGCCTTCTTGGCGATGTAACGGGGATCCCTGGAATAAGGCTCATAGGTTACAGGCTCGTGGATAAAGCAGTTCAGGTTTAACGTCTTGTGCTGCCTGAATGGATCAAGCACGGCAGTCGAAGGATCTGGCAGAAGTAGCATGTCCGACTCATGAATGGCCTTGAACCCTCTTATGGACGAGCCATCAAATCCGAACCCCTCCTTAAATGAATCCTCAGTGAGTTGTGAAATGGGGACAGAAAAGTGCTGCATAACACCTGGAAGGTCACAAAAACGGAGATCAACGATTTCTACGCCTTCGTCCTTTGCCAAACGGAGCACTTCCGCCGGAGTACGCTCTTTCATAATCCTCCTCAAAAGTAAAGAAAAGATTTGTCCTTGCGCGTCACGGCGATGGCAAACTTCTCTTGGAGCAAGTTAAATAACTGAAAATAGGCTAACGACAAATGGGCGCGATTTAGCACAGGATTTGTGAATAATTCGTTAAAAGTCGACCATCTGAGGTCTACATTTATATGTGAGTAGATAGGTATTTATACGTGAAACCTACAACGAAACTGGACGCCCAGCGAGATTACGTTCTAAAAACCTCCGAGGAAAGACAGATCAAGTACATTCAGCTCTGGTTCAGCGATGTGCTTGGAACCCCAAAAAGCTTCCAGATTACTCCGGCTGAACTCGAAAATGCGCTTTTTGATGGGATGACCTTCGATGGTTCCGCCATCGACGGATTCTCAAGAATCCAAGAGAGCGACGTCCTCGCCATGCCCGACCCGCAAACATTTGCGATCCTGGCGACCGACCACAGCGTAGCCCGAATATTTTGCGACATCGTCAATTTAGATGGGTCTCCGTTTGAGGGCTGCCCCAGAAACGTACTTAGGCGAACTCTGGAAAAAGCTCATGACAAGGGGTTCGCCTTTTTCGCCGCACCCGAGCTCGAGTACTTTTATTTCGCCGACTCCGATCCATCGCATCCACCAAAATTACTGGATTTTGGTTCATACTTTGAACTCACGGTTGCCGACTTCACTTCGAAGCTGAGAAAAGAAACCGTTCTGGCCCTTGAAGATTCGGGAATTCCAGTTGAGTATTCTCAGCACGAAGATGCCCCGTCGCAGCATGAGATAGACCTCCGCTACACCGATGCTCTGACAATGGCAGACAATATCTTGGCTACGCGGTTGATAATCAAGGAAATCGCCTCTCGACACAACGTCCACGCGTCTTTCATGCCAAAACCGCTTGCCGGAGTCCAGGGCTCAGGAATGCATACCCACTTTTCCCTCTTCAAAAACGAGAGGAACGCCTTTAGTGATTCCAGTGACGAATATCGTCTGTCCGAGACCGCAAAGGGGTTCATTGCCGGGATAATGCGGCATGCTCCCGAATTCACAGCCGTCACCAACCAATGGGTCAACTCGTATAAACGACTTGTTGCCGGATACGAAGCTCCAATTTATGTTTCATGGGCGAGAAACAATCGTTCAGCACTTATAAGGGTTCCGGTTGCAAAAGGAGCGGACCCAGACTCGTCGCGCATCGAATACAGAGCTCCGGATGCAGCCTGCAACCCGTATCTGAGCTTTTCCGTGATTCTCGCTGCCGGACTGAAAGGCATAGAGGAGGGCTACAAACTTCCAGAGGAAGCCAGCGCCAACCTTTACAACATGTCGGTAGAAGAGCTCCAATCCTTGAATATCACCTTCCTGCCGGGGAATCTTGATGAGGCGCTCGCGATGATGGAGAAGTCCGAACTGGTTAGAGACACCTTGGGCTCGCACGTGTTTGAGTGGTTCATTCGCAACAAGCACGACGAATGGTCAGCTTATAAGACGCACGTCTCCCAGTTCGAACTCGATCGCTACCTGCGGTCCCTGTAGGCCACCAATGGAATCCTTGCTCCTACTTGGCGGAAACGACAGCGACAAGCTCACAAACGTACTCAGGGACCTTGGATATCAAGTGATCGCTATAACCAAACAGAGCCAGATAGGGCCCTTTGAACCTGATGACGGCTATCTCGGAGCGGTTATCAACGCTGTAGACAATCTCGAACTTGCGCTGGCGGTAAGCCGATCGGTGCGCAAACGAGAAACTCCAGTTGAGCCTGTGATTTTCATCGTTGGCCAAGCGCAGCTGTCTGAACTCAATCTTAGAGACGACCTTTTCGACGACTTTCTAATCAGCCCGATTGATACGGCCGAGTTAGATGTCAGGCTGAAGCATCTTCTATGGAGGTCTGGACGCGGGCTGATGCCGGAGCTAATCGAATACGGACCGCTCATTCTGAATCTCGAAACCTACCAGGCCACAATCTCGGGCCGCGCCATGGATCTTACCTACATGGAGTACGAGCTGCTTAAATTCTTGGCGTCGCGCCCTGGAAAGGTTTTCAGCCGGGAAACGCTTCTCTCAAGAGTGTGGGGATACGAATATTATGGCGGCGCGCGCACCGTGGATGTCCACGTTAGGCGGTTGCGAGCAAAGCTGGGGGAACAGCAGGAGTCTCTGATCCAGACAGTGAGGTCCGTAGGTTACAGGTTCGGCTCGCAGCGACGCAACTTACCAACCGGATCCAGGTAGCACGCAAAAGCAAAAGGCCCGCCATTACAAACGGGCCCTAAAACATTTTATTTCTCAGGCTGACATTAAGAAAATGAAGAGCCACAACCGCAGGTTTTTGCCGCGCTGGGGTTGGTGATGTGAAATCCTGCTTCCTGAAGCCCATCCCGGTAGTCCAGTGTGGCTCCCTTGAGCATTGCGGCGCTGGTCTCGTCAACTACCACTTTGATATCCCCAAAGACGCTAACGACGTCATCGCTGGCCAACTCAGAATCAAAGAACATATCGTAGCTGAATCCTGAGCAACCACCAGGACGCACACCCACTCTTAGAAATAGGGAGCTTGAGCCTTCCTCCTGGGCCAAAAGCTCAGCAACCTTCTTAGCTGCTGCGTCAGTAACAATTATGCTTGACGGCTTCTTGCCAATTGTTATGGTACTGGCTGACATATCTCTCCTTCAGCTTTCGTGATGCGCCGCCATTCAAGCGTTACGCCACTTAAAGACCTTTGACATTAATTCTAGCAAGCCCGCGATTTAATCGGTAATTGAAAACAAACCACTACCCACTCGCTGTTAGCGGCTGATGCTCATATATTCGAAAAACTTTGCGGGGCGTCTTTAATTTTCGCCAGTTTCCTGGACGTAGCCCAAGCGGTTTTGCGGTCGAAGGGCCTCATATTTTGGCCACGCGAGCTCAATTCCAAGGTTTATAGACAGCACCTTTTGGAAATCTTCTACTTTTAGAGGATCCGCAGTGACATGATGGGGCTCCAGACCCTCGTTGCGGCAGTAGGCAACGAGCGCTCCTGCCGCCTCACCTACGGTCCATTCCCCAGGATGAACGCGGTATGCACCACTCGTGATATGCGTTGAACCAATATTCTTCGCCGCCGGCAAAAGATTCCTGAGGCGAACAGGAATTAGACTTCTCAGCGGAATTTGAAATGGCCAGGTATCCAAATCGATCGTTGGTCTTCCAGCCGTGGAGGGATGAATATCGATTCGATATGCAGCAATGCCAACACTATCCGCAAAAAACTCAGCACCATCCAATCCTTCGCGGGCTTCTACCCCGATGTGTTGCTCCAAAAGAGTGAACTGGGCTTTGATCCTACGACTTTCACGGATATATGGCATCTGCGCGAGACCATCTTCCGTTCCAGCTAAATCACCGCGAGGGCGGAGTTCGGGATAGCCCGATCCTCCGTCGTGACGAGGTGCTTCAGTTTGCATCCAATACAAGA
>DAHVKW010000046.1 GCA_027320695.1 Actinomycetota bacterium | reverse complement strand
TGGTTTCGATGCGTAGTCTCCGACATAGCCACCTTGCATTGCTTGTCGGATTGACCATAACTGTATCGAGCTGTGGAGCAGTTTCAGCATCTTCGAGACTTGTCGTCGGCAAAGATCCTGCCAGGCTTGCCGCTCTGATTCCTTGGATAGACAGTCCATCGGCTGTTCCTCCTGTGCCGGCACCCCTGCCAACTTCAACGCCCAAAACAGATGCCCCTCCATGCAGCGCCGACAGTCTTTCCCTAATCGGTACTGCTCCGTCGCAATTAATGGGCGACCACGGGCTTATAGTGCAACTCCGCAACGTCGGCCCCAAGGCGTGTCTATTGTCCGGGACTCCCGAGGTCGTTGCCAAGGGCCCTGGTCTGCCAGACATGAAGGCTACCGAAAGGCCAATGCTTTCCTTCGGCGAGAGATCTGACACTGCACCTGGTAAAACGGTATTCCTATTTGTAGAGGCCAGTGCAGCATGTGGGAGACCTGGTCAATACCCCACAATCTACAGAACCCTCGATGTCTCTTATCCCATGGGAGGTGAATTGGTATTGAAGGACCTAAAGCTTCCCGAGTACTGCGGCATAGCAGTCTCTCCCTTCTACTCGCTAAAGCCATCACCTCAGTATCCGACCCCTCCAACGCAATATTTGATTCCGCATCTAGTTCTTCCAGCGAGCGTGAAAGCCGGTACGACACTCACTTACGAGGTTGACGTATCGAACCCCCTCGACAAGGCGGTGGAATTGTCGCCATGTCCCATTTACATGGAATATTCAAGCTTCCGCAGCAAGTTTCTTTATCGTCTGAACTGCAGCTCCGTTCGGTCGATACTGCCTCATGGCTTGGTTCGCTACCAGATGAGGATGCCCATACCTGCCAATGCGCCAGTGGGTAACGCTTCCGTTAGCTGGGTCTTCTTCGGCCCTGGAACTGTCGCCAACGGACAGCTGGTGATCAAGTGAAGCTGTGTCTGCAGCGACGTTAGCAATTCAAGCGCACCCACAAATGGTTGGTAGCAAGCTCTAAGACGCCATCTTACGCTCGTACCAAATTGCCAAGTGTTGACACCTTTGGCCAAGCCTTTAATCCCCCATTTCGGGAGTCAACGCAAATTCTGTTCTGAGGGCCCTAAGGCTGCCAACGGACCAAGGTCTCCTGGAATTTCGAAGAGGAAGATGCATGACCGTTGCGGGAACGCCAGAGAGAGCTTCTGTTTAAGAGAAACTGAATGAACTCTTGATATTTTCGGCGCTCAGGGATATAAGACAGATGAGGTGATTGCCATGCAAGAAGGAGAATGCTCGCGCAAACGGAGAATTTAAATCATGCCCTCTGAAATGCTCGAGCGAAACTCACCGAGTCAGTGGGGTCGCACTTGCAGGTGCCGTTGCCGTGCTGACTCTATCACGTTATTGTGCGGCACAGGCAAACAGTGACAACTTCAAAATACGCCATGGCCAGGCGCCCCCGGCAGGATTCGAACCTGCGACCAACTGCTTAGAAGGTAGCTAATTCCGGTTTCAAACGAAAGCGCGCCAGATCACGACGCTGCATATCACCTGATAAACATAGGTGTGCGAATCTCGCGGCGAATCGCCAGGCAACCGAAGGCTACAAGATGAGCCCAGTTTGTTGGGTTGATGTTGGGTTGGAATCGGCTATTTTGACCCCCCTCTCGTCATCCACCTCTATATAGGTGAACTGAGTGGAGGCTTGCGCATCTCCCTGGTGACTATCCTCACCCGAAGGCGGCGGTGAACTCTTTTTCCGATGGGCTTGGTTAATGAAGTACCTCCGACAAGCTGCCGCTATTCAGCTTTTTGTGATTTGAACGACACGCCCGTACGAATCTCTGCGTAATACTGTGCAACTACGCCGATGCCTTCTCTGGGCGCTCGACTGCCAACTCACCAGCATGGATATTGATAGTTAGATCTATCCCCAACTTTTCTGACAATCGTTTGAGCATGTCGATACTTGGAGTCTGGTCCCCCTCTTCGAGCCGAGAGACAGCTGGCTGGTGCATCCCCAGCCTTCGGCCTAGCTCAGTCTGAGAAATGCCATGTTCCGCGCGGTATTTGATTACCTCAAGCGCCACGGCACGCGCTAAGGCAGTGCGTTCCCATTCTTTACGAAACTCCGGATCTTTCAGGTCCTCCATTAATGATTCTTCTACGGTCTTCAATCCATTATCCTCCAAAACCCTCGTATTTGCTTAGTCGTTCCTCGGCTGCATTCACACACCGCCGAAACCCCTGAGGATCTACTTGGGCCTCTGGCCCTACCGCTCCAATGACGAATTGGTTAGGTCCCGTGCGCTTGTAGAAACTCCGATATGGGCTACGCCCCTTGGTCTGAGTTCTCTCAAACTTTTTGATCCGCGGACGGAACTCTGATGAGGGAAAGGCAGAGCACTGCCTATCTCTGCCAACTTCCTAAAGGCCGCCCTCATTGCGACACGCTCACTCTCTGGAAGTGCTTTCAGCTCTTCGTCTGCTTCGTCCAGCAAAAGTACTTCTACGGGACCGAAATTCATGTACCTCCGAAAATATTTCGCCGATATATTTATTATAACGCTGACGTTATAATTTGCCTACTACACCTACATCAGCAACTTCCTTCGTAATTTTTAAGATCTATCTCCGATGAAACCAGTACGTTCAGACAGTGTTGGTGCTCTCACTGGTCGGGGGATCTTCTGCTATGTGCGTTCCTGGCGCAGTCCCTCCCTGTGCGCTGATTGGTCGGTTTCACTCCGGATATCCCAGATTTTGGGAAATGGTCCCGAGTCTCGACTTTTCTGAAATCTTTCAGCCACTCTGCAGGAGCTGATCGAAAAAACTATTCGAAGAGCTCAAGTACAAGAGATGACCTCAGGCATCAGAAGAAGCGCTTGCGTTTTTATGGGCTTTTCGTAGAATACTTTCCCAGGGACAAGTCAATATATATAAACAGCCACCGAAAAGAGGAAGGTCGTCGCCGGCTCTTCAGCCCCTTCGACCTCTATGACCTCGGCCATGTTGCCACCAGTGGCGTAGAGAGGGATTATCAGCTCAAAAAGACCGTCGGACAGCTGGCAAAGTCAGGACCTTACCGCAGATTCACATTCGAGAATAAAACTATAGTAAAGCTCTGCGAGCTGAAGCAGACCTCGCCGAACTTCGCCATAGTCACCGACAGAATAATCGACGCTATATGCGTTGCGACGAAATATTCAAAGCCGATCCGGATGACACCGATTCTCCTGGTAGGAGAACCCGGCATCGGAAAGTCCCACTATAGCTTCGAGCTTTCTAAGTGCCTGGGAGTGCCGATCGCAGTGGTCGCAATGGACAATCTCCAAGAAGGGGCAGGCCTTGCGGGCTCTTCGTTCATCTACTCGAATTCGCAACCAGGAGAGGTGTTCAAGCTGCTGACTGAACAGGACCACCTGAGCCCTATTGTGATACTCGACGAGATCGACAAGGCCAGGGTCTCCCGGTATGGCGACACCCTGAGCCCGCTTCACAACCTTTTGGAGCCGGTGTCTGCAAGACAGTTCCGGGACGGATCTGTTGGGCTTCCAATTGACGCGAGCCACATCATCTGGATCGCAACCGCGAATTACCTCAACAGGATCCCAAGAACGCTCCAAAGCAGGTTCGAGGTCTTTGAGATATCAGCTCAGGATCAAGGCGCCAAAAGGGCGATATTAGAAGGGATACGTGACGAGCTCAAGGCCGAATACCACGACATCGAGTTCTCAGACGAGGTCCTGGAGGCCTTAGTTGAACTGAACCCGCGAGAACAGCGTCAGCTACTGGAGCGGGCGCTTTCGAGGACTGTGCGGCTGGGGGAAAATGTTGTCACTCTAGAGCATCTGGAACAAGTGGCCCGACAGCCCAAGCCGGAGCCTCCGACGACTGTGATCGGATACATATAACAGGCGATCTGCTGGTGTGTTATCTGGCTGAATCTGAAATGCCGCCCTCAAGAAGTCATCGGGCGGCGTTTCAGATCGGTCAGGACTCCATGGCCATTTCAAGCCCCTCCAACCACGACTAGTGACGCGGGAGCAGGGCTCGGAGAAAAGCCACCTGGTGTTATAGAGCGCGACTTTACAGATAGCACTTTATTGCCACTGTGAGTGTTCATGACCGAGAGGAAAAATGAGGAGTTTTGGCACGGTGCATATATATGGGGCATGGGAACACGAGAGAACATTCCCAGCTGCAAAAAGGCCATTTGGCCAAGCGTCGTTCAAGGACCAAACGAAGACTGCGAGCAGACAGAAGGAGGTGTGTTGCAATGGCCAGACAGGTGACCCCGCCCACCAAGCCGTTCATGGGGGTAAGCGAAGTAGCTATCGTGCTCTGCATCTCCAAAGCGACGGTGCACCGCTCAGTGAAGAAAGGCGACTTTCCGATCCGCCACTTCGTCATCAATGGAGCAATCCGATTCATGAGAAGAGATGTCCAGGCGTTCCTCTATGGAAATCCGCCAGAGTCCGGTCAAGCCTCCTGAGTGCGAGATTGAGAGGGATGATTCACGTGACGGATCTCACCCGTAAAGCTGCCTGCCGACTTCGGAAGCGATCTTTACGTCCTCTTCGGTTATTGGGTCGGTATAGTGCCTCGCCATGTGGGTTGTCGACCATCCCAGTCTGGCCTGTTTCTGTCGCTCCGAAGACAGAGGGTCTATGAGCGTTGCCTGGAAATGCCGTAGGGAGTGCAAATGAATCGCCGAGTCCACTCCAGAGGCCTTTACCATTTTCTTGAAGGCATGCGAAATGCTGTCTGGATGGGGTGGGATAGATCCATCAGGCGAGTAGCTGAAGACAAACCCCTCATCAACCAGAGAAAAACCCATACTTTGCGCAAGCGCTTGCTGCTCAGCTCTGAGATCTTCGAGCGAAGCAAGCGTCCATTGATCGAGCGCCACGACCCTGATGGATGCCTTGGTTTTCGGAGGCTTTATGACAATCGAACCCAGGGCGGCAATCGCCGCTTCATCTATAGTAAGCCTTGAGTCTGCGAATGAGATGTCTGACCACCGTAGCGCTGCGGCTTCGCCTCTTCGCATTCCAGTTGCAGCTATCACCTTTATCAATGTCGCCATTCGTATATCACCGCTCTGCTCCACCGTTTGAATGATCGCCTGCACCTCCCCGATCGATGGCGCGCGAACTGGTGACGACTTTCGCGCATTTCCTGGAAGGTCGGCTAGCGTAACCGGATTTGGGATAATACCGCCGGACCATTTTCCTGCGAGCCTGGCTGACTTGTGCAGCATGCCTCGAACATGTCTGATCCCCGATAGGCCGAGTCCTTCTTTGGCCAAGGAACGGAAATAGCCTTCAACCTCGAAGACGCCGATCGTGCTAATGGCCTTCGTGCCAATAGTTCCTTCAATGTGCCGTCTGTAAAATCCTTCGTAGTCCCTGATCGTTTTCGGGGAGAGATCCTGCCATCCGTTCTCCCTCCAGGCCGCGATGGCATCATTGAATGTTGTCTCGGGACCCCACTGAATCTGTTCAGTTGGCTCAGCTAACTTCTCGTCATGACGTGGAAAGTCCGGCTTTGACTCGAGTTCAAAACTGAGTCTTGCAAGTTCTCTTTCAGCCTCGCGCTTTCCACCGACGTAGGTCGCGTATTTGTGTACCACTTTGCCGTTTTCATCCCTGCCAAGATAAAGACGGAGCTCCCAGACGTTGGGCTTTCTTCTCAAACGGATCGAACCCACTTTCATACCTCACTCAAATGTTGGGTTGATTGTTGGGTTAAGTCTATCGCAAGGGAGTTATAAATTCAAATATACGCTCTGAACAGGCGCCCCCGGCAGGATTCGAACCTGCGACCAACTGCTTAGAAGGCAGCTGCTCTGTCCAGCTGAGCTACAGGGGCAAGCGTCAACGAGTCAATATCCTAATCTGTCAGTTGCCGCATGACTCAATGTTAAAACACGGCACGAGGGAAAATCTTTCCTTGCTGTTGAGAAATATGAGGCAAATATCTGTGGTTACTCGAGTATGTACTTGTAAGGCCGTACGTGTGACTATGATGAATGAGCACTGTGGTGGCCATAGCTCAGTTGGTTAGAGCGCCAGGTTGTGGCCCTGGAGGTCGGGGGTTCAAGTCCCCTTGGCCACCCCATCCAGTTTGGTTAGACTGGCCAGCAATTCTTTCAGAGTTTTGCTGTTCAGGCGGCCTGGTCTTTTAGTTTTCACAACTAAGTTGAGACCTGAAATTGAACGCGCCTCTAGCTCAATGGCAGAGCAACGGACTCTTAATCCGCAGGTTCTGGGTTCGAATCCCAGGGGGCGCACCAGTTCAGAGGCCATATGTGATAGGCTGGCTTGACAGCGGTACTTAAATAGTGCTTAATTGCTAAATGGCAGGACAGAAGAAAGAAGTGCGTTCGGGCGTTTGGAAGTTGCGCGTATCGGCTGGAAAAGACCCGGTAACTGGCAAGTACATTTACGTGTCCAAAACAATACATGGCGGTCCTCGTCTCGCTGATCAAGAGCTGGCCAAACTGGTTGTTTCAGCTAAGAATGAGCGCGGTTCGGGAATTCTGTTGGGACGGTTGTTCGATGAGTTTTTCGATTTTTGCGATCGCTCCGGGTTAGCTCCGAAAACAATCTTCGGTTATCGCGAGATCGCGCGAAATCACATTCTCCCGTCTTTGGGCGGTCGGAGTATCGAGAAACTCAGTGCCCGCGATCTTGACGAGTTGTACCGGAGGATGTTGGATGTTGGGCAAAGTACGTCACGTGTGCACCATGCTCACGCGGTTCTGAGCCGGGCGCTCGGTCAAGCAATGAAGTGGGGATGGGTCGAGAAGAACGTTGCCAAATTAGCCACGCCGCCGACTGTAAAGCATGCTCCAGCAGTTGCCCCCACTCCTGAGGAACTGGGGAAGATTCTGACCGCGGCTTGGGAGCGGAGTCCTCAGCTTGCGGCCGTGTTTGCTGTTTGTGCGTTGACGGGCACCCGGCGCGGGGAAGCGTTGGCTTTACGCTGGTCAGACTACGACGCTGTGACGAAGGTATTGACTGTCGCGCGATCTGTCGGATACACGCCTAAAGACGGGATTTATGTCAAGTCAACGAAGACCCACAGTGTGCGCCGGATAGCCGTTGACGAGAACTTGGAAGATGTTGTCATTTCGCAGATGAACGCTCTTCGCAAGAATATCGAATTAGGATTTGAACTGGTCAGTGATCCTTTTTTATTTCCCGGATCTCCAGACGGTTCGAGTCCCTTGCATCCTGACACACCCTCGAAGTTGTTTCGTAAGGTTTGCGACTCACTTGGATTGCCGTACCACTTGCACCAACTTCGCCACTTCACGGCAACAGAGTTGATTGCTGCCGATTTTGATATTCGTACAGTCGGTGGCCGTCTTGGCCATGCCAATTCCTCAGTGTTGTTGAAAGTTTACGCTCATCGGCTCGAGGCTCGGGACCGCGCGGCCACGGAATATCTTAGTTCTCGGGTTTTCATGCCGAAATCCATTGATCGCACGTGATTTGGGGTTCTAGACGATCCGCTTGCCCTTGGAGCGGGATGTAAACAGGATCACGATAATTCCGATTACCACGGCTGAATCTGCAAGATTGAAGGTCGGCCAAAACCCGCTATAAATGAAGTCAATCACGGAACCATGGTTGTGCCTGAACAGTCTATCGGTGATGTTGCCAAGCGCTCCACCGATGACCATGCCGAATCCCACCGCAAGACCGGTGCTTCTGATTCTTCGCACATAAAAGATCATTCCAGCGATGACCAGCAGCTCTATGATCGTGATGACCGCGACATTCCCAGTTGCAATCGAGTCGGCCACTCCAGAGTTATAAAAGAGCTTAAGAGAAAGGGGACCGAGTATTTTAATGGAGTGTGTTGCCAGATTCGCTTCAGCCAGCGTCTTGGTAACCTGGTCGATGGCTATTACGCACGCGGCAGCAAGGCTTGCAATGGCTCGCGGCGATTTCAGAAGCCTCATCGATGTCAGAGTCTACCACTCTTGAGGTCCGTGCGTTTTAGCTGCGCTTCCAAAACGGACGGACTGGCCATAGGGGGTTAAGGCGCGCGAGCGGGCGCGGAGCGCCCGCGAGGCGTGGCTCTTGATTAACATATAGTAAATTTCCCCCAAATCTCTCACCAGCACTTTTGCCTAAGGCCATCAAATGTTACTAGCCGGTAATGTGTTTTCGCTCTTTCTGCTGCTTTCGACGCTGCCACATCCAGGCGACGACAGCGATACCGGCTACTGCGGCCGTTACCGCAAGCGCCGAGACACCTGCCAAAATCGGGTTCGTGGCTGCAACAGCGAGAAAAGCAACCATGACTGCCATCCCTGCCAGCGCTGGAATTGCCATTACACCCGGCACGCTCTGTCGTCTTGTCCTGCCAGCTCCAGCGGTTTCGACCGCCGCCCTCAACTTCTGCGAAGCAGCTTTCCAAATCTCTCGCACTGTTGATTCGTCGCGATTCATCCGTTCTGCTATTTTTCGAAATGTCAGATCGTCATTCGTATAAAGTTCGGCGAACGCTATTTTCTGCTAGATATCCAAGCTTACCAGACTGCAAATGGTCCTGCTGGTGCAATGACAAATCGGAGCGTTATACCAGGTGCTCTATTTGAACCGCCTACAACTCAGCTACAACGACTTAAATTGCGGTGTTGATCTTGCAACCGTCGAAAACATCAGCTTGAAGCACCAGGCTTTGGTATACGTGATGAAGGATAAGTATATGTAGAAGGAGGATTCATCAGCTTCTCCGGTACAGCAAACACAAGCAAGCTAAGTCCACCGCATGCGACATTGAGATTCAGCCCACTGGCGCTAATACTCCCACCTGGCATACCAAGACTCATGCCAGTGGCAATTTCATTTATGCCATTGTTCGCGTTAGCGCAGTTGGCTGGGCTCCCGAAGACGAAGAAGAGGCCCTGGCCGGGCTGGATGTTCACACGCTGAGAGGCAAATTTGCCGAGCGAAACTGGTTCTGTACCACCTTTAGCTGAACTAACTTGAATGGGTGGTGCACCCGTCAGATAACAGTACGTAGTCGAAGTATTTTTCAGCTCAACGCTTTCAGCAATATTCCCGTTGTATGCCCCTGGCCACGTTACGTAGAGATGGAAATCAGCACTAGTGCATTCGACTTTGGCAGGAGCCGGCGGCACATAACCTAGAAAACCCGGGGGTGGTGCTGGCTTGCCCGGGTAGGGAGTATATTGACCCTTTCCGGAATTGACAGAGCCAAAACTATAGCTGGAGCTGGCAGCCGAGCCTGAAAGAAAAAATCCTACGGCTAATAAGGAAACTGCAGCGATCAGAACGAAAATAACTGAAACCCTTCTGGTCACATGATGGTAAAACTTTTTAAACATGTTCAGAACACCTCACTCTCAATTACAGTTGGATGTCTCTAAACCAGATGGGGTCGTTATGGAATTTGCGCAGTCCTGATCTACTGTCAAGGATAAACCTCCATACGGTGGGGTCGTGTAATTGTGATCATATTGCTTGAGCCGTTGCTGATTCGTCCAGTCTCCATTTGGTACGCCACAACCACCCGCAGAAAGGTCAGCCGTGTCGGGGTTTCCATCGTAATACGCTCCCCAAATGAAACTAGGTGGAGGACTCAGGCTCGCCAGCGCACCTAAGTTTGAGTTACAGACTGAACCATAAACGCCCGGAATTTGCGCTGGTGCAGTATTAAGATAATCTACCCATCCTTGAATGAACGAGTTGATAGCAGCTTGGCATGAACCATTTCCGGCTGTTTCGAGATCATAGATGAGTGGTGTTGCAGAGGCGCTATTCGTCACTCCATCGGTTTCAAGCTGTGAAACAGCAGCGCCCGCTGACTAAAACTTTCGGGAATTCCGTCACTTTGGTCAAAAACCTGCATATACACATAGGTAGTAGGAAGATAAAAAAATCAGTCGGGCAGTCTTGACATGAGAAGCCCGACTGATTCAACAGAAAGTAGTTAAGAATGTATCGCACGAGTAAGCAAAAGTCAAGCAGCGGTGACAAGCTCATCACTTCTGCGCTCGGTGGTTTAGGCACCGCCCTCTCGTCTCTCGATCCTGATTCCCCCTTAACCCCTGAGCAAGAGGCTGTCCTCTTCTCCCGTTCCGGCAAGTCTCTGCTGTCATTTATCCGCGCCATCGATACCTGTCACTACTGCCGCCGGCCTATTTTCATCGCGCCCGGTGCTACGGGTGAAGGGGGATTCGGTGAGAGCTATCAGATGTTGTACCCCCTCAAATGCGGGTCGCGCCTGCCCGAGGTGTGCCCTGGTTGCGCCGCCCTCTATGGTATCGATGCGAAACGGTTGATTAGTCTTGGTTTGGAGGGCGACGGGGAGACCGTTCCCCTTAGCGTCAGCCAACACCATCGGGTGTTTTTCACGATCACCGAGCCCGGTCTTGGACCTGTCCACCACTATGTTGAGCGCAAAAAGGGAACCCCTGGAATCTGCCATCCTGGTAAAAAGGTCCCCTGTCCAGATGACGACCGGTTTTCGCACTCTTGCGGTAAGATCCACAAGAAGGACGACCCCCTGCTCGGCAGCCCTCTGTGTCTTGCGCACTACGATACGGTCGGTCAAATTTTGCACAATGCTATTATGCCGGATCTTTACGATCGCTGGAAGCGGGATACTATCCGCGAGCTCGAAAAGATGCTCGACCTGAACCGCGACGAGTTGCAGGAGCATGCAAATCTTGTGTTCGTAAAGGTTGCGGAAACCCAGGCCAGGGGCGCAATTCACTTTCACGGCTTCGCCCGGCTCGATGGTCCGACCGGCCAGGCTTCAGACCCGACCATACCGATAACCGACCAGCAGATCGTCAAGGCTATGACCAAGGCTGCCAAGAAGACCGTTATTCACAAAAAGTTCGAGGATCCTGAGGGTCTGTACCCGACGCTGGAGCGGGATTTCCGCCTTGGCGAACAGTTCGACGTGATTGTGATCAATGCCGCGAACGCAAAGTTTTTTGCCAAGTATGCCGCCAAGTATGTCACAAAAGGTGTCTCCGAGGCTAAGGGCTTCGCGCACGAGTTCCGGTCTCTTGATCAAATTGACGCGTTGCCAAATTCCGCTTGGTGGTTTCGACAACTAGCACATGTGTGTTGGATTATGGGTGAGGATCCCCGGTTCAAATCCCTGAATCTGAAGAAGCGCGCAAACGCTCTGGGGTTTCCGAACCGTGTCCTCTCCGCTTCGCGTGGTTGGTCCGTCAGTTTCACCCAATTGAAGCAACTCCGCAAAGCATGGGCAATCGAACACCAAGGCGACCATCCCCAACAGTTGAATGTTCCTCGCGAGTTGTTCGAAGATGATTCTGTGACTTGGAGTGTAGCTGCAACCGGCTGGCATTCCCCGCTTGATGAACTCGCTGTTCGTTCCTGGTGGCGACAGACCGAGGAAGACCGAGAAATTCAGCTTGCCGCTCGCAGAGAGCAGCTTCAATATGAGCGAATGGTCGCGTGATGGGCAAGAATAAGAAGCCGAAGAAACCCAACCCGCCAAACCGAATACTCACGATTACAGAGGCCGCTGTCGAATTGCGTCTGTCAACTAACACTGTTAGAAAGCTGCTCCACGAAGAGCGGTTGAAGGGAGTTCGTACCGGGCCGTATGGCGGCAAGTGGAGGATTTCTCAGCGAGCTATCGAAGAGTTCATGTTGAATGACCCGGGAGCGGTCGCGTAGTAGATTTCTCTCAAGTCAGTCCTGCGGACTTTTCTACGGACTGAATTTCGGTGCT
>DAHVKW010000045.1 GCA_027320695.1 Actinomycetota bacterium | reverse complement strand
CTGGCGCTCACTCGCCGACGACATATTCGACATCTCCACCCCGCGACCGGTGGTATATGGGGAAGAGATCGGATATTACGACCCAGATCTCGACGACTACGCCGTATCGCTGAAAGCCGCGCAGGAAAGCCGCGCCGAGATGCTCAGAGCCGACGTCGACGGCGACAAAGAATCTGAAGACTTACTGGCAGAGAACCGGGCATACCGGATCGAAAGAGATCAGGACTGCAGCCCCGAAATCGACCCGCCGGCTGAGCGTGAGGGTGGCGGGGAGACTCCCGAAGCGGACCGCGGGGCCAAGCCGAATGTCGGCGGCTATGGGTTGAGGCTCTAGATGCACCCCGAGCGCCAAGCATGAAGCTCTTCGGCCCATATAGCGCGATGCAGGCATTCGTCGCTGGGGAGGCGCCTCTTCCTCGCGGGGAAAGAAGGACTATTGAGATAAAGAGCTCCCGATTGCGGGATCCCTCCGTGCAGGGGGTTCTCAGCGTCGCTTGGGAGGCACAAGGGCGCTCACAGAGACAGCGACAAGCAGGAACGCGGTCATCATGGCAGCGAAGTTCGCGACCGAATGAACGCTTCGGCCGTGGGCGGAAAGCAGGATCTATGCGGCGAAAATGGAGAAATTTCAGATTTTTTGACGATTTTTCTAAATCCTTGAAATCTGGTGCATATATATGTACATGAGACAGTTGGAGAACTACGTAGAAGCGCGGTCGAGCGCCAAGGTGCAGAACTCGGTCAAATTGATCTACGCGAAGCACCTGGCGGGTGAGATCTCAAGGGGAGACAGCGTACTCACCCTAAACGAGGCGGCGGAGATCCTGCGGTTGTCGAGGGATACCGTAAAGAAACTGATCCGGGAGAAGAGGCTCAAAGGCGTGCGCACCGGAGGGTACTCGGGCAAGTGGAGGATCAGCCAGTCCGCAATAGAGGAGTTCCTTCGCGGTGAGTAGCCCCCAGATGAAGGTGACCTCGAAAGCCGAAGGACGTCCGATCCGTTCTCCATGGTTGGTCTTCAGGAGCGTCGCGGGTCCCTATTGCCCACAGAAGATGCTGCTTGGTTTCCCACGGCGCGGCGCATTTAGTTTGTACCGCATCGCCCCGAGCCAGCCGATCACCATATGCCCACATATCTTTTCTCGCGTCGCAGAACTCCAACCCCATCGCCATTCACCCATCGCCATTCACCCATAGCTTCGCTTCGTTCCAACTGTCTTGTCTCTCATCTCAGAACTCTGCGGAGTCTGATCCGGGTGCATATATCAAACGCGACGGCGCGGATGCGCAAGAGCGAAAAGGACAACGGCGATGAAGACGCCGAAGCTACATTTTGAAGAGATGCTGTGGCAGCTCGACCTGCTGGCCCAGCAGTGGCCGGAACTATTGGAGGTGGCCCTTCCCGGCCAGGACGAACCCCTGAAGGTAGAACCCAAAGATTGGGCGATCAATGTCATGAAGCATTTTCGCTATACGTGCTTCAGCGATTTCAGCTCGTTTCTGGAAGAGCTGGAAACCCGCTATTCGGACGCCCACAACAAGGTGGGCACGGTGGAGAAGGCGATATTCGCCTACTGGAGCGAGCTTAGAAACATGGGTGACGACAACATTTTGTTCTCAGTCGTCGACACAGGGCTATTTCCGAAATTCGCTGAAGACTACCGCAGCGTGTATGTGGACAGCCCCCAGAGGAAGGTGGGGCTGTCTATGCTATATGACCCCTTCGAGCTTGACACGTTCGGCCAAAGGGGCGAAGGGGTCTTTGAGCGGGGCTACAGCCAGCTGGAGTTAGCGGGACGGCTGGCGAGAAAGGGCCCTTATCGCAAGTTCACCTTCAGCCTTGATGCGCTGGAACGTCTTAGTGATCTGCGACAGACATGCCCGAACTTCGTCGATGTGACGGAGGCGATCATGGACGAGGTGGCGCTTTCCGTCAGATGCGCGCGGCCAATCAGGATGACGCCGATTCTTCTAGTTGGCGAGGGGGGAATCGGGAAATCCCACTACAGCGAGCAACTCTCTAAGTGCCTCGAGGTTCCCATCGCAAACGTGGCGTGCGACAATCTGCAGGAGGGGGCGGCAATTTCGGGATCTTCGTACATTTATGGGAACTCCCAGCCCGGCCAGATCTTCAAAGTGCTCGTGGAGAACGATCATTTGAGTCCGCTGGTCGTATTGGACGAACTCGATAAGGCCGGAATGTCGCAACACGGGGACACCCTCAGCCCTCTTCACAACCTGCTTGAGCCCTCTACGGCGAAGCGGTTCCGGGACGCGTCAATGGATCTGGCTATCGATGCGAGCAGGATCATCTGGATTGCCACGGCCAACGACCTTGGAAGGATCCCTCGCAGTCTCATGAGCAGGTTCGAGATCTTCAACATCTCATTCCCGGACCCAAGCGTCCAAATGGATATCCTCATGGGTACCTGCATGGAGCTTGAGAGCGAATACCAGCATATGACATTCGCTTCAGAGGTCCTCGAAGCCGTTTTGGACAGGACTCCGAGAGAACAGCGCCAGTTGCTTCAACGGGCCCTTTCCAGGGCCTCCCGACTGAATGAGCCGGTAGTAACCGTAGAGCACTTGAAGCTGGTGACGCATCTAGGGCTAGAGCCCGACCCGAATCCTCGAAAATCGATCGGGTATCTCTAGTAAGCACAATTGCCCGTAGTTCGATGCGACCGTTTGGAAATGGTGCGCCGTATCTGTGTCGCACCATTTCATTTTCAATGCATGGCTTCTCAGCCGGAATCTCGATGCTTCGACCAGCCCTGTTCTTAGTTTTGAAGGTTAGTTCGCGGGGAGAGAGTAGGTGCGTTGTACAAAAGAGCAGAGGCTACGGGCCAAGTAGGCTCCAAGGATGACCGCCAAAGTCGGAATCGCGATAGCGAGCCCCACTCCTGCCGCCATTCCCGATCCGAGAATCGCTCCCAGACTGGCCAGTCCGGTGCTTATGCCCACCGCACTCAATCCGGACACACCAAGACTTCCTACCACTAACGTGGTGGCGACTACCCCCACTACGCCACCCGCGCCCGCGCCAATGCGACCGGCCAAACGCGCGTTTCGTTCCGCTTCGGGCAGCATGTTTTCGTTGGGAAAGGTGTAGGTGCAAAGTGCTCCGAAGGTGATAATGGCAGGGGCTGCTCCCAACACAGAGATTCCGGCTACTGCACCGCCCCCAATAAAGCCGCCCACAGTCGCAAGGCCCGACATGATTCCCGGACCGCTTAATCCCATTGGCCCAAGCCAAGATACGAGATTCAACCCCATCGCTGCGCTTAGATAGGGGAGCCCCGATGCCGCAGCCATGGAAGTTACTGCAACGACCTGTTCGCTCCTGTGGCTCCCGGTCACACACCAACGCGCAAAATGTTCGCAGTTGTTCGATAGCAGGTCGTAGCGTGCCTCACCTACCTTTGAAAGGGCCCTCTGGACAATTACTTCTCGGTCCGGCATGTTGGCGTACTGCACAATCGAAATCTCACCGTCGCCTGCAAACTCATTCAACGTAGAGATGCGAATGCATGCACTCGGCTTCGAACCTCCCCTGTCGGCGGCAAAATGCACAACGTGCCCGTCGCCAAGGTCAATTCCGTGATGGGAATAAAGTGGACGGCTTGCTTTCAAATGGTCGCCGCGGGTCATTATGGTTCAATCTCCTTCGCGTAGCTATTAGCGGTATTTTTTGGAATGGCATCGCCGAAGTTGGCGACATCGGGTCCTGACAAATCTGGATTTTCGACTATGGCCTTTAGGGCCGGGGCGAACATGACTGAAATCCAGTCAAGGTCGTTTTCAGTGAGTTGGGAATTTGGGTTTTCGATGAAGCTACTAAAAAGTACTCGAGACGCTTGGGCGCCAACGGCTAGTTCCTCTGTACTGACGGAGCGGTATTCGGTGATCAATGCTTCAAGACTCATAGACTGAAACATCTGATTCATCGCATCAAAGGCTTGTAGTTTGATCGCCGACGGGTCGTCGCCCATCGCAGCGGTGAACGCCTCGTGGTTGTAGACGGAGCCGCCAAAACACGCAGAGAAGATGTTCACAATAAATGAGTGAAAGGCCTGCTCGGGTGTATCTTCGAGCGAATCAGCTCTCAATTCTATGTTGCGTTGAAGAGTCTCAAAAAGATGGCGCAAGGGCTTTGGGGCGGTCTTGAGGTTTTGTTCTGTGAGCACGGCAATTTGTTCTAAGTCAGCAAAATCATTGTCGCCGGAAGGAGCGTTGCCTATGTCGATTTCAGCAGTGCCTTCTTGAGTGATGTCGCTGCCCGTGCCAAGGGAGCGATGCACGACCCCCAGCGCTCTTTCGTTGGCAAAACCGCGTGCAGCCGATCCAGTGGCTACATCATCAGCGGTTCTACCTGAAGTACTGAGGGTGGCGAGGCAGGCGTAATGTTCCAGCTGCCTTTCGTACGGAAGTGTTGGACTGGGACCCAGCCTTTCCAGCGACCAGCTTTCCAGGCGGCGGGGCTTTATCTGTACCCCCTTTGCCTCCAATTCTTTCTGAAGCTCGGTCGTCATCGCGGAATTTCTTCGCATAGGAATATGGTACAGAACCCCGGTGACAGAAATATTTGACAAACTGGTACATGCGGAAAGAGTTGATTCTTTACATGGGCTTTTGCGCCATTCCCCACATGCAGTCTCGAAACCTGGGATGGTCCTGATTCAAGTCCGTATACGAGCCAAAAGACCTCTCTTTCACCCCTGCCTGGTCTCTATTATGCCTCATTCAGGACATAATTCAGTACATAAATTTTATGTCCAAAGCTAATTTCCTGTCATTGTTCCCCAGACATATAAGCCTATTTACCTGCATGTATTCGTATTGTTCGCACTTCACAAAACACTCTGAAACTGACTTCGGATCAGACGGTTGGGGGTTCGAGTCCCTCCGGGCGCGCAATTTCGAAGCTGAATCAGTTCGGCAAATTGATGTCGGGATCTAAGAATTCTCTTTCTCTCCATGCGTTAATCAATGAAGCCAGGAACTCGGTGTTCCTGGCTTCATCTGCAATAACTGCGTCAAAGCGCTAGTTATGAATCGAATTATTTAGATGAGTCTCACGTCAACTGCCTGCAAACCTTTGGGACCAACCTGAGTCCCAAACTCTACAGCTTGTCCCTCTTCAAGACCTCTATAACCATCCATTTGAATAGCACTGAAGTGAACAAAGACGTCATCACCGTTATCCTGAGAAATGAAGCCGAAGCCCTTCTCAGAGTTAAACCACTTTACCGTACCGGTCGCCACAGCGGCGACCTCCCTTCTATGAGAGTCCTACAAAACAGAAGGGAGATTCCGTGTGCCAGCGAAAGAAATCTAACTAAAGACATGCTCAAGGTGGGTCGGTGACCCCTTCCTAACAAACGATAGTAATGGCTCCGGTGCGCAATCTCAGCATGTTGACGCTGATCTGCACGTGCTGATGGCAAAAAATGCTCATACCGGTTTAGTTTTTCTTGGAAAGAAAAGCGTTTATAGATTCATCCAAGTCGGGCAAGACCATCGTTGTCTTATTTCCTCTGAGGTTGTGAAAGTGGTCGCTCGAACCCTGCGTGGGCGTGTGAGATCAACATCTGGGCCCTGCCTGGCGGAGGAACCTTTGAACTCAGCCCCAGCGCCAGCATTCAAGAAATCGATGTTGAGAGGCCTCGACACAAGTCTCCATTGAGCTCATATATGAGCAAATAGCTTCTGGTTTCGTGTGAAAAGGAAAACCTGGGCGCAGTGCGATTTTTCTGCAAAGCAGCCTGCAAGAGACTTCGAATAAAATGCTTGCTTCCACGCGAATCTCCTGTCAGCAAAAGGTTTCCTGAGGCGTTCTGCAGGTGCTTGACGCTTACCATGCATCTCGATTGAGCGAACTGATTCTCGCGCAGGTGCAGTACGTGCTAGCGCTTTTCCAATTCATGCTTTCTTCTTCACTGGCACTCAAGGCGACAAGACTGAGTTGCACAGGATTGCTGAGTATTGTCAGGTCAGCAGCCTTCCATCAGATAATCTCATGCGTTCACATTTATTACAGGCAGATGGGCGTGGTTCTGGAGATAGCTGCGAACCATGAGCAAGCCAGTGACGCCTTCACCCACCGCTGCTCCCAGCTGTTTGGTAGAACCGGCACGGACGTCCCCTGCAGCGAATACCCCTGGCAGGGAGGTTTCGAACTTCTCGTTGGTAAGAACAAAGCCCCACTGATCGAGATCTAACGTGCCCCTTAAAAATTCGGTGTTGGGGTCGAGACCTATAAATACGAATATGCCAGCGGGGAACCAGCGTTGCACCTCTCCACTTTCCCGATCTTTTGCCAAAACTTCTTCAACTTTGCCTTTGCCGCGGATTTCAGTGATCTGTGTGTTTGTGTGGACTATGAAATGTGGATCATTGTGCACTTTGTCTTGGAGGAGCCGTGAGGCCCTAAGTTCAGGTGCGAACTCCACTATGCGAATCCTCGATGCGAACTGGCTGAGGAAGATGCCCTCCTCAAGCCCCGAGTTGCCGCCGCCGATCACGAGCAGCTCGTCTGCCCCGGAATAGAACGGGCCGTCACAGGTCGCACAGAAATGCACCCCGGATCCGATCAACTCCGCCTCGCCTGGAATGTTGAGCCGACGATACGAGGTGCCGGTAGCAATCAAGACTGCGTGTGAACACAGTTCCTGGCCCGAACCGAGTGTAATCATCAAGTCTTCGTCATTGGGGTCCTTGGCCAGGTCACGCTCTATGGTAGAAACAGATACGGCCCCTAGGAGTTCTACACCATATCGTCGGGCATGGTCGACGAGACGGTCGGCAAGCTCAGATCCACGTATGCCTTCGGGGAATCCTGGGTAGTTGTCCACTCGTTCAGTGACGCGGGCTTGCCCTCCAAGCCCTCCGCTATCAACCACCACGGCCTGGATCCCTTCTCGTGCTGCATAGATGGCAGCAGTCAAGCCAGCTGGACCTCCGCCAACGATCACGAGATCATAGGACTGGCGCTCTGCTGCCAGTGCCAGGCCAAGTTTGTTGGCAAGATCTTCATCGGTAGGTTCGAGAAGATAGGAGCCGTCCGGGAAGACGATGGTCGGAATTGTTCTTCCCCCATTTTGGAGTTCCTGAACGTACTGAAGACCATCAGGATCCTCGTCGATGTCGACCCAGTCATAAGCGACTCTGTGCTCGGATAGGAATTTCTTGGAACGGCGGCAATCCGGGCACCAAGATGCACCATATACTTTGATTTCGGCCATCATTTCTCCTCATAAGCGATTGAAGAGGGGCGAGTCTTGTTCCCGCCATTTAGCCGCTCTTCGCAGACCAGCAAAGCAGCTTTATTCAATGGTGGCAAAAGCTCAGCAGTCGATGCAAGAAGAAGAACACTTGGAGCCTAAGAGGGCAATGTCTAGTGGTGCCGGGCAACCTGGGCAAACCATCGTACAACAATCAATGAAGTCGTCTCAGACCCTATGAACCAGAGGTGCCCCGCAGGATGACGCTATTGGCATGTTCGATTTCAGCCAACTGGTATGTTCTCGAGTTCGTAAAGGTTACGGACCAATTAGGTTGCTTCGGGTAGTCGTAGACCCACAGAGCGGCTAGGGGTGTGCCGCTAGTGACAACTGCTTGGAGGAGCGCGCCGAAGGTCTGCTTTGTCTGAACAGAAGACACATCTGCTGCGCTTTCAGCGCCAAATTCCCCGACAAACAGTGGCTGTCTGTTGGCGACTGCAATTTGATTGAGAAATTTCAAGTATGCCAAGTTGCTTGAAAATGGTGGCAGCAGTTTCTTGCCTGGGTAGTAATGGACACTGGTCATATCGAACGGCGGGGGATTTAAGTACGCCAGCATCTTGGAAAACTCACTTTGGCTATCCGTGACCCAGGAGTTCCCATGTTTCTGATGCCACGCTGAAATCCTGTCAATGGAGTTGCCACTCTCTATCACTCGAGTAGGATCACTTGCTCTGATCTCCCGGGCGAAAGCCGTGAAGGCAACTTCAATTTCTGAACTGGTCAGGCGATCAGCAGAAGTGCGTACGGCCGGGGTGCCCTCCTTGATATTGATCGGAGGTAGATGGGTTTTCCAATCCGGAATATCGACAGCATTGTTGAATTCGTTGCCAAACTCGTAACCCCATATTGCTGGCGAATTTTTGAAACGGCTGAGAAACTGATTAACGTAAGTTTTCATAAACCGAATCGTCTTGCTGCTTGGATTGCCCCACTGGCTCACAGATTCGCCCACGAGGTCTGGAACGGTGAAAGTTGTCCAGAAGAAATCTGGAATCAGCCCAATGTGATCCCTTTGTGCTTGGTCGACAACGTCAGTCATCAAATTCCAGTACTGGGCTGGGTCTGTCTCGTATACGCGAAGATCCTTAGGCCAGTACCCGGTCGCCATGAACCTAGCAAACGGTATGTGGTGCAGTTCAAGCTGTCGGAGTCCAGAAATGTAGGACTGGTCGGAGGGATTTTCAAGATGACTAGAGAACAGGTTGTAGTAGTCGACGCCAATGCCGCGAAAAGGCTTGCCGTTCAGAGTCAGAACTCCTTCTTGGTTGACGGCTAGGCCCACTTGTTGGTGCAAAGTCGGGTCTTTTGAGAAGGAACGCGAGCGATTTAGTGAATTTTGGCGCAATACGAAACTGCCAACTGAAAGCGCCACAAGCATTGCAACAATTGCCAGCATCGAGTTTCGGGATACCTTCATGCTCTCTCTTGCACCCCATTTTCCTTTTCAGCCAATTCGCGTGTGAAACATGGCTTTCCTTTTCCGGAAAGCTCAACAAACTGCCCAGACCGCCGAAGCACGGTCGTCATCGGAGCTTGTCGCGGAATGGATCCGCTCGAAACCCCAGCTATCCGGCTGTGCCATACGTCTTGACTTGCTGTTGGTTCAGACTCTCAGGTGTTTCGCACAACTCTGACCCCTGTTAACTGTGAGCTCTACTCTAGTCGGGCGCCATTCGGGGTTAGCGAATGCGGCCGCCCACGAACAGAGTCCGCTGTCGACTTGCAAATTGGGAGTGATCAGCTATGACCGAGTTTTGTTCCGGGATCTGTTCGGGAGCTGAGGTTCGGATTGCCGTTATTCAGGGTTTGCCGTTGCTCTGAAAGTCAGGAAAAAGGTAAGGCGGCAAATAAGGCACACTCATCTAAGAGCAGGTTGGAACATCATTGAAACTTCATCTTGCAAAGATTCTGCTAGTGAGTCAGTTATTGGTGATGCATCGTGTCAATATCTGGAAAGCTTTCTTTGTTTATGCGAAAGCGATGACGGACAGGATCATGTGTTATGCCATGTGGTACTCCACGTCGCATTGCATCGGGGAACTGCTACTATTTCAGCTTGAACATGATTGGACAGGAAGCCCGAGAACAAGGTGCGGTCCATGTCGATCATCTTGCTGAGGTCGTCTCCGGCCTCATACGCGTTCCGTTCTCTGGAATCGCCGAAGGTGGGCAGGCAATAGGCTACTTAGGCAAAATGGATGTCCGGCAGGATCTAGGAATATGAGCCATCGATCTGGACTGGGTTGCTTTTTCATCTTGATTGCTCCAGCTTCCAGAGCGACAGCCTCACCCAGTGCTAAATCAGTGACAGCGAAATCTAGATGTGTTTGTTGGGGAATGAGGGAGTCGGACCAGGAGGGAGATTCGTATCCGTCGAAGCTGTGAAATAGCAGCCAGATATTGTCCAGCCGCATTGCAGCGAGTCCTTCTACGTCGTAGGCGATTTCAATCTTCAAAAGTCTGGAGTAAAAGCTCGCCAACTCGTGCGAATCAGCGCAATCTAGTGAAACCGAGCCAAGACGCAGTGGACCGGCCACAGGACATTCCCCCTCTTGGCTGCTGTGTGACAGCTGCCCTTTTCTAACCCAACGCCCCACCGTGGTTGCTGCAGTATACTCCTGTTTTGATTTCCAGGCCAATTGGCGATTCTAGTCAAACATGTTGGTCTACTTTTCGTCCAGGAGTTGCCTTGAGATCGATTCTTGATTGGGAAGCACCGGAGCGTCGACAGGCAACTCGAAATCCACGACCTTCAAATTGCGAAAGTCTCGCCAGATTTGAGTTCATCCAGATGGCTAGTGCGAAGATGAAAGTGGATGTGCAGATGGCAGGTGATCCTTATCGTGATGCGCCAACTCTTGATGGCCGTTCGAAGGCCCGTCAATGAAGAAGCGCTCCCAACTGGTATCGCATGCCGGGGGTAATCAGGCGAGGGTGTGTGGCTAGCGACAACAGGCGTTTAATTCTCAGTAGTGCAGCGATGACCAAAGCAGAGTGCTTCTAGATTCCAGTGGATGGCCAAGCAGTCCTAGCTGATGATCGAGCAATGCCTATCAGCTAGAAAGGAAATTCAGTCCAGATGCGGGCCTCCGGGTGCTCTATATGCTGCCTGTCTCGCGACTGGCACCATTTGGAAGAGATGCGGAATCCAAGTCTTCACATGACGCGGTCTTGTCTGCTGGGAATTCCTATCCGCTCTTTGCGATTTTGAGGGATATTCCTCGGCTTTCGAATTTGACAAACTTGTTGTTGTCTCTTCGCATGACGTGATGAATGAGATTGCCCAGCGGCTCTTGTGGCAACTTTATGGGTCTCACGTCAGATGCCCGCCCTACGACATCGAGCGCGTCATCGCCTACGATTGCGCAGAGAATCAGATCTTCATCAGATATATCCTTGCCGTATTTTTGCCTGAGCTCTTTGATGGTGGGCTCCCACGGCTCCAGAGCCGCTATTTCTTTTGCTCGTGGATTGTCCAGTATCTTGTCCTTGACGCTTTGGTCCATTACCAGAGGTGCCTCTCTCCCGTGCCGTCCCAGCGCATACTCAATAGCCGCATCTATGACGCTGGAATAGCGGTCGCCCGCAATCACGTTGACCGCGGCCTGAGTGCCGACTATTTGTGAAAGAGGAGTTACCATAATCGGATAACCGAGGTCAGCTCTGACTCTGGGGATTTCGTCCAAGACCTCGTTTATGCGGTGAGCTACCCCGGCTAGGGAGAGCTGATAAATCAGGTTAGAGACCATTCCGCCCGGAACCTGGTGGCCGTTGAATCTCTCGTCGTACTCGTACGGAATCCCAATTTGCAGTTGCTCCCTCTTGGCAACGCGGGTCAAATATTCTGTAGCCGGCTGTAGAGCCTCTTCATCTATCAGGGGATCGAAGCCTAGGGCCCTAAGGTTTGCCGCCACGTTATAAATAGAAGGTTGAGAGTTTGCATTTGCAAGTGGAGGGACTGCTGTATGGATCACGCTTATCCCCAGCTTCGCGAACTCGAGAGCATTTATCGGGCCCATGCTGTTGTTGCAGTGACCGTGGAACTCCCATGTGATTCCCGGCGAGGCTGCTAACAGTTTTGGTATCAGCTCTTTCACTCGATCTGGAGTCAGTAGCCCTCCGACGTCTTTGAAACACAATCTATAAGGCTTTAGGGCTGCTACTTGACGAGTCTTTTCTACGTAGTACTCGTCAGTATGACGGGGAGACACCGAGTAGATGACGTTTACAACGGGAGTCATTCCCAGTCTGTCGAATCGCTCCATCTGAGCCTTCATCACGGTGTAGTCATTCCAGTTGTTCCCGGTGCGTATGAACCGGATGCCGAGGTCCGTAGCTTTTTTGACCAACAACTCTCCGACTTCTGCAGGAACGTAGCCACTCAAAGTTCTTCCGCTAATGGTGCCGTGCCAGCGCAATGGCGTGTTCTTTGCCGCGGCCGCCCCATTCTTGATCCAGTCCCACGGGTTCTCATTGAGGTGCCTTACAAACTTCTTGAGGCGGCTGCCCGTGGCTATGAACTCCATGCTCTCGAAACCAGCTGCATCTAGATATGGCATTGCAGTGAGCATGTGCTGTGTTCTCATATTCGAGGCCCAAAGACTCTGCTGTCCGTCCCTTATGGTGGTGTCTACGAATCTGATCTGCTTTTTCACCCGTTTGTTACCTTTCCAGCGTCTAGGAGGCAGGTTTCCAATGTCTTCAAATTCGACCGGATGACCTATGGCGCTCGTAGGTCCGAATCTTTACTACCTGGCTTCCGGCTCACCCCCGTAGTGGTGGTAAAGCCTGCATTTATGGTTCCTTGCTAATAATGAATCGTCTGCTAAGAAAGACCTAGAAGCT
>DAHVKW010000044.1 GCA_027320695.1 Actinomycetota bacterium | reverse complement strand
TGCACGTGGCCGGGCGTTGCGACAACTTTGATCTCCTTGCTGCCGAGTTCGAAAACATCGTCATCGCTCAATGCCCGGCCGGCGCCAAAGACAAGGCGCTCCAGGAATGCGCTCACGCCGACGCCAAGATTTTGGGACCACAATCGTGCGGTCTCGCTGTGGTCGAGATGGTGGTGTGTAAGAAAGATGCCAACCGCCTCTACTTTCGCTTCATCCAGCACGCTTTTCACGTTTGCGAAATGCGTATCTGAAACAGGACCCGGATCAGTGATTAACGCGGTTCCCCCGGCCCGATCCAAAACTAAATAAGTGTTGGTTCCGTCGAGCGTGTTGGGAGAAGGATTAGGCGCGATCACCCTAACAAGTTCATCGGTCAGGTATTCGATGGTCTCTAGCGTCCCGAGCGGAGGAAGCCCGACCTCAATCCTTGGGTCCTCCGGCACGATTCCACTCATAACAACCCCCTAGAAGTCCTAATCGAGATCGTATACTTCTGCAACTGGTTCTTCGGCTCTTGCCGCGAGTGCAAGGGGCGGATCAAAACCCAAGAAATCACCGGAGGCGCTCAGCTCAGTACTGAGCAAATCGAAAGCCGGCCCAATTGCCGGCGCGCTCGATGGTAAAAGACCCGGGAAAAACCAAAGAAGGTCTTGATTCTCAACTCTAGCGTTGGTAACTTGTTGCTGCCTCCCCCGAAGTAACAACTACAGCAGTACGGTTCGCACTGCTGGCAAATCATTTCGGGTCATCGATTGAACACTCTCAACGGTCAAGCTTCGGCTGAACCTCCTGGCGCGTCAGCACTGATAGAGCGGCAGCTCCTGGAATTTCTGCGAAAATCCGAGGCTGACCTGAATTCGCGGGCATCCCTCAAAATCGCCCGAACCGAACTGGCCGTTCTCATTGACAGATGGAACCAAACCCATCCGTCAAGGCTCGTAAACGACACCGTTCGCTTCAGCGAACTGGTGCTGAGAAACCTAACCGGCTTCGGACCCGTAGAACCGCTGCTCGAAGATGAGAGTGTCTGGGAAATATCAATCAACGGATCAAAAGATATTTTTGTCAAATCCCACGATGCGCCCCCGCGGCGTCACCACGAAACGTTCCATGACGAGCAGCACCTGGAACGGGTGCTGGCGCGAATGCTTGAAACCTCTGTCGGCAGCACCCGCCAGCTGGATCCATCGCTCGGAGTGCAGGATGCCCAACTTCCTGATGGAACGCGAATCCATATAGTTCATCCCGAACTAACACAGAACTTCTCCTTCGCGGTATCAATAAGAAAGTTCGCCAAGAACTCGCTGAACTGCATCGAAGATTTCGTGAGTATCGGATCTCTTTCGCCCCAGGCCGGCGACTTCCTATACAGGTCCGTTGCATCCGGTGCGACGATAATGATTTCCGGAGCGCCCGGCGCCGGCAAAACCACCTTGCTCAACGCCCTCGCGGATGCCCTTCCAGATTCCAAAAGAGTAGTGATAATTGAAGAAACGCCCGAGATCAATATTTCAAAACCTGATCGCGTTCAGCTGCACACGCGTACCGACAGGCCCGGCCGCTCGGAAATTCCACTTAGGACCCTTGTCAAAGCGAGCCTGCGAATGAGTTCCGATGTCTTGATTTTGGGAGAGGTTCGCGACGACGAAAGCCTTCCATTGCTTCTTGCTCTCTCGACAGGGATCCAAGGAATGAGCACGATACACGGCTCAAACTGCAAGGATGCGCTGGCAAGGATGCGCCTGCTGGTACAGTTGTCGCTCGACGGCGGCGTGCCAATCTGGGCAGTAAACCAGATCATCGCCAATTCTGTCGATCTAGTGGTTCAGCTCAAGAGAGAGGGCACCTCGGTTGTCGTAGAAGAAGTCCTAGCCATCGAGGAAGGCTCCAAAGACATAGATTTCGGCTTTGTTGCGACAGAGATATTCACGCTCGATCATGTCGACTGGCGCCTCAAATTCTCCGGACATAATCCTCTAAAACTGAGTCACCTCAAAGTACAAAAGGAACTCGCCGACGCCCTCGTTCGCGCGGACCCAAGATTCCGCTCCTCCCTGGACGTGGAGGAGGCTGCGCTATGAGAGCACTAATTCTCATGGCTATTGGAACTATCCTTATCGCCCCGGCACTCAAACGCAGAAAACAAGGCCTCCAAAAACCGATGCGGCCACTGTGGGCGGCGGCCGCCGAGACTTCGTTCCAAGCCGCGCAGGAAATCTACGGATTTCTCGCCGGAACCAATTACAGAAAGCCGACGACTTTCTCCTTGGCATCATTGGCGGCCCTAGCTGCAATCAGCATCTGGATTACGGGTCTCATATGGTACATGGCTTTGCTCTTTGGCTTCTCGGCAACTCTTTGCATCTGTCTGCGCTGGAGACAAATCCAAAGAAGAAGGGCAATGGAACTCGCCGAATCTTGGCCAACATACTTGGAACAGACCAGAGCGAAAATGCTCGCCTCATCGCGGTCGCTCCCTTACGTGATATTCGAGCAGACCAGCGTCGCCTCGCCTTTTCTAAGCGAACTCATCCAACGGGGTCGACGAGAGTTTGAAAACTCGGGCAATCTCGAAAAAGCCTTGAAAACAGTCTGGCGGGCCGGAGACAACGAAGAGGTAACCAACTATATTTGCAGTGCCCTTTGCGCCACGCCCGGATCTACCAGCTCGCAAATACAAAATCAGCTATCTGCCATCTCTGCGACGGTTCGTTCAAGAAATGAGCTCAAGCAGGAGACTAACTCCCGCTTGTCAGGTGTTCGGACTGCCAGGATATTCATTCTGGTCATTCCGGCAGGTATGGCCCTGGCCGGACTGTCGTTTGCAGGCTCGGTAAGGCCATTCCTCACCGTCGCCTCCATCGGCCAGATTGTGGCAGCTTTGCTCCTGCTCGCGACATGCTGGTACTGGTCCACTAAATTGATGCACTTCCCTGCTTGGCCAACCCAAGCGATGCCGAATACCAACCACGAACTTCAAGAGTTGCGATGACCGGTCCCCAATTCTTCCTTTCAATAATTCTCGCCGCAGCTGGGTTGGCCTTGATCGCCCCGGCCAGAATTCCAGCGGCTCAGTTCCGAGCAAGCGCGAAAACTGCGTTTTCAACTGGAGTTGCGAGAAAAGCGGCGTTTGCGGCATCCGCACTCTTTGGTTCAGCATGCGCCGTCGCATTGACCTCCGTCCAAGCAATTCTTCCAACCGTGCTCATTGGAGCTATGACAGGACTCGCGTCAGCGGCGCTGATCGAGAGATCCCTTATCGACCACCGAAAAAAGCGCCGGTCAGAAAAGCTTGAATCGTCGGTAATCGCTCTGCTGGAACAGATTTATCTAATGGTCATCAATGGCAGTTCCCTGCAATCCTCGCTGACGAGCGCGGAGGGCGTCGGCAACCGCGACATAGTCAATCTGCAAAACCTGGTCAAATCAGGCCTTGACCTTGAAACCGCAGCTGAATTCTGGATTGGTGAGTTCGACGACCCCGCCAAGAGGCGCCTCACGGATCTCTTGCTTGCCAGGACGACTACCTCCGAAACCTTGGCACTCATGGCCGGGCTTGTGCAACAGCTGAGAAGCGAACAAAGATTTAGCATAATATCAACAATCGAGCGGCGAAATCAGCTCGTGTGGATCCCCGTCACAATTGCCGTGTTGGTGCCTGGAATGATCTTCATCGCAATTCCATTGGAAGCAACCCTGCGATCACTCGTCGGCTAATCAGTTTCCCCCGATTATTCACTACGAATATCTCCCAAGGAGAAAAATGATCTACGTCTTGTTTAATGCCTTCACGACTCTTTCGTCTCTGATAAATAAAAGCTTTCATCCGTCCGACGAACGTGGCGAGGGCGTTGTTTCCTCAGCAGTTGCCGTCGTAATCTTCTCCGCTCTAGGGGTGGCCATGTGGTTCGCCTTCAGGGACACCATGAACACTGCAACCTCAATGATCAACTCCCAAGTTGCGCAGCTAGGCAACTAGAAAAATGATCACCCTGCGAACCGATGCGAAGCTGGGAAGCGGCCTGATCGGAGCGCTAATCGGCCTCGTGTTCATTGCCGTTTCTCTCTTGGCCGCCGCAAAATTGGCGGAAACAATATTGTTGACGCAACGGCTCGATGCTCTCGCAGCGGACTCGGTTCGCAGGCTCACGGTCGCCAGCGGATCGGCAAATCCAGATACGCAAAATGAGCTGGAGACAAGAATTGAAGATCTCCTGCCCGGCTACAAGAATAACCTGAGCTTTTCGCTTTCACAGAGCTCGAATCTCCTGACCTTCCGAATTCAGCTCAATGGCTATTCCGTCTCCATTTGGCCTGGGCTGAACGCCGGTCCCTACACCCTGTCCGCAGCAGCTACAGGTCGATTGGAGGCGTGACACGTGAAATCGGTGCTAAAACTCGCCGCGAAATACGAAGAGGGGGTCGTCGAGAACCTTTTTGTATTTGCAGTCATTGCAATATCTCTCGCGACAATTGGAACCCTTGGAGTATTTGCAATTCAAGCTCAGCGATATCAAATTGGCCTTGATCTGGCAACGCACTCGGCTATCAGGGACATCGTGGCTGGCAACTTCGCACAGAATCCCGAGGAGCTGGCCCAAAGCGATCTGACCACAACCTTCCACGACATGGCGCTCGATCCCGCAAAAACCGCAGTGTCAGTGCAAAGCAGCAACGGCCGCTGCGGATCGGTTGCAGTTTCGGAACACAAAACCTTGGATTTCTTTTGGATCAACGCTATTGCCCTCAACTTGTCGTCAGTTCAAAAAGAGCCATATGATCCGCTGTCTTCCGGCCTCGGAGGTGTCGCCACATGCCTAGGTTCATGAAACGGCGCCCCAATCCCGAAAGGGAGCAAGGTTCGGCGGTATTTCTTGCTCCGGTTGTGGCCCTGATCATGGTTTACCTGGCCGGGTTCTTTGTCGATCTCGCTGACGCAATGACCAAGGCCAACGGTCTCGACCAAGCAGTGTCGCTTTCCGCAGCGGCAGCCAGCACCAAGATCTCGCGGTCAGCATTCTACGGCAAAGGGCTTTTAGTGCTCGATCCCCAAGCTTCGCAGACAACTGCTACATCACAGCTCATGAACTCAATGCCCAAAAACACGACGCTGGAAGGCAGCCCGACGGTTGAGGTAAGCCAGGGAGCGGTGTGCGTGCGGGCACGCGAGCTCATTAAGATGCCGTTCGCACTAGTCCCGGGAATTAATCCCAGCATCACTTATTCAAGCAGCTCAAGCGCTATTGCGAAAGGGTCGGCCACAACCGCTGCGCTCCAGTGTTGAAGTTGGCGCGATTCAATACCTTCCATCATCAACTATCTTTTATATAACGTGACAAATAGAGATACCGAGTTAATCCCCATTGCGGCAAGGTCAGGACATGACCATTACCTAATCGCCTATCAGCTAGCGGAACCGCAACTGACAACCTGGAACGCAATCTCCCCGGCGTCGCGCATCGTCGTCGAAGTGAGCAGCCTTTCTCAAGACAACTGGACTTCGCTTGGCGAAATTTCCGTCGGCGAGCCGTTCCGAGTTCCCGATGCCTTAGGACCAGTTCCACTTTTCCGTACCAGACGCAATGGAGGCTACTTCTATATCGGCATCCGCAGAATTGAACTCGAAGGAGCCACCAACTTCCGTGATGTCGGGGGGTACCTGACGCAGGATCACAGCCAACTCCGCTATGGCAGAATTTTCCGCTCCGACAATCTCGCGAATCTGACCCCTTCCGACTGGAAGGTTGTGGACGAGCTTGGCGTTGGATGCATCATTGATCTCCGCCGTATGGACGAAAAGTTGAGGTCGCCAACAGAGCTGCCCGCAGGTTCAAAGATTGAGATCATCGAACTACCGATCGACGTCGAAATACTTGGCAAAGGCGAGCTGCTCCAGCATATTCTCTCCAAGGAAATCACGAAGATAACTCATGAAGATATGGCGCAAATGTATCAGGATGTCCTCTCCAACTTCCGCCCTGAACTTACGCGGGCGGTTTCGATTCTTCTCGACCCAACCCGCAAGAACAAAATTGTCCACTGTACCGCAGGCAAGGACCGGACGGGACTCAGCGTCGCGCTTGTGCTGGCTCTTTGCAATGTCCCTCATAAACAGATAATGAGCGACTTCCTTCTTTCAAACTCGTTTCGAACCCCGACAAGAATCGCCGCGCTGTCCGAAAGACTCAAATTACATCAGGTGGACATAGAGGATATCGTCCCCTATTTGAGTGCCTCCCGGACTGCGCTGGTTCGGGCATTTGAAGTTCTGCGCGACCAATACGGCGGGCCTGCCAACTACCTGACATTCGACGAAATCATCCCCGCTCTGGCAGACGATTGGCAGAGCCACATGATTTATCGATCAATGTCCTAATCAGACAGTATTTTAAGCGATCAATCCCTTCATAAATACGTGATTTTCTAATTGAACCCTTCATAGGCAATAACAATGCTGTAATATTCATTTAATAATCAGATTCTCGAAATTTACATATCAGCGCATGTGACAGAGGGGATTCCGGATGGCAGACCGAACCGAGTCGTCAGCAACCATAGAAGCGCTGATGAACGAGCAGAGAACATTCGGTCCTCCACGAGAATTTGTAAACCAGGCAAATATAAACTCCCCCTCCATTTATACCGAGGGAGAGGATTATGAGAGTTTCTGGGCGACACAAGCCCAAAGTCTCTTGTGGCGGAAGAAATGGACCCAGACTCTTGATTGGTCGAATGCACCTTTCGCCAAGTGGTTCGTGGATGGCAAGCTCAATGTCACGGAAAGTTGCCTCGACCGGCACTTGGCCGGCAATGGAGACAAAGTAGCCTACCATTTCGTTGGCGAGCCAGGCGACGTAAGAGCCGTGACCTACCGCCAGCTCTACGAAGAGGTCTGCCAATTAGCCAACGGGCTCGACTCGCTGGGCGTTGTCAAAGGGGACCGGGTAGCAATCTACATGGGGATGATTGTCGAACTCCCGATTGCCCTCCTGGCGTGCGCCCGAATCGGTGCGACGCATTCGGTGGTTTTTGGAGGATTCAGCTCGGATGCCTTGATGGACCGAATCAACGACGCTGCAGCCAAAGTGCTCATAACTTGTGACGAATCCTGGCGAAATGGCGGCAAAATCGCTCTCAAGGCCTATGCCGATGCTGCGATCGCCCAAGCTCCCTCCATTGAACACGTAATCGTTGTCAAAAGAACAGGATCTGCGGTGCCGATGAAGGAAGGCCGTGATATCTACTACCACGACCTCGTCAAGGACCAATCCAAAGAGCGTGCCGCCGTTGAGACCGACTCCGAGGACCCTCTGTTCCTTCTTTACACCTCCGGAACTACAGGAAAACCCAAGGGCATCGTTCATAGCACCGGCGGATATCTCCTCGGCGCTTCTTATACGCACAAGACCGTCTTTGACATCAAGGAGAACGACGTCTACTGGTGCACCGCTGACATCGGATGGGTCACGGGTCACTCGTATATCGTTTATGGCCCTTTGGCAAACGGAACAACCTCGGTAGTGTACGAAGGGGTCCCGAACTTCCCCGACAAGGACCGGTACTGGGAGATAATTGAAAAATACAAGGTAACACAGCTTTACACCGCTCCCACGGCGATCCGCACCTTCATGAAATGGGGTACCCAATATCCCCAGCGCCATGACCTCTCATCGCTAAAACTTATTGGCACCGTTGGCGAGCCAATCAACCCCGAGGCATGGATCTGGTACAACAAATATATCGGCGGAGAAAAGGCTCCAATCGTAGACACCTGGTGGCAGACCGAGACCGGACACATCATGATCTCGCCCCTGCCGGGAGTCACCACCACTAAGCCGGGCTCAGCAACGGTTCCGCTGCCCGGAATTGGCGCAGACATCGTCGACGAGGAAGGCAACCATGTGCCCTTTGGCGGGGGCGGGTACCTCATTCTTACCCACCCGTGGCCGGGAATGCTGCGAACAATCTTCAATGACCCTCAGCGCTTTGTTGACACATACTATGGCAGGTTCTCCAAACCTGAAGAGAACCTTTGGGTATATTTCGCAGGAGACGGGGCAAAACGCGATAGCGATGGGTACTACTGGCTGCTTGGCCGGGTTGACGATGTCATGAATGTCTCCGGACATAGAATCTCTACGCTCGAGGTCGAGTCAGCCCTTGTGGACCATCAGGACGTCGCCGAGGCAGCTGTCGTAGGACGCAACGACCCCATAACAGGCCAGGCAATCGCAGCGTTTGTAACCCTGAAAGGCCACGTTGTCGGAACAGACGAACTCATTGGGCAGCTGAGAAATCACGTAGCTGACAAAATTGGAAAGATCGCCAGGCCCGCATCTATCGTCTTTACGGACGAGTTGCCCAAGACGCGCTCGGGCAAGATTATGCGAAGACTCCTAAGGGATATCTCAGAGCAAAGGCAGCTGGGGGATGTTACAACTTTGGCTAATGCCGACGTTGTACATGACATTGCTGCAAGAGCGTCCAAGTCCGCAACCTCTCAGGAGGACTAATATCTCACAAATCTTGACTCATGAGATGGAATTTGTATTTGAGCCAGATGAAGATCTCACCCCAACGCGCATCGGCGCAAAACTGCTTAGCACATGTTTTTCACGCTCGGCAGATAGCGGTACACTCCCAAGACAGTCTTGGTTGAGGTACGACGAAAGGAATCACTATGGCGGATAATTCCCCAGCCATTGCAGATCCAGCATCGCTGGGATTAGCTGGGTTTGGAATGACGACATTCGTTCTCAGCGTCTTCAACGCTGGAATCTTGGATGGCAAACTTGAAAGCGTAGTTTTCCCGCTCACCATTTTTTACGGTGGCATTGCCCAGCTGTTAGCTGGCATGTGGGAATTCAAACGAGGCAACGTATTTGGCACTGTAGCATTCACCTCATACGGAGCATTCTGGCTTTCATTCTATTGGTATGTCCACGCAGTGGCAGGTGGCCTACCGGCTGCCGAGGCTTACAAGGCAACCGGCCTGTTCCTGATTGCTTGGACCATCTTTACCGCGATAATGACCATTGCCGCATTTGGCCTAAATGGCGTTATTAAGGCTTTGTTCGTACTACTTCTAATAACCTTCATTCTCCTTACCGTCGGAGTATTTGCCACCGGTACCGGCGCTTCGGCCGATATCTGGACCAAGATCGGCGGTTGGGCAGGAATAATTACCGCTCTCATCGCGTGGTATGGCGTCATGGGCGGGGTTGTCAATGCCACATTTGGAAGAGAAGCGATACCTATGTTCGCCAAGAAGGCCTAGCTAAGAACGTCTTCTGTAAACGACCCCTCGCCAATCGAGGGGTCGTTTATCGTTGGCGAGCCATTCAATCGTCGTCAAATAACGGCGCGGCCGCCGTTTCGTAAGGAGTGGCAGCTATAACCTTTTTTAGCTGGCGTTTAGATTCAGCGCTCCCATCGGACCGAAGATAGCTCGATATTGCTTCGAGGAGTTCCGAATTTACGCCCGCCAAATCCAAGCCTTTAGCCCTGCCAAGCAGTTTCCAAGCCAGAGTGGGGTTTCCCTCGGCCACCGCCTTGAGCAGCCTGAAAATAACATCAACCGCTTCGCGCTGAGATCTTCCTCTTGAATCCATGACAGTTCCTCTATTTGGTGGGCATTGCCGCAGTTGCGAGCGGATAGCTGACGATTCCGCGTGACGAATCACTCCATCGGCCAAGGCGCTTGCCGTTGAAGATGGGTGATGCAGGCGGGGTCCGCCTTTGAGGGATCGAGGCGCATTGCAACCTGATTGGCGAGTAGACGTCCCTCTAGGGTCAGTGTCGCGATTCCATTGGAGTCAGCGTATAGAAGCTCAATCTGCTCTGTGTCAGCTAAGGATTCAGTCGGAACTCCAAGGCTTGTTCTAAGCAACAGTTCCAGCGCCTCGCTTATTTCAAGTTCTCCCGTGATATCCTCATGTCCCGCGACGGGATCCTTGCCATCTCTAACGAAAGAGATATAACGGCCCATGTTGAAGACGTTCCATGATCGCCTTGAACCTAGGTGCGAATGCGCGGCGCATCCCAGACCTACGTATTCGCCTTGCATCCAATAGTTCCAGTTGTGGCGCGAATAATATCCTGGCTTTGCCCAGTTTGAAACCTCGTACCAACGCATACCTGCGTCCAACAGCATTTCGTCGATTAATTTATAGGCGCTGGCCTGGTAATCTTCATCAGGGTAGCGGGATGTGTCTTTCGCCAGAGGCGTGCCTGCCTCGACCGTGAGAGCGTACGCGGAAACGTGGACCGGTGCCGGCGACAATGACAGCACCTTGCAAAGGGTGTCTTCCAAAATGGCCTCCGACTCCCCTGCAGCCCCATAGATGAGATCAATCGAATAGTTGTCGAACCCGACTTCTCCAATTGCTTCAATCACTGGAAAGATATCGCCCGGATCGTGGGATCTGCCAAGTGATTTGAGAATTTGCGGCGAAAAGCTCTGCAAACCGAGGGATATCCGATTGACTCCCGCATCCATATAGATCCGCAACTTTTCAATATCGGTCGATTCCGGATTGCATTCAACGGTAACTTCCGTTCCAGCCTGAGTGCCCGCTTCCTCGACAACCCGAGCGATGTGCCGAGCTGGAATGAAAGAAGGAGTGCCACCGCCAAAATAGATTGAGCCTGGCACCACTGAGCGGTCCTCCGAACGTTTGGCGCGGAGCTCTGATATTACCGCATCCATATAGCTCTCGACACGGTCTTCCATGCCTTCCCAGGTCGCAAAGGCGCAGTAGTCGCATCTTGAAACGCAAAACGGTATATGGACATAGAGGCCGGGGGCAGCTGGCACATTCGCCAGCCTATCTCTATCGGCTCCGCGAAAAGACTCCATAGCTGGGATTGGCAAAGATCGTCAGGTCGTGATCAAAAGGCCAAGCTCGTCGAGCCTTCGGGCCATCTCCTCCGCGGTAAGCTCGAAAAGACATGCCAGCACTTTGAGATCCTCATGGCGAACGGTTATCATGCGGCCGTTGAAGTCCTGCCTCTGAACCTGGATCATCGACAGGTACCTGCGCAACAGCTCCTTTTCAGCACCGTCCATAAGGTTCAGCTTTACCAGGTCGATTGTTACTTTGATGCTTGGCTCGACAATCGGAGTTCTTCGCTCGTCAATAGCATTCACCGCAAAGGATTCGACAATCTCGTGGCCTCCATTTGGCGGGACGTTGAAATTGACCAAAGGTACGATTGGCGTTCTCGGAGATAAGAGCTTTGGCAGCAACTGATCCACAGGAACATCGTAAAGCTCTGCAAGCCTTTGGAGTCTGGGTACCGAAATGGACCGCTCGCCGCGCTCGTAAGCACCTAAAACGCTCGCCTTGAACTCCTGGTTGGAGGCGGTCTCCACGGCATGCAGAGACAAGTGCTTCTGCTTACGCACGGAACGAAGCCTCAACCCTACCTTTTGGGCATAGCCCTCAGAAACTTCTTCTTCCTCATTCACTGCCATAGTTCTAGCCTATTATCACTCTAGGTTCAACAATTACATATATTGGACACTTTCGGTGATAATGTGAGAAATAATCCCCGCTTACAAAAGCCCTGATCGCTTCATAGCCAGCACGCCAGAAACCACCACCGCAGCCGTTTCAGACCGCAGCACATTGTTGCCCAGGGAATACCTTTGAGCGAACAATTCCAGCTCACTGTCTGAAAATCCCCCTTCAGGACCAACAACAACCGGATCAGCAACGCTCAAACCGCTTTCGCCGCCGTAAGTGCACACCCCGCACTTTGGGTGCGCGGCAACGAAATTCTCAATGCTGTCTATTGGAACGAGTTTCGGAAGGAACGGCGACCGGGACTGCATGGCCGCTTCGCGAACCACCTCAAGGAGCTTCTCGAATTCATGTCCCCCGGACTCGAGACCGGACCTCCTTATTGACGAGTGCGCCGAATAAAGCAGATGCACGGAATCAACCCCGATTTCGGTCATCTTCTGTAGAGCCCAGCGAGCTCTGTCCAAAGAGGGGAGGCAAAAACCAATCACTATTTCCGGCAGCGGCCGACTCTCTTCAAAGATTTCACTCGAGAATTCGATCTGAATCCCGCCTTTGCCCACACCTTTGTTGGCTCGGACAAGTACCGCGGTCCTCCAGCGGCCGTTCCCGTCGCCGACGGTTATGGGATCACCAGTTCTCAACCTGCGCACTGTGCCAAGATGATGCTGATCGGCTTCACTAAGCTCAGCCGCTAAAAGGTCCTCCGAGAGGACATGGGCGATGCCCGACTCCGCACTTGTCGGTTTCGCGGG
>DAHVKW010000043.1 GCA_027320695.1 Actinomycetota bacterium | reverse complement strand
GCCCTGCCTTCGTCGGGGTCACCCGCCGTGCGTCGTAGCCAGAAGGGGACGCTGAGGAGGTAGACGGCCAGGAGCGCGACAGCGCAAACGTCGGACAGCGTCCCCGCGTGGGCCTCGGCCGGCGTGTGGAGATGCTTCGCGAGGGTCGGGACCAGGAGAGCCGCCACCACCAACATGAGCAGCGACGAGTAGAGGCGGGGCTGCTCCGGGTCGAAGCGCTGGGTGCCGTGGCGCGCACCGCCGGCGATGAAGGCGCAGCCGAGTACCAGCACCGCGTTGCCGAGAACCGAACCGACGAGTGCCGCCTGGACCACGCCGGTCAGGCCGTGCTGGAGGGCGAACAGGGCGACGAAGAACTCAGGGAGGTTTCCGAGGGTGGACTGGACCAGGCCGGTGGCGCCGGCGCCGAGGCGCTCGCCCACGTGGTCGATGGCCTGCCCGATGACCGCCGCCAGCGCCGCGAGGGCGAGGCCGGCGGTCACGAAGCGCGCCACCGGGCCGGCTCCCGCCACGACCGCGACTCCTGCCGCGGCGAACAGCAGCGAAGCCAGCGCCGCTGTGATGCGCTCGCTGCGCGTGAAGCTCGAGATCACGGGGAGGCCCGGCATGGACCCGCCGACCGTAGCCTCCGGGAGTGATCGCCCCCGACTCCGGGGTTGCGGGCGGTCTCCTATGCTGGCCGGCGGCAATGCCGGGCGGCGTGGCCGAGTGGCTTAGGCAAGGGCCTGCAAAGCCCTGTACAGCGGTTCGATTCCGCTCGCCGCCTCTGCATAATTTGCATAGTTTTTCTTTCGCTGCGATTGACGGATAGCGCAATCAGCGCGAAAGAGAGGGTGTTGGTTCGCTTGACGAGCTAGCATGTTTCTTCGATGGGCCGTTGGCGCAGTCTGGTAGCGCACTTGCATGACACGCAAGGGGTCACAGGTTCAAGTCCTGTACGGCCCACTAGATCAAAGGATGCGATCCGAGAACCAAAGTCGCATGGCAGTGCGTGCGAGTGTCGGTCGTACCGACATAGAAATGCTCAACGCGTCCTACACCAGCTAAACCTGCCCAGATCCGACGTGCGGATACGTCTCAAAAGACAACCTGAACGGGGACGATTTTCTGGAGCGGAGGGACTAAACACCCTGGAATGATCTTCGACCAGGGGAAGAATGATTTTCCGGGTGTATTGAGTCTTCCTGCTCGGGTTTCGGTAAACCGCGTGGGCCGCGGCGAGAATCAGACTCGTAGTTATCATCCGAATGGTGCGGCAGGGTGCCAGAGGAACCAGGTAGTGGAGTCTCCGAGAGCTTTCGCCCGACAAAGATCGACAGAGTTCTACATATAATGATCGGGTGCCTATCGCTGGAATGTACAGAAGATGGAAACGGGTCGGTGCGATCGGGATCGTGGCTTGTTGTCTTATGCTCGCAGGATGTGGGGCGTCGCACTCTGCTTCCAGCACTTTGCCTCCAGTCGCTACGACTTCGACCACTTCGTCGCCAGCTGTGTCTACGACAACCACTTCAGCCTGCGTTTCCAGCGTTGATATTGGTCAGTGGAGCAATGGTCGGCTTGCATCCCAGATGCTCGCCATATCATCCGGTCAGGGTTCTCTTTCTTTGGTGAGCAAAGCATTCAGTGGTGGCGTTGGAGGCGTAGTTTTGACGGGCGGTGCCCATGTGACCGCAGCAAGCCTTAAAGATGAGATCACAAATTTGGACTCGCTGAGTCCGGGAGGAGTGATTCCCCTGCTCATGGCGGATGAGGAAGGAGGGGGGGTGGAGGTCCTCTCACCATTGGTGGGGCAGATGCCCTGGCCCAGGACAATGGCGCGGACAATGTCTCCAGCTCAGGTGGAGTCGCTGGCCTTCAAAGTTGGAAAGGCAATGCGCGACATAGGAGTGACGGTGGATCTCGGGCCAGTGGTCGACCTCGATGCTGGTCCAGGGCCGTCGACGTCCAATCCAGACGGCAGCCGATCCTTTTCGGCAAATCCCAGCGTTGCCACAGAGTATGCTGGAGCCTTCGAAGCAGGTCTTGAAAAAGCTGGAGTGATTCCAGTTCTGAAGCACTTTCCCGGCCTGGGGGGAGGGGCGAGCGGCAACACGGACTTCATGGCAGCCCACACGGTGCCTTACAATGTGCTCTTGCACGGAGGTCTCGTTCCGTTCGAGAAGCTGGCCTCGAATGCTAAAGCCGTAATGATTTCCAATGCCTCGATTCCTGGGCTTACCAATGGTGTTCCATCGTCGCTAAGCTCGAAGGCGATTGGGCTACTCAGAAAGGTCGTCGGCTTTCAGGGAGTGGCAATTACCGATTCTTTGGAGACTGTTTCCATCGCGTCGTACCAGCCCAACCTCTTTCAGGCTGTGGTTGACGCCGCAAGGGCAGGTGCAGACATGATCATGTTGGCATCATCTGACCCAAACCAGGTTCCAGACTATCTCGGGGCAAGGAATGCACTGAGTCAGGCCATAGCTTCAGGTGCTATTTCGAGGGCTGCTGCGGAGGAAAGCGTAGGCAGGATACTGGCCTTGAAGGGCTTCGCTTCCTCGTGCATCTATTACTAGCTGTGTTGCGATTCGGTGCTGTTGTTTGTCAAATTGGCCAAGAAGCAGCATCGGTTGTGTAAATGGGGAGACGATCGCCACGAATGGTGGTCTGCAGCCTCTTTCGGGTAGCTAGGATCAGTTGCGTGATTGTTTGTTTCCTCGGACCTGCTGGGACTTCTGACAACCGTGCAATAGAGCTTCTGAGTACAGTATCTGATCCTGAGCCGCTGCCCATGGCCTCGGTTGCAGAGATCATTCAAACTGTCAACTACATGCCAGGCTCTCTCGGCGTGATTCCGCTTGAAGACTCGACGAACGGCGAACTGACCACCATCCTTGATCGGCTCATTTTTGACGTGGAATCGGTGTTGATACGTGAAGAGGTGGTTCTGGTCGAGGATATTTGCGCATTTGGAACTGACCCCGAATTAGTTATCAATACCGTGGTGTCTCATCCTCTGATACTCGACCTGTGCAGCCAGTTCATTAAAGAGCGCGGACTGGCGACGCGCCATGCCGTTTCGACGGCCGAGGCCTGCCGGATGGTCAAGGAGGAAAATGGCACCGGGGCCGTGGCTTTGGCTCCTCCAAAGGTGGGGCAGGCGGCGGGGCTCCAACTAAATGCTGTTGAGGTTCTGGATACTCCTGACATAAGGACAAGATACGTTCTTATTGGCAGGGAGGTGGCTCCAAGAAGCGGCGACGACAAGACTTCCATCGTCGTCACCCCTGCGGTTGACAGGGTCGGTTTTCTTGCCGAGGTAGCTGCCCGCTTTGCAAAGCACAATGTCAATATGACATCGATTCTTTCACGTCCTCTGCAGGCGAAGATTGGTAACTATGCTTTTCATATAACTTGCGAAGGGCATATAAGCGATGGAGGGGTCCAAAACGCGATAGATGAGCTTATCGAATTCGGCGCATCAGTAAAGCTTCTCGGCTCCTACCCCAGGTGGAAAGGGGTGGAGGTTACAACGCCGTCATCTCTCTTGCCGCTAGGAAGTATAGATAGCTCTTCTCGACCAGAGGCCCGGGAAAGACTCAAGCATCCGCGGGTCGCATCGCAATAGGACCTGGCATGGCATTTCCCCCTATTCCCGCTATTGGAATTGTTGGTCTTGGCCAGATCGGTGGTTCGATAGCTTTGGATATGGTCGGCAAGACGCAAGTCAGCTTCTTTGCTCGTAGCGCTAAGACCCAACAAGAGGGTGCAAATGCGGGCATAGAGGTCGCAATGACCCTAGGTGAGTTAGCCGCGCGTTCCGACATAATCTTTGTTGCTGTTCCTGTGGACCAGACGGTTTCCGTTCTAAGCAGCCTTTCTCCACATCTTCAAAGTGGCCAGATCGTCACTGACGTCAGTTCAACCAAGGAGAGACTGGTTCAGGCTGCTGAGGCGATTTCCTGGCCGGACGGGGTGGAGTTTATAGGCGGGCACCCGATGGCTGGCACCGACAAGCCAGGATTTGCCGCAGCTCAAAAGGGAATGTTTCGCAATAGGACCTGGATATTCACTGCTGATGGCAACGAGAGAGATGCGTCGAGAGACGCATGTTTGCGTCTGGCGAATTTGGTAACTGCGGAATTGGGTGCGCGTGTTGCCGTGATGGATTCCAATACTCACGATCGGTCAGTAGCGCTGGTCTCCCATCTTGAACACGTTATCGCCTTGACGCTGGTGAACCTGGTGCGTGATTCCAATTACAGCGAAATGGTGTCGAGACTTGCAGCAGGCAGCTTTCTTGATGCCACGAGGGTCTCGAAATCTGCAAGCTCGATGGTCGTGCCGTTTCTTGCGGATAACCGGTATCTCTCCGCCGTGTCAAGTGAGTTCAGGGCAGAGTTCTCAAGGATATGTAACCAGTTGGGCCAACCAAAGAACCTTCTCCGATTATGGGACGAGGGATCCGACTGGAGAACAAGGCACGAAGAGGCCATACGAGAGGTCGAGCGTCTTGAGCTTCCACTCGACTCGGCGACGGTGGCGGAAATTATGCGTCTGACTCGAGAGGGAAAGTTTGTTCTGAACCTGGAGGAAAACGGTGGGAGGGTCCTGCTCGAGTTAGGCTAGCTTCTCAGACTTCGAATTGCACTGAGATTCTGGACTCGACTATCTCGGCCAGGTTATTCTTGATATAGTCGAGGTGAACGGGGTCTTCAAGGTACGAAGTTACAGCATCGACCGAATCGAACTCGGCTACAACGGCCATGTCCCCAGATTTTCCTGGCTGGAGACCCAGATCTTCGCCAATCGAAAATGATCTTACGCCATGGATGCCAGGAAGCTTATCTTTTGCATTCTCTACTGCTGAAAGGACTGCGTCTGGGGGAGTGTTGGGTTTAAGCGTAAATACCACTACGTGGCGAATCAACTTGTTTCCTTTCTAAGTGAGCAAGGCCAGGTTACATGAGTCCAAGATAGAGACCGCCGTCTACGGGGAGCGACGTTCCAGTGACATATTTAGCTTGTTCCGAGCAGAGAAAGGCAACGACGGCTCCAAAGTCGTCTGGCGAACCGAGACTTCTTGCCGGAATTTGGCTAGCGACTCTGGCGCTGTTGTCGCCATTGAGTTCTCTAAACCTTTCTGTCAGATGAAAGCCGGGCTGGATGGTGTTCGCAGTGATGTTCTTGCTTGCGACCGCTCCCGCCATGGTCTTGATAAAAGCCGTGAGGCCTGTTCTGGCGGTGTTTGAGAGAATCAGATTCTGCGAGGGCTGTCTTACCCACAGTGATGTTATTGCAATGATTCTGCCCCAGTTCGACTCTTCCATGAAGGGGACAGCTGCTTTTGCTAGCTCAATCGAGGAAAGCATGTTGGCATCTATTGCCCTGCGGTAGTCTTCGATTTCTACGTCGAAGAAGCCTCCCGCTCTGGGACCTCCTGAGTTGCAAATTAGTATGTCCAGGCCTCCCAGCAAAGATGCAGCTCTTGCCGGTAGCTCCTTCGCTGTTGCTGGATTGGAAAGGTCTGCAACCACGTAGCTGGCGTTTGCACCTAAGGTGGCTACCGCCTGGCTGAGCTTATCCTCTGACCGGGAGGCTACTATCACCCTCACCCCTTCCTCCACTAGAGCCTTAGCGGCCCCGAGCCCTAACCCAGAGGATGCTCCTGTGACCAGTGCCCGTTTCCCATTCAGACCAAGATTCATGTCCCTCATTTCATCTTTGCGGATCGTGGCTGGAACGGACTGCCGTTGGGGCATGCCGTTCCTTTCAACAGGTTTGCTTCTATGACTTCTATTCGAGAGGAACGCCTATGATTCAGGAAGGTGGATTATGACAACTGGAGCAGGACAGTGATGCACGAGTTGCTGCCCTACGGATCCGAGGAGCAGGCCAGAAAAGCCTCCTCTGCCGCGTGATCCAACTACGACCATGTCAGCCTCCTTTGCCCTGTCCATGATCGTCTGTGCTGTTGGCCCCTGGAGCAACGAACTGACAAGTTTGAGGTTTGGATGCCCTTTCTTCACGGATGCCACTACTTCGTCCAGCAATGAGCTGGCATCCTTTTCGAAGTCCTCTAGCACAGCCACATATCCTCCGTATCCGAGGTTTGGGTAGTTCCATGCGTGAATCAGCTCAAGAGTGGCGCCTCTAATTTCTGCCTCCTGCGCAGCCCATTCCAGTGCGGCGTTCGAGCTTGGAGAGCCGTCGACGCCTACGATTACCTTATTGAACTGTGTAATTTGCATGGTTTATTCTGCTCCTTGCTCGACGTAGCTCTGATCAATTTGCCAAAGCCGGGACCTTTAGTCTGCAATTCCATCATTTGCGTCAACTTGGATATTAGCTAGATTTTGGTGGAACTACCAGAACCGGTATTGGTGAATGCTCGATTAACTGATGGCTGGTCGACCCTAAGAACGAGTCGATGGTATGACGCCGCGATCCGAGAATCAAAAGGTCGGCTTGCTCCTCTTCGGCAATGATCAAAAGTGATGATACTGGATTGCCATCAACTGTAATTTTCTGGGAACGCAGACCTGATTCGTCGAGTGGGAGGCACCATTCCTCCTCGAATGCCTGCACGATCGAGGCTCGGTAGCTCTGCAGAGTTGTCAGTTCGCCCTCTGAGGTGCGTGTCAGCTTTCCTATTGCGTGGCAGGCGATCACTTGTGCATTCAATGCCTGTCCAAGCTCTATAGCAAAGGTGAGAGCCTTTCGTGATTCTTTGGAGTCGTCAACTCCAACAAGTATTCTCTTGGCAGGCATGAATTTTTCCCCAAAACAGATCTACGCTACCAATAAACAGTATCCTGTCCGGCGCAGAACGAATACCTGAAGGAGAGCGAGTCTCAGGCTTTTTTGTGAGGTCACAATTTCTGTACCGTTTCTGTCTAGGGAAAGCGTCTTTTTCTCGCGTGAAACTTTCAGAGGTCCTCGAGACTGATTAGATAAGCGGATCGAGTGCCATCAGCGTGGGAAGAACTGTGCACACGCTCTTGCAATGTTTACCGCATGGTCACCGAATCGCTCGTAGAATCTCGCCAACATCGCCATCTCTATGATGGTTGCGATAGGCATAGCTCCCGTGACGATCTCAGCAATCAGGGAGAGTTGGAGGTCGTCGAGCTCGTCGTCAAGACTATCCAAGGCGCTTGCCAACTCGTTATCCTTGTCGCAGAAAGCATCGGTTGCCATTCTCCACATCTGGGTTCCCACGTCGCTCATCTCTTGGATGATGCCCCTGCTTCTTGGAGTCATTTCTCTGCTTATTCCTATGAGAGCACGTTGTGCAATATGCTCGGCAAGGTCTCCGCTCCGCTCCAGTTCGGGAATCAGTCTGAGAACGGTGATGAGGTAATTGATGTCTTCTGAAGAAAGCCTTTGCTCTTTCAACATCGTTTGTGCTGTGCCAAGAAGTTGCCGGTACAAGGTGTCTATCAGCCTGTCCCTTTCAATTAGGGTCTTAGCTGCGACTTGATCACCGGAGAGCAGCGCGTCGGTTGCACCGACGAAGCCGTCTCCGACCAAGGCAAATAGCTCTACCATCTCGCGTTCGATGTTGTTGAATGCCAAGCCCTGTCCCCCTGAGTTGACCGGCGCCAGAGCGAGTCCGCGTGTCTAAGCCGGACGGTGATTAATATAGTCAACCCTACGCGAAACTGCCCATGACGCAGGCCTTTTTGCAAATATGGGGTCTAAATTCTTCAGCCCCTTTGCTCATCTCCCCGACATGTCTGCGTTCGGTCTTGCTTTGGCCACAAGGTCTGGGATAACGCTGTTGAGCTCCTCTGCATCCCAGCGAGCCCCCTTGTCAATTGTGGGGCCTGCATGCCATCCTTCCACTACGTCGATCTTGCCGCCTACCACGTGGAAGACTCTGCCGGTGACTTCTTTTGATAGAGGCGAGCCAAGCCATACCGCCAGTGGCGAGATATTTTCTGGGGCAAAGACATCGAACGCATTCGGGTCGCGATCTTGTACGTTGAATCCCAGAGCCGCCACTGACTCTGTCATGCGTGTGAGAGCGGCAGGCGCAATCGCATTGACCGTAACCCCATAACGCGCGAGTTCAAGGGACGCAATGACGGAAAAGGAAGCAATGCCAGCTTTTGCTGCGCCGTAATTAGTCTGCCCAACGTTTCCATAGAGTCCAGAGGCAGAAGAAGTGTTGATGATTCGTGCATCGTTGGTCTTGCCCGCCTTGGCGTTCTCCCGCCAGTAGTTGGCGGCCCAGTGGGTCATTGAAAAGGTGCCTCTCAGGTGAACGCGAATGACGGCATCCCATTCTGCATCTGTCATGTTCACGATCATTCTGTCGCGCAGGATGCCCGCATTGTTGACAACCACATCAAGGGTGCCAAAGGCAGAGATCGCAGAGTTGACCACCCGTTGCGCACCTTCCCAGTCAGCTACGTCGTCCCCGTTTGCGATGGCCTCGCCACCCATGGAACGAATTTGGTCGACTACCTCACCTGCTGGACCCGTCGAGGAGCCTGACCCGTCCACGTCCGCTCCAAGATCGTTTACCACAACTCTGGCGCCGTGACGAGCGAATTCAAGAGCATGAGACTTTCCGATTCCTCTTCCGGCTCCAGTGACAATTACTACCCGACCGTCACAGATCTTCGCCATTACAAGACCCTTTCACTCGATGTCTTTTCGTCTATAGACCAATTGTGGCCGAACAGCAGCTTCATCGGCGCTTCGCGCCTGGACGTCAGCAACTACATCATGCAGGTTTGCTAGCGCGGTCCGAGCTGTCCACTCTTGCCAGACTGATGCAAGTATAAACAACTTGTGCTTGAAACGGTAATTGGGCGTTTCTCCGCCTGGGACAGCCCCTAAGGCTTGTATTGGCTAATCTTTCGCGTCCCCTGAGGCATGGGGAACATCGATGTGCCTTCCTGGCAGAATATCTCATCGAGCAGTCCCAGAACCGATATCATCGGAGCAGACTCCAAAGCTCGTCTTCGCCTGGAGATTCCAATTCGTCGATTGGGAAGATCCGAAACCGGGACGACGGCAAAGTCACTCAAATAATGAGGTACTGCAGTTGCCGGAATTATGGCTGGGGCATAGCCGTCAAATGCCATTGATGCGATGAGCCTGACACCGTCAACCTCGGCTATTACGTTGAATTCGACCTTGCTTCGCTTTGCAAGCGTATCGAGAAGGTCTCTGAAGGGGATCCCTTTTGGGGGCACCATGAGCTCCAAACCATCGAGATCGGCTATTGTGACTGATGTTCGGGACGCAAGGGGATGTGAATCATTCAAGAACAGAACATACTCCTCGTCGAAAAGCGATTTGAATGCAAAGTCCTCTGAATAGCTGGGCTTATTGACTAGTGCCAAGTCGACCGTGCCGTTGTGGAGCTTGGCCTCCAGTGAGGTAGTGGTTCCTTCAGATACTTCGAAGTGAAGGTTCGGATGACGTTGCCTGAGCTCTGGCACGAGCAGAGGAATCAGCCATCTGGCGGTAGTGCCTATCATTCCCATTCGTACGCTTCCCCGAACGTCGTTTTTCAACGCGAACAGGTCGGATTGAATTGCTTCCATCTCTTTTAGGATCATCCGCGCCCTGGCGGCGACTGCTGCTCCCTCTAATGTAAGCGAGCCTGTTCGGCGGTCCACCAATACCGCGTCAAGTTCAGACTCAAGCTTTGAGATGTGAGTGGAAATGTTCGACTGGACGGTCTCCATGGCGTTGGCGGCGCTCGAAAATCCGCCATAATCTTCGACCCCAATTAAGGCTTTCATTTGTCTTATATCCATCACTTAAATAGATAGCAGGTATCTGAACAATTATTGCAATGGATCGGAAAATAGGAGCCATAATGGTTAATGCAGGTTTCGGACCCCCCTCCGTACCTTGCCTTGATGAAGGAGTTGGCTCCCCCCGCCAACTCCTTCCTATTTTAACCAGCTCAAAGAATTGGGATTGCGGCTACCTCCGAGGCGATTGAAACTTTTGTTCCGCTCGAATTTGCCGACTGCCACTTAGGATGCTTTCTAGTGAGTAGAGTTGCGCTTGGCCTGAACGCAAATATTGCAGTTGGTCTGACCAGAGTCGCTTCCTGGGCGGTCAGGAGCCTCGGGGCTGGCGATGGTGGTGTCTTGCCAGGCAGGATTCTTCTTCGACTTTATCCCGACGCTATAACGGAGCTGTCTCGCTCTCTGCCTTGTGTGATTGTCAGCGGCACAAATGCCAAAACAACTACGACAGCGCTTGCCAAAGAGGCGTTGTCAGGGAGTTTTGAAGTTGTATCCAATACCACCGGAGCAAATATGGAGGGCGGAGTAGCGTGTGCCCTTGCGCTTCAGGCGGGTCGTTCGTTGGAAAGGTCCATCGGTGTGTTCGAGGTGGACGAGGCCTACCTTCCAGTCATTGCTCCTCAACTAGAAACCAAAGTTGTAGCTCTTCTCAACCTCTCAAGGGATCAGCTCGATCGGGTTTCAGAGACTCGCCTGACTTCTGCAAAATGGCGAGCATTTCTTGAGGAGCATCCCGCAGTTAAAGTTGTTGCCAATTGCGATGATCCGCTTGTGGTATTCGCTGCCAATGGTTCTGCAAGCGTCCTATGGGTATCGGCAGGCCTCAATTTTGTTCAGGACGCTCGTTCATGCCCTACATGCGGGGGAGAGATTGATTTTTCAAAGAGCAGGTGGTTTTGCTCTTGCGGCTTCAGCCGACCCGAGCCAGATGTTGAGGTGGATGGCAAGATCATATCGGTGTGCGGCAAGACTGTCGAGGCTGAGCTGGCGCTTCCTGGATCATGCAACGTTTCTAACGCTGCTATGGTGCTCGGCATATGCGAGGTCCTTGGCGTTGACATCGATTCGGCTGCTCGCAGAATGTCCTACGTGGCAGAGGTTGCAGGTCGGTACAAAAGGGTCAACATCGACGGCCACAGCGTAAGGATGCTCTTGTCAAAGAATCCAGCAGGCTGGGTTGAGGTATTCGACATGGTTGGCAATGACCCGTCTGTCGTGGTGGCGATAAATGCGCAGATAGCGGATGGGCGGGATCCTTCTTGGCTTTGGGATGTGCCATTCGAGCAGCTCTTTGGCAGGGAGGTCTTCGCGTCCGGGGAGCGTGCCTTTGATCTGTCGGTACGGCTCCATTATGCTGGAATTTCTCACAGAGTTGTCAAAGACCCGCTGGAGGCAATCAGATCCTGCCGTTGCGGCGAGGTGTCATTCGTGGGCAATTACACCAGTTTTCAGGCTTTGCGCAGGCAGTTGAAAAACAAGGATCAGCCAGTTCTGACTGAGATCCGAAGGCTTGCCGATCGGATTCTTCGATGAGCGATACGATCAGAGTTGTCTCTGTACTTCCGGATCTTCTGGGCACCTATGGGGATTCTGGGAACGCAATTGTCGCAAGCAAGCGCTTGGCTCTTCGCGGCTATCAGGTTGAGCTGATAAATGCTGGCTTGAAAGATGGTATCCCATCCGGCGGAGATTTTTACTTCGTCGGCGGGGGGGAGGACGGGCCGCAATCCAAAGCAGCAGAACTACTTCGAGTTGATGCCGTTGTTGAACGCGCGTTGGAAAGTGGTGCCGGTTTGCTGGCTGTCTGTGCCGGCTTTCAGATCCTCGGAGAATCGTTCATTGGGCCCAATCTAAAGCCGCAGGCTGGAATCGGGCTATTTTCCTGCAGGACTCATAGATTTGACGGGCCAAGAAGTGTGGGGGAGTTGATCGTCGAACCAGTTGGCAGCTTAGCCGGACTGCCTCTCTTGACAGGCTATGAAAACCATCAAGGAGTAACCGAGTTGCTTCCAGGCGCAGTCCCTCTTGGCGGCGTCCTCGTGGGGAATGGTAACAATTTTGAGGGTAGGTCGGACGGTGCTGTCTTGGGAAGGGCCATTGGGACCTATATGCACGGACCTGTCTTTGCGCGCAATCCCGCCCTTTGCGACCATTTTCTATCTCTTGTTCTGGGAGAACTGGCTCCGCTAGGTGCTATACCGCTGGAAGAGGCGCACAGGGCCCTCTACGATGAGCGGATAAGCGAGGTCTACAAGCCGTGAGCAAGAAAGGGCTGACAAACCTGCGATGACTACTTAGCCCGTTTTAGCCGCTGCATCGCCAGCGCCAACTCAGATGCTGGTTTGACAAGCTGAATGATTTTATTGCCTGTGGCGCACAGCTAAGTCAAGCGAGACAATGACAGTTGGGTTGGGATCTCAACAGGCAAATTTGCAGATGGCTTTGGAGCAGTTTTCGCGTGAGCGGGTGCGAGTGCGATCGCCCGATTTTGCACCCGCTCAACCCGTCTTTCGCAGATTCTCCCTAAAGTATCTTAGTTATACTGGGATTTAGGCAATTCTGGGTTGTCTGATTTGCACAAGTGCTGGCAGTTGAGTTGGGGATTCTCTAGATCGTGAATGTAGTGTCCTAATATCTTGTGAGATGTTATCGACACTTGCATTTTCTCTGATCAGGTGCTAAGGTCTTTGGTGTG
>DAHVKW010000042.1 GCA_027320695.1 Actinomycetota bacterium | reverse complement strand
CCGCTCCGGCAACAATCAGAACTGAAATCCAAACAAACGACACCCTGGCCAGCACCAGCATTGTCAAGAGCACAACGCCCATGATAAGCGCAGTTCCAATATCCGGTTGTTTGACCACCAAAAGCATAGGCACGCCGGCAAGGAGAAGAATCTTCACGATAAGGGACGTCGTTATCTCGTCTTCATCGTGAGCCTGCAGAAAGACGGCAATCGCCAATATTATCGCGAGTGCCGCGAATTCAGACGGCTGAAGCTGAAGCGGACCTATCTGAAACCATCGCTGCGAACCCAGCGCTCTTTTGCCGATCGAGGTAAGTACAGCAAGCAGAGCCAGAACGACCCCGCCGTAAAACACGAATCCGAGACTTCCAAGCTGATGATAATCGATCGTGACCAGCACAAACATCACGATGACGCCAATAACAACATAAATGGCCTGCCGTTCAAGGTATGAATACGGACTTAGGCCGGCCAGAGACAGCTTTTCCCTCGTTGCGGAGTAGATCATGACCACGCCAAGAAAGGCGATTGACACTGTCACAAGAAATAATGTGAAATCAAAATGAAGAAGCGTCTTGGTCCAACTCCTGGACCTGTCTATCGGCATCGACGCTCCTCTACAATTAAATACTGTGCGCTGTACATATCTGTTACATGAATCTAGTGATGCTGCCCATTCATACAGCTTCGGAGGAGCCGTATGAAGAAGTTGTCAATATCTGCACATGCAAAACTTAGATTTTAGCGCTACATTAAACCTAACCCTTTTACCCCAGCTTTTAGGTCAGGAGCAATTTCGATGAGTCTTTTCAAAAGAATGTCACAGGTCTTTCAACAGAAGGCCAACGCTGCCCTTAACAAAGCTGAAGATCCTACCCAGGCGCTCGATCTGTCCTATCAAAAGATGCTGGAAAACCTCCAACAGGTAAGGAGATCCATCGCCGACGTACTTACTTCACAGAAGCGCCTGGAGGCGCAGCAGGCCACATTGAGCGCACAATACGACAAGCTCCAAGGTCAGGCTCGTCAAGCACTCCAACAGGGGCAGGAAGATTTGGCACGGACTGCGCTGACCAGGGCCACCACGGTGAAGAGCCAGATTGACCAGCTGACTCCGCAGATTGAACAGCTAAAGACGCAAGAGCAATCTCTCGAAGGCACCGGACAACAGCTCCAGGCCAAACTTGAACTCTTCAGGTCTCAGAAAGACACTATGAAGGCTCAGTATACGGCCGCCAAGGCATCCACCAATGCAATGGAAGGCCTGACCGGACTTTCTGAGAATATGACCGACGTCTCCATGATGATCGACCGCGCCCAGGACAAGATAACTGGGCTCCAAGCAAGGGCAGCTGCCGTCAGCGAACTCGCCGATTCCGGAGTCCTCGATAATCTGGCCATCGGTTCGGCGGCGCACGATGATATCGAAGCTAAGCTCAGCGCAGGATCCACAGATTCGAATGTGGATTACCAGCTCGAAGCGATGAAAGCGCAGATGGGAATTGGTGCTGGATCATCAGCGCCTCAAAAGGGCGTCGCTGCTGGCAGCACTGATACCATGGTTATCAGGATCACCGGCGATTCGCTCTACGAAGTTCCCGTTTCGGTGAAACCGGCGCTAGACAGCCTGGACGAGGCGCTCGATAATGCAATTACCCAGAACGATCCGGATACTTTCGCCAAATCTATAGACGAGCTCATTAAGCTTATTCACGCGGTCGGCAAGGAACTCCCTGCGAGCGACCTTAGAGCGTCAGATCTCCTCGTTCCTTCGCATGATATGACGATCGACCAGGCAAAGAAGATGCTCGAAGAGGAGCCGCACGAGTAGCCGCACTGCCGCCACTGCTTCGCTCTCGAAGCTTAACGCGCATGCCCGGCAGATATGTATCTGGTCGGCATGGGAATCAGTCCGATAGCTGCGCCCGGCAATGCCACCCGCTGAACGGGTCCTCGCCGGGCGGTTCCATTTGACCAGATCGCGTGGGTCGAGCAATGCCGATACCGGGCATCCCTTTATTTACTCTGACGCGGTTTGCGTGCCGTGGCCGCGTTCCCGCTCGGAAAAGCCCCTACTAAGGGATTCTTTCGCCCAGTGCCTCTTGGCATTTCCACGCTGGACGTGATTCATTGCAAGTCTCTTGGTCAGCGGCGTCAGTCCGCCCTTAGGGACTCCCGCAGGTTGCTAATGGCCGCGCGAGTGAACTACATGTAGCATCACGTCAAGCGGAGGCTCGTGTCCCGTCCATATCCAAAACGCCCTGGCCGCTTGATGAGCCAGCATTCCGATACCGTTGGAATACCTCGCGCCGGCCGCCCGTGCATCCGCCAACAGCGGAGTCATCGCGGGATAATAAACAATATCGCAAACAAAGTGCCTGCTCTCGATGAGTTCAGCCGGAATCGGGCTTCGTCCCTCACCGTTGGTCTCGGCCATCCCAACACTTGTGGCATTGATAATGATATCGACATTCCTGGCATCCTGGACTGTACCCGCACGAGCTACAGGCCGGCCCAGCGCCACAACTTTGGAAACCGCTTCATCACGTCTGCCAACTACCACGATCTCGCTTACACCGGCCTCTTCCAGAGAGAGCACTATTGCCCGCGCGGCGCCGCCTGTCCCTATGATCATCACCGATTTACCGGCAATGCTCTCCGTGAGGTCTGACTCAAGGGAAGAGACCAGAGCGGGGCCATCGGTGGAATCGCCGACAAGCTCACCATCGTCCCAAAAGACGCAATTGACCGAGTTCAGCCTCCGGGCACGCTCTGTTACCCGGTCAAGATGACCAATGATGCTCTCCTTATGGGGCATAGTCACAGACAGACCAGCAATTCCCGTGGAACGTATTCCGTAGGAAGCACTCTCCAGGTGCTCCCGGGTGACCTTCAGAGCCACAAAGACCGCATCCAGCTTTGCCGCGGTGAATGCCGCATTTAATAGCACTGGCGAAAGTGAATGGTCAATGGGATCTCCAATGACCGCAAACACTTTCGTAACGCCGGTTGGCCACGGAAAAACACTCATCGACCGCTGGTGAATCATAAGCCGGTCTCCATATACCGTCGCAGCAGATTGCTCAGGCAAATGGTAGCTCATAGCGTCCTCCTTTGAAATCGGTCCCTTCAACATACAGAAGCTCCTGAAAGCCTGACAAACCCGTCGCACGGAATTCCAAGGATTTTCCCGCGGAAGGCATGCAAGTTGACACCAGAATTTCTTGGCCGTCTAAATCTGCGGTCCAGCGATGCTCAACCTTATCCGAGCCAGCGCCCGAGCACGTCAGCATGCCTAACCCAGCCCATTGCTACTGGCTAATCTCTCATTTGCCAACTGACCCGCATAGGTTGTCGAAAATGCCTCAGCTCCGTTCTTATTTACAACCACGTAGTACAGCCAGTTCCCAGAAGCTGGATTTAGCGAAGCCTGGAGCACGGCCTGTGAAGGCAACGAGATCGGAGTCGGCGGAAGGCCACTAATGAGATAGGTGTTGTAAGGCGACTTTACTTGGAGATCAGCAAGAGATAGGTGGGTGACGGTGTTACCAAGACCATAAATCACCGTCGAATCAAGCTGAAGCTTCATTTTCTGGGCAAGCCGATTGAGGATCACTCGGGCCACTTTGGCGGCATCGCCAGGATAGACAGCCTCTTTCTCAACTATTGAGGCCAAAATCACCAGCTGATATGCATCTAGACCTTGGCTCTTCGTTTGTGGAGTCAGTCCGAGACTGAGCGCATGGGTCACAAAAGCATTGACCATCATTTGCAAAATGCTTTTATCGGAGGTCGACGGGTCGAAACTATAAGTATCGGGATAGAGAAGGCCTTCGAGCGAGCTTACTGAAGTCGGCTCGAATGGCGAGCGAACCTGACCGGAATTTGCGACCTGTAGAAAATGCGCGGCACTGTGCTGAGGCAGTTCGCCGACCTTCGCCGCAATCTGGCTCAGAGTGAGTCCGTCAGGAATGACGAGCTTGTCAAGCGCCGGTCCCTTTTCCAGGGTAGCTACAACGCGAGAATACGAATCGTCCTTTTTGAAGGTATAAGTCCCAGCTTGCAACACCACCGACGGCTGCGTCCGTAGCCAAATTCTGAATACGAGAGTGGATCCGATAACTCCTTTGGAAGCCAAATCTCCTGCAAATTGACCCAATCCCTCCCCGGGGCTCGCAGAAACCGTAACCGATATTTTTGACGATCCGCCGTCTACCTGCGACCGGTAATAACCGTAAGGAGTAAGCACGGCGAGAAGCAGCAGGATTACGAGGCTAGAAAGGAACCATCGTCCCCTATTGCGCCGCCGACGTCTCAACTCCGCTCGGCTCGGTCGCCAACCAGGCAGGTCTTGACCGCCCGGTGCTAATTTATTAAGGTCGACGCGATTGAAAGTCACGGCTTTGCCAACCTGGAGTCCAGCCAACTCTGGAGAATCACTGCGGCGGCCGAAGCGTCAATGACCGAACGCTGGGCCTTGGCGGACATGTTTGCCTCCCGTAGCCGCTTAGAAGCTTCCGAGGTACTGAATCTTTCATCGTGGAGCACAATCTCCACCTCCACCTCGCGCGACAACTCAGACAAAAACTGCTGCACAGCCTGCGTACTCGCGCCTGCGAAACCTGACAATCCAACCGGATTCCCAGCGATGATCTTGGCTGGTTCATAGTCTTTGATCAAGTTGGCCAGCTTGCGGATATCACCTTTTTGATCCTTGCTCCTTACAAACGACTGCACCGGCAATGCTACTCGTCCCTGGGAGTCGGAGACCGCAACCCCTATCCTCTTGCGACCATAATCCAAACCGACAAATCGCACTTGCCGCTTATTCTCCCCCGAAGAGTAGCGACTCGATAGCCATGTACGCTTCACCAATCTTGGCTACATTCTTGCCTCCGGCCTGGGCGAACTCCGTCTGTCTACCGGTGCCCCCGCCAAGCAGGATTGCAGCCTGCCTCAGAAGATCGGACGCCACAAGACCACTGTCTTGATTCACTGCAGCGACGATGGATGCCTTTTCGCCGTCTGGGGAACCGATCAACACGACTGCATCGATTCCCTGGCTGGACCTCGCGAGTAAGGTTAGCTCGCGCATGAGATCAGGACTCATCCCATCGCGTCTCGCCAGAATTCGCCCCTTTTTCGCTTCCTTGACGAGCTCACTTGATATAGCGGCAAGCTCCCTTGCCTGCAACGCCCTGACCTGGCTCGAAAGCTCGCCCTCGCGCTCCTTTAGTGCCTCGATTTTGGCAATCAGCTCATCAGGAGTTGCGCGAAGTGCTTCAGCTGCATTTTTGAGAATCTTATTGGTCGCCATGAAATGCTCTATAGCGACAAGACCAGTCACGGCTTCGATTCGCCTTGTGTTTGCCCCGATGGAACTCTCTGACAAGACCGCCACCGGACCTATCGCCGCAAGGTTGGCAACGTGCGTTCCGCCGCAGAGCTCCAGGGACTTGGCCCCTGCCCGGACCATTCTTACCTCATCGCCATATTTATCGCCGAAAAAAGCTAACGCTCCTTTTTCGAGAGCCTCAGACTTTGACGTCTTTTCTACAGTGACCTCCTGATTAGAAAGGATTTCCCTGTTGACAAGGTTCTCAGCGGCTGACAGCTGCTCGTCGGACACGGGAGCCCAGTGCGAGAAATCGAACCGTAAGCGATCAGGAGCGACCAAGCTGCCCTGCTGTTTGACATGATCTCCCAATACCTCCCGCAATGCCCAGTGCAAAAGGTGGGTTGCAGTGTGATTGCGCATTATGGCAGCTCTGCGTTCAGTATCGATCTCCAAATCTGCCATCTGGCCAAGAGCGACCGACCCAGAAACTACCTTCGCCCGATGTCTGATCAGTCCAGGCAGTGCAAAGGTGGTGTCGAGTACCTTAATGGTGGCGCCATCCGATGTGATCTGTCCGGTATCTCCAGCCTGACCCCCGCTTTCCGCATAGAAAGGAGTGCGGTCAAAGAAAAGCTCGACCTCGCCAGATTTTGTCCTATCGACAATTCCCACCAGGCGGCCGGTATCCGACACCCGATCATAACCAGAAAAATTGGTTGTCCCGAACTGTTCGAGAATTTCACGGTATTGCTCAGCCAGCTCAGGATCCAGGCCTCCTTCTTTGCCAGCTGCACGCGCCCGCTCCTTCTGAATCTTCATCTGGGAGTCAAAGCCATGCCTGTCCACGCCCACACCGCGGTCTGCCGCGATCTCCTCAGTCAGCTCTATGGGGAATCCATACGTATCGTGCAGCTTAAAGGCCGCCTCACCCGATACCAAAGCATTTGTCTCGAGCTCTTGGTCGAGCAAAACGTTCCCCGACTTCAGGGTGTTTCGGAATCGCTCCTCTTCACGCGCGATTACTGAAATAATAAAATCCTTGTTCTCCGTCAACTCAGGGTAGGCCTGCCCCATGACAGAAACGACCGATTCTACCAGCTGAGGCGTGACTGACTTCTCGACACCAAGACTAAATGACCGGAGCGCTGCGCGTCTAATGATCCTTCGCAGCACATAGCCACGGCCCTCATTTGAAGGATAGACGCCATCGGCTACGAGGAAAGACATCGACCGGGCATGATCGGCCATAATGCGCAGCGCAGTATCACTGGCATCCGACTTGCCATACTTGGTTTTAGTCACCTCGGAAGCAACCTCCAGAATGGGCCTGACCGCATCCGTGTCATACACAGAACTTTCACCCTGCAAAATAGGGAGTATTCTCTCCAGGCCGGCGCCGGTATCGATCGACGGCTTGGGAAGGGGCTCCAGACTCTGATCCGCCTGGCGGTTAAACTGCATGAACACAAGGTTCCAGATCTCGAGAAAACGCTCGTCCGATCCATAGGCGGGCCCCCCATCAGCGCCATATGCCGGACCCTTGTCGAAATAGATCTCCGAACACGGCCCGCAAGGTCCCACTTCGCCCATTTGCCACCAGTTGTCCTCGTCCATACGCTGAATTCGCGCCGGGTTTACGCCAACCGAGTCCCGCCAGATCGCCTCGCCTTCATCGTCTTCAAGGTGAACGGTGATCCAGATACGGTCGGGATCAAGGCCGAGAACTTCGGTAACTAGCTCCCATGCCATGGGAATTGCTTCCTCTTTGAAATAGTCCCCAAATGAGAAGTTTCCCAGCATCTCAAAAAAGGTGAGATGCCGTGCGGTTCGGCCAATCTGATCCAGATCGTTGTGCTTCCCGCCAGCCCGCATGCATTTCTGCACAGAAGTGGCCCTTTTAAAGGGCGGCACCTCCGCGCCTAAAAAATACGGCTTGAATGGCACCATCCCGGCCACAGTGAACAGGATCGTGGGATCATGAGGTATTAGAGACGCCGACGGAACCAAGACATGGCCTCTATCGGTGAAAAATTCTGTAAATGCTTTGCGAAGCTCGTCAGATTTCATTTCTAGGCCAGCCTATATTGTTTCGCCAGGCTTTTGGCTTTTCCACTACTGGGCCTGGGATCTTCTCTTGGGATCCAAGCCCATCTCGTCCCTAAGCGCGGACTCGGTTGCCGCCACCTCGATCCGTGCGTCTCCGATCGCTATTTTCAACTTCTCCATTACTTGGGTGGCTGAATCGACCGCAGTCTTAGCGACCGCCAAAGGGGTAAATTGCTGAACTTTCGCTTTAATTTTTTTGTGAGCCCAGACGCTAACACCAATTCCAACGCCAGTCCCCGATATGAACCACCGCAGCCTTTTGAGCACTATCTGCCACCTTTACCTTTGGCAGGCTGCGACTTGAAAACCGTGATCAACTTAGCTGCCCCGGCCCGAAGCGCCTGTACCTTGACCACCGGAGTAGCTACTGCATTGTATGCCAGCCTGGAGGCTCCCCCCATCGAACTGGTAACGGCGCTCGCGGCATCCAGCAGCGTCTCAAATTTGTTGACATCATTCTCCGCATCGTCGACGAGACCTGAAACCTCGCGAACCAGCTTTGTCATCTCCGCCTGGAGCTCCCCGGATATCCGCTCCAAGGATCTAACAGCAGACCTGGCTTGGGAAATAAGCAATCCAGTCATAATCAGAAGCACCACCAAGAGAACCGTAACCACCAGGTCAACTATTTGCGCAAAAGTCACCCGAAACCTCCTCTTCTACTCAGCCGACTCGTCTAAATGATTCAGCTTGAAAAATTCAACCTCGGCTAATCCCTTGGGAAAACCACTCTGGATCTCACGTGCCGCCCGGCTCTTCCCGCGGGTAACCTCGATTTCACTGACCACTCCCCGTAAGTGTTCTGGAACCGGCCAGCCCATAGTACGTCCGGCAACGTGAATGGCCCTGTCAATCGCTTCATAACTGGCTTTTGACTTAGGAGCGAAAGCCAGATATGCCACACAGTGCCCAAGGTTGATGCGAACCTCCGGCATGCCAATTCGTTCTGTTGCGCCCATAGCCGCGTGAGCAACCGCCAGCGCATTGGAGTCAGCCAACCCGATATCCTCAGAAGCAAAGATTAGCAGCCTTCGCGCAACAAACCGGGGATCCTCGCCACTCACAAGCAAGCGGGCCAACCAGTAGAGTGCCGCGTTCACGTCAGACGCCCGCATAGATTTTATTAGCGCGGATGTCATCTCGTAATGTTCGGAAACGGAAAGGCCATTCGAGATCGTTTTTCTGATCGACCGTATGTCTTCCTCGCTGATCTCGATTTTCCCATTGCGCCCTCGCCGTGAAGCCAATGCAAGGGCACCCTCGAACGTATTAAGAACGCTTCGCAGATCGCCGCCGCACGTGCTCTGGATCAAATCAGCCGCGCCGCCCACCAGAGCCGCGCCGGTCAGGCTCATTGCCCGATCCAGGACTTCAGAAACCTCGGCATGACCTACTGGTAAGAGTTCAACTACCAGGAATCGCGACAACAGCGCAGGGCTTACCTCCATCCATGGATTCTCCGTGGTCGCCCCGATAAGGATAAACGTGCCCTCCTCTACTGGAAAAAGCAGGGCATCGCTCTGGATCTTTGTCAGCCTGTGAATCTCATCGATAAATATCACAGTATTGATGCCTTGGATCTGATAGGACCTCTCCGCGTCAACAGAAGCCGCCTTGATTTCCTTTATACCGAGCGAAGTCGCGACAAGAGGAACAAAGCGACAACCTGTTTGGGAGGCGACAACTCTCGCTATCGACGTTTTGCCCACGCCCGGAGGCCCTGAGAACAGCAAAGAGGACAGTCGCTTTGAGGCCACCATTGAACCGATAAGTCCATCAGCCCTCAGGTATTCTTCGTGGCCAATAATCTCCTCCAGAGATTTTGGGCGCAACCTTGCGGCCAGCGGTTGCTCAGGCTTCTTGGCAGGTTCCTCAAATATCGACCCGCTCGATTTGAAAGACATGCCCCTCCCTTTGCACTCTAGGTCGCAGCTATGAAAGATCTTTCCTTGGAACATTTACCGATAGTCCAAGCAGATCCCAAATTTTAGCGTCGATCTCCTTTGGCGCTCCAGTCATGACATCAGCTCCAGACTGGGTCTTCGGGAAAGCAATAACCTCTCTGATGTTGTCCTCTCCCACTAGCAACGCGGTCAAACGGTCAATGCCGAATGCGAATCCGCCATGCGGCGGGGCCCCGTACTTGAACGCCTCCAATAGAAAACCAAACCTGCTGCGCGCCTCTTCTTCACTTATGCCAAGGGAAGCGAACACCTTTGACTGGATGTCACCACTGTGAATTCGAATACTGCCCGATCCAAGCTCCCAGCCGTTGAGAACCAGATCGTAGGATTGCGACCTCACCGACAACGGATCGCTTTCGAGCTTGGAAAAATCGTCCTCATTCGGCATGGTGAATGGATGGTGCGCGGAAATCAGCCTGCCTTGCTCATCGATGCCTTCAAACAACGGAAAATCGACTACCCACACATACTTGAGTTCATTGGGATCTGCCTGACTCCTGCCCAGATCAAGCCGTATTTGACCGAGCACCTGGCAGGCCTTCTCCCATTCATCTCCAACAATGAGCACTATATCGCCATCCGAAATTTGCATAACGTCCAACAAACCCGTTGACTCTTCAGCGGTGAGGAATTTCGATACCGGCGAATCGAAGTGAAGTCCATCTGCTCCTGCGACGGCCCTCAGCCATAAGAGTCCCTTTGCACCAAGCCCTTTGGCCCTATCCACCAGGCCATCCAGCTTCGACCTCGTCAAGGAAGATGGATTCGGAACGGCGAGGGCCTTTAGACAGGGTGCGCTGAGAGCGCGGACTGCAGTACTTGAAAATACGGCTGTAACATCAACCAGCTCGTTTCCAAAACGCATATCCGGCTTGTCGCTTCCGAAGCGATCCATCGCTTCCTTCCAAGTGATTTCCGCAATTTCGCCGCTAGCGACAGTTCCTGCAGCCTTTGACGCCGAGATGACGGCATCGGAAATGAAATCCATAATGTCTCTTTGAGTTACAAAGGATGCCTCCAGGTCAAGTTGGGTAAATTCAAACTGGCGGTCCGCTCGCAAGTCCTCGTCTCGCAGACATCGGGCAATTTGGTAGTAGCGGTCAAATCCTGCCACCATCAACAGCTGTTTTGCAATTTGGGGAGACTGCGGAAGAACGTAGGTGGCACCTGGATGAAGCCGCGACGGAACGATGAACTCCCTGGCGCCCTCCGGCGTGGGAGTCCACAGCAGCGGCGTCTCGATCTCGGTGAACCCCTGCCGCTCCATCGATGCGCGTATAGCGGAGTTGATCTTTGAACGGACTCTGAGATGATGCTGCATCTTGTCTCTACGAAGATCAATGTAACGAAACTTCAAGCGTGTCGCCTCGTCCACTTCAACTCTGTCCTGAATTGAAAACGGAGGCGGCTCCGCCGATGAAAGGACGCTAATTATGGTGTCAGTCAGTTCAATTTCACCCGTGGCAAGATCTGAATTCACGGTTCCTGCAGGACGTTGCGAAACTAGTCCTTCAACCTTCACCACGTACTCGGCTTTCAGGTCGACCGACGAATGGGCGACCACCTGGATGATTCCGCTGTAGTCTCGGACGTCGACGAAAACAAGGTGCTCCCCGTGCTCTCTAATCCGGGCAACCCATCCGCATACGCGAACTTGTTCTCCAATATCGCGACCCGAAAGCGAACCTACATACCGATTTCGAAGACCCCTAGCTTCGATTCCCGAAGTTTTATTAATGACGGGCTTCGATTCCATAAAAACTCCCAGAGCCAAACAGTTCAAACATGACGATTAATGCAATGTGCTGCCACAATCTCGAATTGAGCCTAAAGCCAATCCAGCATCTTTCAAACAGATGAAGAGGCATTAATTCCGCCGCAAGCTTACAAGCGGCAACCTCCCCGGCTACCTACTCTTGGCAGGAAGCACCCTGTAAGCGTCGAATACAGAGTCAAGCCGCTTTATAGAGGCCAATACCGAATCGAGATGGCCCGGATCAGCCAATTCGAACTCGAAGCGCATACGCGATACTCTATCCCCGCCAGCCTGCGAGGAACTGGAAAGGATATTGAGGTGATGCTCAGAAAGCACGCGAGTCACATCTGCAAGCAGATGCGACCTGTCCAAGGCCTTGATTTCGACAGTTGCCGCGAAGATTCCGGTAGTGTCTCTATCCCACTCCACCTCGATAAGGCGATCCTCATCAGAAGAAGCGAGTGAGACCGCATTGGTACAGTCAGTCCTATGTACCGATACGCCCCTTCCTCTCGTGACGAACCCAGTTATATCATCGCCGGGCACCGGCGAGCAGCATTTTGATAGTCTGATCATCACGTCATCAAGTCCCTCGACGTATACGCCAGCTCCTTTCCGCTTTCGATGGAACGACCTCGAGGTGGTGACAGTCGAAGGAAGCTGCTCATCTCCCTCGCCGACTCTAAGTTCCCTAACCAGCCTTTGGGCGACAGCTTTGGCGCTGACATGCCCCTGGCCAATGGCCGCGTATAGAGACTCTAGATCCGAATAGCCCAGCGCCTCTGAGATGTGAGCTATCGGCTCGGAAGTTGAAAGTTTTTGCAAAGGAAGATTTTCCTTGCGCATCGCCTTGGTGAGCTCATCCTTGCCTGATTCGATCGCATCCTCTCTGCGCTCTCTAGAAAACCATTGCCGTATCTTGTTTCTAGCGCGCGGAGTCACTACAAGCTTGAGCCAGTCCCGAGACGGCCCGGCATTTTGAACCTTTGAAGTAAAGATCTCAACCGTATCGCCGCTCTTGAGCTTGGAGTCAAGGGGCACGAGCCTTTGGTTGACCTTTGCTCCTATACACCGGTGGCCAACCTCGGTGTGGATGGAGTAGGCGAAGTCGATTGGCGTCGCGCCGGCAGGAAGCCTGATCACCTTGCCTCTTGGTGAAAAGACGTAAACTTCGTCCATCTCCAAGTCAAGTCTCAGCGATTCAAGGAATTCAGCCGGATCGGGCGTCTCCTTTTGCCAGTCTACGATTCTGTTCAACCAGACAATCTCATCCTTGGACGACCCCTCTTTATAACCCCAGTGGGCGGCAACTCC
>DAHVKW010000041.1 GCA_027320695.1 Actinomycetota bacterium | reverse complement strand
CGGCCTGATCCGCAGGCAGCGCGGCTCTGGAAAGAAACACTCCCTTGGAAGTTCCGCCCCTGATGATCGAGCAGTCGACAGAAATGAGCTCGCCCTCTCGAGAAATCAGTCCCGAGCTAACTCCAGCGGCAGACGTCATTTTCATGCAACCAGGATGTTTACGGTACATGCAGTACCTTCTACGCCTTGGGCCTTGCCGCCCCTGCAGTGCGCAACGCCAATCTTGGCATTTTCGATCTGCCGTTCGCCGGCGTCACCTCTGAGTTGTTTTACCAGCTCAACAACCTGGGCTACGCCAGTGGCACCCAAGGGATGGCCTTTGCCGAGGAGACCTCCGGATCCATTGACCGGCAAAATGCCGTTTAGGTCCATTTCCCCTTTTCCGACCCTGGCGACATACTCTCCATGTGGAACCAGGCCCATACCCTCGACGCGCAAAGCCTCGGCGATTGAGAAGCAATCGTGCACCTCTGCGAAGTCGATCTCGCCCGGTCCAACTCCCGCCTGCTCGTAGGCTGCCTCCGCGGTACGCCAGGTGAGGTCCTCGACTGTCATGTCGACAAGTCCCACCTCGGTGCGCCCGCTTCTGAGCGAGCTGGCTGCAAGCTTTATCGCCCTCGATCCCCCAAGCTGCTTGAGCTTGGATTTAGTTACCATGACAACAGCTGCCGCGCCATCGCTTATCGGAGCACATTCGTGCATGCGCAGGGGATCGGCGATCAGACGTCCCTGCATCACTTCCTCCAAGGTGACCGCCTTTTTGAAATGCGACAGCGGATTCATGGCTGCGTTTCTCTTGTTCTTCACCGCTATCCGGGCGATATCTTGTGGTTCGACTCCATATTGCAGCATGTAGCGCTGAGCTCTCATGGCATAAATCCCCGGCATTGTCAGCCCCAGCTGGGCCTCTATGTCGCTTGGATCAGGAGCTAGCGCTCCTCTGAACGCCGTGGTCATGTGCTCGACGCCCAATGCCAAAACGATATCGTATGCACCAGCCCTGAGGGCCAGCGCGGCATCCCAAATTGCAGTAGATCCAGATGAACATGCATTTTCTACGTTATCGATAGGAATTCCAGAAATGCCTGCCGCATACAGAGCACGCTGGCCCATCGCCATTCCTTGGAATACGTGTCCAACCCAAGCAGCGCCTATGTCTCCACGACCCACTCCTGCATCGGATAGGGCTAGATTTACTGCCTGCGCACCAAGATCGGCGGGTGACTTGTCCGGATGCTTGCCAAAAGGCGTCATCCCAATGCCTAATACATATACGTCTTCCATTGAAGATCCTCTCTTCCCCAACTCTCACTGCTACCTAACACAGCCTCGACGGTACTCATTGGTCCAAACTCCAGCTCATGAAATCGCCGCTGAAATGGTTTAAAGACCCAACTTTGCGTGAGGCATTGAAATAAGTTCGTCATTTTCTTGTCTAGGGCCATTTGCCATTACGATTTCCACTTTGCCTCCTATCGACGGTGGCTCGGAGCCATCGAAAGGCAGGAGAACTCGAACATTTTCTGGAAAATCGACATAGACCAGAACATATGGAGTCCTGAACTCAGGAGTTGACTGTCTGGCAACGGTAAATGTGTAAACAGTTCCCGCGCTGGAAAGTAGCGCGTCTTCCATGGAACTCGTCCCATCTCCAGGGCAGATGCTTCGAGGCGGGTAAAACACCGCGCCGCATGACCCGCATTTACTCGCCCGCAAACGGACTTTGCCATTTTCGATAACGAAATTGTCAGCCCTTGGCGAAACCTCTGCTTCATCCAGATTTACCACAAATCTCTCCTTATCAACTGTTGGCGACCCTTGCATCTCTGCAGGAGCGCCTAGTATGCTCCAACACTTCGGCCTCCGCACACATAGAGCACCTGACCTGTTATGTACCAAGAGTCATCATCGGCAAAGAAGGCGACAGCGTGGCCTATATCCGCCGGGCCGCCAATGCGTCCGACTGGAACCGTCTTGGTAAGTCTGTCCTGGTTCTCCTGGCTAAGGGTGCGGAACAAGGGGCTGTCCACGAGTCCCGGCGCTATGGCATTGGCGGTAATCTGATATTTTGCGAACTCAAGGGCGAGGGTGCGGGTAAAGCTCACCACACCCCCTTTGGATGCGGAGTAGTTCGCCTGTCCCGCCCCGCCTAACCAAGCGCGCGATCCAATGTTGACTATCCGGCCGTAATTGGCGTCCATCATTGGCTTGACCGCGGCTTGGGTGCAAAGGAACTGGGACTTGAGGTTGATCCTCATCACCTCATCCCAATCCTCTTCGGTCATCTTTACCAGCCACTTATCGCGGGCTATGCCGGCATTGTTGACCAAGATGTCCAACCTGCCGTAATTGTCCCTTGCATAGTCGACCAGCCCGGTGGCCCCGTCTTTTGTCGATATATCGCCAACGAAGTAACCCGTATCCAATCCGGATGCCTTCATCTCGTCGGAAAGCGCTGCAACCCGCTGCTCGTCTATATCGTTCAGTACCACCGAAGCGCCAGCGGAGGCCAGGTAACGGGCAATTCCCTCGCCAATTCCTTGACCGGAGCCGGTGACTATGGCAACGCGATCTTTAATTCCCATATTCCACCTTCACCTTCCTATGAATTTCGCAGGCCGCTTCTCTACGAAAGCGCGCATCCCTTCTTCGCGGTCCTCGGTTCCGCGGAGGAATGCATGGCTGATCTGCTCGAACTCAAGACCGGTGGCCAGATCGGAGCTTAGAGCCACATATATGCTTCGCTTGATGCGGTCGATAGACAGCGGGGCTTTGGCGGCAACCTTCTTCCCGAAATCCACTGCGGCCATAACGGCCTCATTTTCTGGCACAACTTTATTAACTAATCCAAACCTGTATGCCTCATCTGCGCTGATGCGGTCGCCGCCAAACATCAGCTCCATTGCAATAGCCGGACCAACCAGTCTGGTCAGGCGCTGGGTTCCACCGGCGCCGGGCATGCTACCTACGTTTGCCTCTGGAAATCCCAGCTTTGCGGTCGAATCCGCGATACGCAGATCACACGCAAGCGCCAATTCCAGCCCCCCACCAAGGACATATCCAGCCAGAGCAGCTATGACCGGCTTTGAAATCTTCTCCATCGAAGAAAAGAGGTCCCTTACGACCTCTCCGAGGAAATCCCGCGCTCCGCCGGAGTCATATTCGGCCACCCTGCCCTTTAGATCTGCGCCCACCGAAAAGGCCCGCGGTTGCCCTGCGAGCACTATCTCGCGACACTGCACATTCCTGTCGAGCTCTTGAAACAACTCCATAAGCTCAGTGAGCATTTCAGGAGTAAGCGCATTCAACGCGTCCGGCCTGTTCAAAGTTACGGTTGCTACGCCCTCATCAACTGACGACTGAATCAACTCGCTCAAATGTCATCCACCTCCATCCTCTTTTCCACACTTTCTCTCCTATTTCCTCGCATTGGCATGGCCTAAATGCGGCCAACCCCTTCTAAGGTCCACTTTTTCGCGCTATCCATCCGCGTGCTCAAGCTGCTCGACTACTCCGTCCAAAAGCCACCGCTCAACCAAATCCATGGGAACCCCGGCCAGCTCAGTCAATATTTCGATAGTGTTCTCACCAGGCAACGGCGCTGCTCTTTGAGGACGCGCTGGTGTGGAGGACAATTTTGCGGGCATCCCCACTCCGGGCATCTTCCCCAATATGGGGTGATAAAGCGATGGAAAACGATCCTCTGAGTTAAGGTGGTCCTCTCTGGCCAAAGACTCGTAGTCGTATATCTTTGCACAGACCACGTCCGCGACTTCAAGCCGTTTAATCCACTCCTCGGTGGAACCTTGCTGGAAAATATTGGAAAGCTCCCGATGGAGTTCTTGACGGTTGGACACCCTGAGGTCGATGCTTGAAAAACGACTATCGTCGGCCAGTTCAGGACGGCCTAGTGCTTCGGTGAGCTTCCTCCAGCGGTCCGGCCAATAGGCCGCGACCATGATATGGCCGTCCATAGTTGGAAACGCTTCATTTGGGGCGGCATAGGGAGCAGCACTACCCTGTCGGCCGGGAGACCTGCCGCTAGCTTGGAACATCGAAATTGGGACTGTCTGAAACATGAGCATCGAATCCAATAAAGAGGCATCGACTCTTTGGCCCAGCCCGGTAGCCTGGCGGACCAGCAATGCCAAAAGGATTCCTTGGACTGCGACCAGACCGCCAACGGTGTCGGCAGCGGGTACCCCAACTTTTACCGGGGCACCATCAGGCTCTCCGGTCACGCTCATTATTCCTGACACAGCCTGCACGATCCCGTCGACACCCGGCTTATCTCTCCAAGGCCCATCCTGGCCGAAGGCGGAAATAGAGCACCAGATCATCTCAGGCCTTTCGGCAGCCAGAGCCTGGTAAGAGAGTCCTAAGCGGTCCAGCACTCCAGGCCTGAAGCTTTCGATGACAACATCACAGACTTCTGCCAACCTGGCCAGTACCTGTCGGCCCGAGGCGCGCTTGAGGTCGACGATTATGGATCGCTTATTCCTGTTCATGCCCAAATAGGCAGCCGCCTGGTCTTGGATGAATGGGGGGCCAAGTTTTCGTCCCCATTCTCCGCCCGGCGGATCGACTTTTATGACATCAGCGCCATAGTCGCCAAGCACCATGGCCGCAATCGGACCCGCCGCTCCTTGCGAAAGATCTAGCACCCTGATGCCTTCAAGCGGTGAGCGCACTGCCACCCGCCTCCAAGGTGTTAGCACCCCGGTCGCCACTGACGCCACTAGCTAATTTGCCGATCTCGCGGCCTGGAACCCGCCATGGAAGAGTGTGGGTTTCTAGGTACTCATCCATCATCTGCCATCCAAGTTTGACGGCAGCACGGTTCTTTTCTCTAAAGGCAAGGGGCGATCTCCGTTCGGCCGCATCCGAAAGGCTGTCCAAAGAGATTGCCTCCAACAATCGGGCGAGCGCAGCGGCACAGATCATATTTGTTACAAGCTTCGAACCGATGCGGCCCTTGGCGGCTTCTTCAAAAGACATCGCAACAATCCCGCCAGCCTGATTGTCGGCGGTTGAAGCCATGGTGACTCTCTCCCTGTCCGCCACAAGGCCTACATCGTCTCGGCCAACCAGATTCTTCGCGAAGCGATCCCATGCTTTGTCCGAAAGGACCAGGCAGAGATCCGGCAGCTGAAACTGGGGATTTGGAATTGGAGACCACGAGACCGAAAGATCTGCTCGGGTAGCTCCACCTCGAGCCTCAGGTCCATGCTCCTGGATCAGCGTGGCATGGAGTCCGTTGCTAAGCGCTGATTCAGCAAGAACGGTTGCTGCCAGTGCAATTCCCTGTCCCCCCGAACCGGTAAGTCTTATTGCGACTCTGGAAAAATCGGCGGTCATCAGAAGCCCCTCCTTGTATCACCATCTAAGACCTCTATTTCATTGGCGCTGGAGCACCTGCCGCCGCTGACGCTCAAGGTCTCCTCCAAGGTGAGACGACTCGACCTGTGCAAAATACCCTTTGGAAGAACTGGCCTGACCGGCTGCGGATTCGTCAGCTCCTCCACGGTTGCCCGGCTAGCCAGATCCGCATCAATCGAGGGATCGTAGCGAGACTGGCTCATGAGCATGTCAGCCCCATCGCCAAAACGGTTAGTCCGTCCAAAATACTCCGTGCAATCAGTCATAACTTCGAGGAACGAGAACCCCACGTGATCCAGTGCCTGACCAAATATATCACCTACGACTTGCGGCCTATAACTCGACGCTCTGGCCACAAAAGTGGCTCCAGCGGCCTTCACAAGCTCTGATACGTCGAATGGATGTTGGGTGTTACCTTGCGGAGTGGTCGAAGTGTAAGCACCTGGAACAGTAGTTGGAGCCGCTTGGCCTCCAGTCATGCCATAGATCTCATTGTTCAGAAGAACGCATGTGATATCTATATTCCTGCGTGCAGCATGAATTAGGTGGTTGCCCCCAATCGATACTCCGTCTCCGTCACCCGTCACAACTATCACGTTGAGGTCAGGGCGAGCAAGTTTCAGCCCGGTGGCAAACGAAAGGGGCCGCCCGTGGGTAGTGTGCAATGTACATGCATCTATATATCCGACGATCCTGGAGGAGCAGCCGATGCCAGCGACAAATGCGACATTGTCCAGATTGTCATAGCGCGCCGAGAGCACAGCCAGCATCGCATCAAGAACAATCCCATGGCCACATCCTGGGCACAGCATGTGGGGCATCATGGCATGGCGGAGAAGCCTCTTCTCCGCGCCCACCATCGGGGCTCTTGTAGGCGCTTTTACCTTCACTTCTGCATTCATGATCTTCTCACCCTTCTTCAACAAACCTGGCGGCTCTTGTCAAGCGACGCCACAATGTCCCTTTATCCGATGCGCAAATCTTGTCTAGAACTCCTGGCTCCGTCAGCCGCAGAAGAACGGTCTGATGCGGAAAGAGCATGGCTAACGACTTCATCCGTCGTTATCATCGATCCACCAGCTTTGAGCAATGGGTAGATCCAAGTGTCCCCTGCGACAATCCTCTCAACTTCTCTTACCCACTGCCCTCTGTTCATCTCTGCGACCACGACGACTTCGGCATTCGCGAGTGCGGATTTGAGCATCTCATCTTGAACAGGCCAAAGCAAACGAGGCCTTAACAGGCCAGCTTTTTTGCCTTTGCTCCTTAGCACGTCTACCGCCGCTTTTGCGGTTCGCCCAGTTATTCCGTAGGCAACAATTGCAATATCGGCATCATCCATGAGATAGCTCTCGGGTGCAACAAGATCCTTGGCAAGATGAACCTTTTTCTCGAGCCTTGCCAACAGCGCAGCCGCAACATCAGTGTTGCTGGTAGGAAAGCCGCGCTCGTCATGCATGAGCCCGGTCACGTGGAACCTGTAGCCAACTCCAAAGTCTGGGACATGGGGCACAAGGTCGTCCCCGGATCTGTAAGGCTCGAAGGAAACGCCGGGCGGCTCAGTTGGAAGGGGCCGCCTTGCTATGGAGGCCTTATCCGGCACGGTTAGGTCTACGCCCTCCCTCATGTGCGCCACAACCTCGTCCATAAGCACAATCACAGGAGTGCGCAAAGATTCTGACAACGAAAAGGCCTGGATCATGAGGTCGTAAACTTCCTGTACCGACGAAGGAGCCAACGCAATTGCGACCCTGTCTCCATGCGTTCCCCACTGCGCCTGCATGACATCGCCCTGGGATGGCGCCGTCGGCAGCCCCGTGCTGGGTCCGCCTCTCATGACGTCGACTATAACGCAAGGTATCTCTGCGAGATATCCATAACCTATATGTTCCTGCATTAGGGAAAATCCAGGACCCGATGTCGCTGTCATGGCCTTCGAGCCACCTAAAGCAGCCCCAATCACCGCTCCCAGCGAGGCCATTTCATCCTCGGCCTGCAGAAAAACTCCACCATTTTTAGGAAGGAGTTTTGCCATTTCCTCAGCAACTTCTGACGACGGGGAGATCGGATAACCTCCAAAGAACCGGCAACCGGCAGCAATGGCCCCAGCCGCGCACGCCTCATTTCCTTGCATCAGCTTCATCTGTTATCTCCTAGCTTTTTAGCCAGACTCTGTACGGGCTCGTCATTTGCAGCTTCATCCAGCAATATGTCTATCGCTAGGTCCGGGCATAGGCGCGCGCAAAGCCCGCAGCCAGTACACCGATCCGGCTCGGACACCACTGCAATTTCCTGGGAATCAATAGACAGGACTCGCTCCGGGCACACCGACACACAAATGTTGCATCCTTTGCACCACGCTCTTGTAATCTCGACCCGCGGTGTCCCACCCATCCAAGAAGATATCGACATTACGGCTTCGGAAGAGCTGCCCAGCTTTTTTATTCCGGAAGAAGCCGCTTTATTCCCATTGGTTGATCTGTTTGGATAGTCTTCCGAATGCGAGGAGGCACCCTGACGAGCAGTGGCGCCACCCTTCCTCTCCTCATACCAGCTTCTTCCGTTTTCGAAGCTGAGCAGGTTAGCTTTGATGGTTTTTGGCGGAACAGTTGCCTCGATCGCCTTATGCCAAAGCTCCACGGGCAATCCCATTTCCACAGAAAGCGCTCCCAGGAGAACAGTCTGGGCACTGGCTGTCCGCTCGGAGGCTGCCTTGCCGACGATTCGATAGGTATCCACGGGAACCACACCAACAGGAACTTCAGAATCCAGCGGATAGTTGATCTTTCCTCCGCGGCGGTCTACCTGTGCCGATGGCGGAATACGGCGTTCGGTGCTCACAAAAGCCACGCCCCCCGGCTTTAGGTATTCGAGATAACGAAGCCCTTCCTCCCACTCGAATCCAAGAATCCACTCTGCTTGTCCCGGTTCGACAATTACCGAGTGCACCTCTGCGCCAAACCGAAGATGGCTTACTACCGCTCCACCTCTTTGGGACATCCCGTGCACTTCAGACTTTTTTACATTCAGACCGGCCTCAATACACACATATGAAATCGTGTTGCTTGCCGTGATGATCCCCTGACCTCCGACACCGCCCAAAACCAAATTCCCTGAGCGGACAGACGCCATGTTCTCGCCACCATTTCCATTAGTCATAACTTTTCCCGCAGTCTGATTAGAAGCCAAGACACCTACCCCCTTTTACCAGAATCGTTGACCGATGCCAGGGTTGCTGGAGTCTTGTGGTTGCCGTTAGTCTCTGAGTCGGCGGAAAGTATTGCGCCTTGCGGACATATCTGGGCGCAAACCGTACATCCAGAGCAGAGCGCAGCATCTATCGTTATGCGCTTCGGCATGACGTCAAGGCTAAAGTCCCAACCCAGAGCAGGACAGCCAAGGTTCATACATAGCTGGCACCCATCGCATTGGTTGGTATCGATATGGTAGACCCGGCCTCTGCTCTTTACCGGAGATTCGACGCATGATCTGGCAGTAATCACTACCGATACCCCGTCCCTGGCTATCGCGTTCTGCAATGCCATGCTCGTAGCACCGACGTCATATGGATCAACGACAATAACCTGGCTCACTCCAACTGCGCTGCAGATCGCCGGTATATCCACCTTCGGAGCGGACTGGCCTCGAATGCCGGATGACGTTGCAGGATGAGGTTGGCCACCCGTCATTGCCGTAGTCCCATTGTCGAGCACCACGACAGTGATGTTCGCTTCGCGATGAACTGCGTCGATAAGGGGAGGGATTCCAGCGTGAAGAAAGGTCGAATCCCCAAGCACCGCGACAACCGGTCTTCCTCCAGTCCTTCCAGCCTTGGCAAGCCCGATCGCAATGCCAATGCTGGATCCCATAGAAAGACAGGTATCCATCGAAGCGAGTGGCTCAGTGGCTCCAAGGGTGTAGCACCCTATGTCACCGGCTACCACAGCGTCGAACTTTCTTAAAAGAAAAAACGGCGTCGCATGGGAGCATCCTGAACACAGCAGAGGAAATCGGGGACCTACCTCTGGGACCGAGTGGGTTCCGGCTGCAAGAGGCAGTTCCTTAGGAGCTTCGAGCACACCGGCCTTCTGAAAGCCTTCACGAACCAGACGAGGAGACAGCTCGCCATTGCGCGGAAAAAACTCGGCGCCCTCGGCGACCAGACCCAAGATGGCCATCTCGTCCTTGAGGTAGGGTTCTAGTTCCTCAACTACAAAAAGTCTGTCAACTTTGCTGGCAAAGCTTCTCAGTTTCTGCTTTGGAACCGGAAATGTGAGGCCGAGTTTCAAAACGCTTGCTTCGGGCACTACGTCTCGAACATACTGGTAGGAAATTCCCGACGTGACAACTCCGACCTGCGAAGAGCGCATCTCCTCTGAGTTGTAGGAGACCTCCTCGGCCCACTCGTCCATCTTTGCGAGGCGGTCTAAATGAAATACGTGCCGCGCTCTGGCGTTTCCGGGAAGCATGACGTATTTACGCTGATCGCGGTGAAACTCCCCTTTTCTGGGGCTTCGGACTGGCTTGGGGGTGACCTTTGAGCGCGAGTGGGAAACCCGGGTCGTCATGCGCAGCATTACCGGCGTATCCCACTTTTCGCTAAGCTCAAACGCTGCTCTGGTAAAGTCGTAAGCTTCTTGACTGTCTGAGGGCTCCAGCATCGGTACGCCGGCAAAACGAGCAAGATAACGGTTATCCTGCTCGTTTTGCGAACTATGCATACCAGGGTCGTCGGCGTCAAGGATCACCACCCCTCCATTGACACCGATAAAGGGACTTGTCATAAAAGAGTCCATAGCCACGTTCAAACCGACATGCTTGGTGGTGACCAACACTCGGTCGCCAGCCAGCGAAGCACCCATAGCCACGTCCATGGCCACTTTCTCGTTGGTTGACCACTCGACGTAAATATCGGAGGCCGACGTAATTTTGGCTAAATACTCCAGCGTCTCGGTGCTAGGGGTACCGGGGTATCCGACCGCCATGCCAGCCCCAGAGTGCCAAGTAGCTAACGCAATAGCCTCATTGCCCGAAAGAAGGCCTTCATAAAGGGTTACATTCTCAGCCGATTCATGCTTTGCCGATTTTCCGGCCAACTCAACGCCGCCCAGGCGCCGCTTGGCGACATCTTCATGGCCATTTGCGACCACCGTTCCCGACTTCGCTTCGATCGTAGTCACGACCTCTTTTTTCATACCAGTGTCTCCTCATGCTGGTTGGAGCTAACGTTCCCCACTATGGAACTCAATGCGACATTTATTTCCTCGTCAGTCAACACATGCATAGATTGCTTTGCCGCATTCAACATTGCAGTCACCAAATCTGGAGACTCTCCATAACCGTGTTGGCGAAGCCAGAACAATGCATTCCATTTCCCGCTCATCGGACCAACCAATATTCGTTGCTCCCTTCCTACAAGCCCGGCAGGAACAGACGAATAGATGCGATCAGCAAGCCAGGCTTCTCCTTTTTCATACGCTTTGGCTACCGCCGCAGCATGAACTCCCGTACTTGTGGCAAAAGCGTCATCTCCCACGACGGGGTAGTTCCTCACGATTGGAAAACCAGTCATTTCGCTTGCCAGGCTGCAATACACCGGCAACATTGTCAGATCAGCATCCATCCAGCCCTTGAGGACTAAGTTGACTACCAAAGTGTCCATTGACGTGTTGCCAACACGCTCGCCGACTCCCAGCGCACAGCCGTGCACCCTGGTAGCGCCCGCGGAAAGCGCAGCAAGGTTGTTGATTAGATCGAGGCCGCGATCACGATGGCCATGAAAATCGATCTCAATGTCAGGAAAACCTATATCATCCAATTCTTTGCGAATAAATCGGATTAGATGTTGCACGCCAACCGGAGTAGCCGAGCCAACCGTATCCGAAATGCACACGCGAGTCGCTCCAGCTTCCGCGGCGGCACGATAGAGCTGTGAAAGATCCTCCGGGCGTGCCCTGGTAGTGTCTTCGGTAACAAACATGACCTCAAGCCCATGGTTCACGGCGTAGCTGACCGCTTTAGCGGCAGTCTTGACCATATCTTTCAAGTCCCATCCCTCGACAAGCTGCCTAATCGGGCTGGACCCAAGAAACATCGTTGACTCAATCGGAAGCCCGGAACGCTGGCTCGCTTCAATTACTGGATCTATGTCCGCGATGTGGGTGCGCCCCGCACAGTTTGCCGCTATTGACAGATTCTCGGACCGAATAGTCTCGGCCAGCATGATCACATCTTCAAGCACCGCGGTGCTTGCGCCTGCATATCCGATGTTCGCGGAATGAATTCCCAGGGCGGGCATAAGGCGCAGGAAGTCTCGTTTTTGGGCCAGCGTCGGCTGCAGACAAGATGGGGATTGAAGTCCATCACGAAGAGTCTCATCATTTAGAATTATCTTTTCCGGCTGTTCAAATGAGCAAATTGGAGTGTCGATTTGATCCCAATCGAAAATAAGTCCCGAATAACTAGGATTTCCCCCCTTGGGAGGCCGAGATACTGACTTCTTGTTTTCTTGCATTTGGCCTACTCCTCCTTTTTGCTATGCGGGAAAATTGCATTTCACTGCCCCACAGATCAGGCTCTTGTCAATTTTCCCCAACCAGCAATTGCGATCCTGAGAATCTGATACTCCGGACACTCACCACAAAAGATCTAACTTTGCTTAATTCTGGCTTTTTGATTCCCCACTTAAATCGAACTGGCTAGATAGCTGCGACGCCCATACTTGGACTAGATCGCTATACGTTTACCCCTCTGATACAGATATTATATCCATGGACTGACCAGTCAGTCAATTTCAGAACGGGATTTTTTTGTTCCCTGCCTTAGGCTGCAGAGAAACATGCATCGCTAAGGAAATAGGCAGAACACCGAAAGTATGAAGCGCCCATGATGCTTTGATCATGGAGCCATGCGCGACGAACCTTCGGACGGGCGTGAGCCGATCCCGGCTTTGGAGATATCTTGACTCCTTACGGCACTAGGCTGAATATCCCCCAGCCAATTAGGCGTTGCCGGCTTCGGAACGGATAGTCGAAATAACGACAGCAGACTCATTGCGTCAGCTGTTTTGGTGCGTTACTCGCCTTGTGCCTGCTCCGCTCCTATCAAGGAAAGCATGGGCTCAATTCCACCGTGTCGGAGCACGTCAATCATCGGTTCAGGAATGCTGTCGGCATCCAAAGTTATGTTGCGCGCCAAAATGCTGACGCGGCCAGATATAACATCGACATCGATGATGTCGCCATCTTCAACCACTTCGGATAAAGTTGGACATGCGATAGCCACCAGCCCAATGGCAATAGCATTCCTGGCAAATATCCTTGCCAAGGAGTCGGCAAGCACCGCGGCCACGCCAAGGTCTTTCAAATGCTGCGGGGCTGACTCTCGAGATGAGCCGCATCCAAAGTTAGGGCCAGCCACGACGATATCTCCAGGGCGTACCTGACTCGCAAACTCTGGACGAGCTGACTCCAGCACATGCTTTAGGCGCTCCTCCATTGGATGATGGACATACTGACCGGGAGAGAGCATATCGGTCGATATATCA
>DAHVKW010000040.1 GCA_027320695.1 Actinomycetota bacterium | reverse complement strand
CGCTGCTGCGGCAATCGTCTTTGGGGTGACAAAGTTGAGTGTTCCGAGCTCGTCATCGGGTCCCCAACGTCCCCAGTTCCTGCAACTTTCCGCTAGTTTCTTGACGTCATCGCGTGTAGCCAACTTCGACCCCCGTCCTGGACTTTGTAGTCAGTGAGTTGATTGATTCGATTTTTGGTGCTTATGGTCTTCCACTGTTGATCGAGAGTCTCGATCTATCCACGATCAGGCCATTGGCCTCCTGAAAAGTAGGTGTTGACCCTGTTTCCTTCCGTGATCGGAAGCAGCAAGTAAGAAGGGTGTTCTGAGTTGTGGAACACAGTGACACGTGAAACCCGTGAACGAGTCAGGCTCCCGACCCCCATAAGCTCTTGCGGGTTTCGCGGGGCTGCATCAGCCCCGCTTAGTCGAATTCCAATCCTCCATCCTCGGGCAAATCGGAACGCTGTTGGAATTATCTTTACTGCAAATTCGTAGATTTCCTCCGGGTCCAGTGGTTCGGACTTGCTGTGTGTGTATATAGGTTCCCAAGGCTTGGACTGGATCGTGTCTAATTCACGGTGTGACCCCTTGAGCCATCCCTTGGTCAGGACTTGGTGGTGGCCTGACGGATCGATGGCTAGAAGGGTGACGTTCCAGTGGATGTCATTATCTGTGGTAGCTCCGTAAAGTTTGAGCATGATCGGACCAACGATCTCGGTCTCCTCCACGAGTGGTGGTGTGGAATATACGAGTTCTCCACGCATCCAGGGCGAATCTTCAAAAGAGTCGCTTCCCTCGAAAGACCAGTGCTCTCGTTCGGAAAGGATGCCCCCTTCATGGAGATAGAAGGGGGTGAATTGGGTTTCAGGCAGCGGCCACTGGTCGGCCGTTTTCCACGTGTCAGCTCCCATCATGAATAGTTCAATAGGCGACTTTTCCATGATTTTCGTGTCGATGCCCTTGAGCCATTGGTCAAACCAGCGCAATGCTTCAAAATGCAGCTGGTAGAGGGGGCGGTCGAGATAGTATGGGGGGCCGATCAGCATTCTCTTAGGGGTCTTGAGCCGTTCCCAGCTCCGGAAAGCGCCAGAAAGGTGATGACCGTAGATACCCCAGTCTGCACCGGCATATGCGGGAACCTTTATCTTGTCGTAGTCGATGGTCCGAACTTTCCAGAACTCGCCCCACGTGGGATGTAGCAACAGATCCACTACGAATGGGTGGACGCCCTGTTGGGGAGTCTCAAGGATCCTGACGAGTTCTGGAACGGCACGAATATCTTCGTCTTCCAATCTTTCTAAGAGAAGTTCCCGGTATCGTTCTTCACCAACCTCTGCAAGCGTATGGTTGTAAGGCCTGCAGCGAGCGTAGTGAAGTGACGTCTCACTCCAGCCGACGGGCCACTTGTAGGAAAGTATTCCACCGCGATAGATCGTGTCACGATAGTAATCGGTGCCGGCCCAGGGGCAGAACAAGGCCTTCAGTGATGGAGGCTGGAGTTGAGCCACGAGATATTGGATTCGTGCGAAGTAGGATACACCAAACATCCCGACGTTGCCGTCACACCAAGGTTGCGACGCCATCCACTCAATGACTTGGTAGCAGTCGGCAACCTCGGTTGGACCGAATGCATGCCAGAGGCCTTCCGAATCTCCAGTGCCTCGCGCGTTGCATATCACGTGTACATAGCCCCGTTGGGCAAAAAAGCGAGGATCACCGGCTTCAAGCGACGCGTTGGTGCGCTCTTGGCCAGCATGGCGCCACTGTGCTGTTGAAATTGCCGTGGGCTTAATCGGCCCGACTTGCGCCATGGGATGGTAGCAATGGAACCCAAGAAGTGCGGGGAACCTGCCTCCGTCTCGAGGGCGAAACACGATGGCATCTAGCGTGATGCCGTCCGCCATCGGTATCTTTACGTGTTCCTCCACTGTGACCTGAAATTTGCGCGGAGAGACTTTCCAGTTAAGACCAAACGTAGAACCCTGATAATCTTCGAAGAACCCCATGCAGACCTCCCCCTGGTGCCAAAAGTTGACAGCAGATCAATTCCACTGCGAACTAGAAAGATTTTTACCATAGTTTCCTCGAAGATATGGAATTGTCTGTGTTTTCGTCAGTTTCACAAGCCTTGCTACAACTTCGTCTCTGTCGGACTTGAAAAAAATGGGGATCTGTTGAGCTGATTTCGCTCTGAAGGAATTTTCGGTGGCCATTTTGTATGCCCGGATGAAACGGCGTTATAGTTATGTAACTTTGGGTCCACGTGAGGGGGGAAAGCTAGACGCATTGATAGGGCGAATATGTACGTCTGCCCGTGGAATTCTTGGTGTGAGTCGAGGCCAGCTGCGCCTTAGGTGACTCTGTTCCCAGTTCAAGGAGTGGTAGCACCGGTTCCGGCAATGCTGATTGTGGGTGGTTCGGCGCCCAAGAGTAATCGGTAACAGATCGCCCGTAAGAACACTTTCAATAGGGAACCTTATAAATTTACGAAGCAAAGGATGGGGGAAATGAATTCTTCTGGAAAAACGTCCCTGGCAGTCATCGGGGGCCTGTCAATTATGTCTTTAGTTGCTGCCGCTTGCGGTAGCTCAGGCACATCGTCAACGAATACTCAGACCTCTAAGGCTCCAGCATCGAGTTCTGGTTCTAGTACGACAGCTGCATCGTCGGCGTCTCTTGTATCGCAAGCCAAAGCTGAGATAGCCAAGTACAGTTCGCAGCCTGTTTTTACAGCTCCAGGTCCTTCAGTAGATGCGGCGAAGCTGAAGGGAAAGACAGTGATGGTTGTCGAGCACGACACCGTGTCAGATGCTCTTGTTGAGATAACAAAAGGGATCCAGGCCGCCGGGCAGGCCGCCGGTATAACTGTTTCCACTTTCAACGGCCAGGCTACTGTCAGCACCATAGAGCAGGGTATTCAGCAGGGCATCAACCAGAAGGTGGGTGCAATCATCCTGGTTGGCGTGGCAGCATCACTCGTTCCATCTTCGATCTCGGCGGCAAACGCCGCCCACATACCAGTAATTGGGGTAAACACAGGTCAGCCTGACCAGACGGCGACAGGAGAAGGTTTTGGCCAAGGAATGTACGGCGGTTCTGCGCCGTCTTACAATGAGCTTGGCCGCCTGATGGCTGACACTGCTATAGTGAACGCAAATGGGGGGCCAGTCAACGCTGCGGAAATAACCTTTGACAATCCCATTTCGCCAGCCGTGATTGCCGGAATCAAGTCGGTCTTCAACCAGTGCTCAAACTGCAAGGTCATCAGTTCTCAGGATATCGAGCCTCAGAACTGGCCTACCAAGACGGCAGGCGCAGTATCGTCGCTGATCCTGGCAAATCCCACACTCAACTACATATTTCCCGTAGTTGACACGATTGGGATTTTTGCATCGGCAGGTGTTGGCCAGGCCGGGGCAAGTGGGAAGGTCTTTGTGGTTTCATCTGACGGCTCAAGTGCTGGCACTCTCGGATTGGTCCAGAAGGGCCCTGTGTTTCAAGCGGATCCTGGTTTGTCATCGCCATGGGCTGGCTGGGAGGCTATGGACCAGGCTCTGAGAGCCATGAGTGGAATGCAGCCTGGGAACCCCACAGTTCCGATCATGTACCTGGACAAGTCAAGTCTTTCGGGTGCCAACCTCACCAACCTGGCGAACATTTACGGAAGCGCCTACATAGCCGGATACAAGAAGCTTTGGGGTCTTGGATAGCTTCATCAGATCTTGAATTCATAGGTGGCGTTGGCATCGAGCCGGCGCCACCGTTGTGGTTTAAGAGCCCCTGTTGTTTGCAAAGGGCTTGTCCTTCCTCTGCCGCAATAGTTAGGCAGTCTGGTTGCGTTGGCCTCAAATGAGGGTCTCTAAATCGACGGCCAGTTGCAGCTCCGCCATGCAGTGCGATCGAAATCTGGTGGAGGCAGTGTCCTTCTAGGCGAGGCGGAATGTCCAGCTTGCCTGGTGGCTCAGCTATTTGGAGGCGAACAGTGAGCCCAGCGAGATGTTCCTTCCCGCGAGATGAAAGACGAGGTACTGCTTTGTAGTCGTCAGGCTTGAGTAGCTCAGGCCTTTCGGCATGGCAGCTATCTCGATTGGCACAGGAGCAGTGCTGGAGAAGACCGCTGATGCGGGGGCAGTTCTACCAAGCGCGTTGACCGTCTCGGGAGTCAAGTAGAGTTGGCCATTTTTCAGCTGGATTTTGGAAATGACCACCAAAGGTATAGTTTTACCTTGATAGCTGACTTGGTTGCTGGTCCCGATCTCGTTGTTGCCTGCATAAAAGATGGAGGCGCCGCTGTTCGAGCTGCTTTGGAGGGTACTAGTGAGATCCGAATAGGCGAGAGAGAGCGTGCCAGTAACGCTAGATGCCTCAGTCTTGTCCAAAGCGGCTCCGCTGCCTGGAAGCGCACCGGTCATACCTCCCAACTGAAGATCGAGCACAGCATTGGCGAAGATGCCAATTCGGGATCTTGAGGCCGAGATGACTGCTGTGCTTTGCGAGGCCGTGAGTTGATCGAGCGGGTTGTTCGAGGCGAATGAGACCGTCACGGGCGAGTTAAAGCAGAACCCGGAGGGGGAACTGCTCGAATTTGGGCAGGCGTCGCTCCTTATCAGCTTTTTGGCAAAAGCGGCTTGAGAGGACTGGGTGCGAAATAGGCCGATACCACCGATCAGAAGCCCAATCAAGAGGCCTATCCCGAGAGCTTTGCTGGCAAAGACAATTTCGCTTTTCAGCACATCTCCGGACTGTTCTTGGTCCTGCTCGTCTGGGTCCAGTTGATTTTCAGCAGTTACGCTGCTCTCATTTTCATAAGTGGCATCCTCTTGCCATGTTGCCAGGGTGGGGATTTCAGGATCCGTTTCTTTCTCTGGAGTGCTGCCTTCTTCTTCGCTGTACTGCAAATGCTTGCTACCTTTGGGCCTATCGGTGGGTCAAACCTAGTTGGGATCCTGGATCTTTAACCTAGACTTTTGAAAAGTGTATGAGTTGAGTCCGTCTACAAGTCTATTTTGTTGCATAATATATGTGGGAATCACCCATTTCGGAAACTCTAACGTTCGTCTCTCTTGCAGGAAAAGCTAGTGGCTACTCATTCAGAAGAGTTTGAGAAGAGCCAAGAACCTCTTGGCAATACTGTATTGAGACTACTGGATTCCGCGGGAGTTCCTGAGAGCGATATCCTTCCTCTGGGTAAGAGGGAGCGAAACAAGCTTCATACTCTTCGTGCAATTTATCAATCCGCACTTCAGCTCTTTGATGCGCAGGGGTTTGACAACACCACCGTCGAGGAGATTTCCACCTCTGCTGGGGTAACGCAGAGGACGCTTTTCAATTACTTTCCAACCAAGGAGTCGATAGTCTCATTTCCACTGGGATATCTGGGCCGATCCCTGAGTTCGAGGGTTCGGACCGCCAGCGTTTCATTGAGTCCTCTGGAGGCATTGGCCGAAGGCATACTTCAGCTTTTTGAAGAGGTGTCAAAGACTCCAAGCCTTTCTAACGCTTTGAGGCTCGGGTATAAGATAGTCAACAGCACTCCCAGCCTTGGCGAGTTGAATCTCGCACGCCGTTCTCAGCTGTACATGGTCGCATGGAAGGCCCTGCTTGAGCGGGGAGTGGAGCCAGACGATCAGACGTTGCGTGCGGCATCGTCTGGAATAGTCGCGTGTTCTTTGGCGAGCATGTTCTCATGGCTTGAGGCCGATATGAGATTTTCACTGGTGGAACTTACTCGCTCAGCCCTGTCAATCATGTCGCAGGATCTCTTCGGCGAAGGGAATCTGTGAATCCTGCTGGGTGGTTTGATTAGGCCAGAGCCTTCTTGATTCGGTTTAGTATTTCCCCAAGAATTTCCAGTTTGGTGGCAAAATTGAGCCTTGCCCAGCCTACTCCGGGCGTTCCGAAATCTGGGCCGGGACTGAGGGCGACTCGAGCTTTGTCAAGGAGGAATTCTTGGGGGGATTCGGCTGCTTTGGTGTCGCGGAAATCAAGCCACGCGAGGTAGGTGCCTTGAGGGGGGATGTAGCGAAGTCCAAAGCAACCCTGTTCCACGAATGACGTTATGGCGTCTCTGTTGGCCTTCAAGGTTGCCAAAGTAGATTTGAGCCAGCTGTCGCCCTTCGTCCACGCAGCAGTTGCTGCGAGCATACTCGGAGTCGAAATTGATCCCCTGAGGTGGGAATCTACTGCTTCGTAACGGGATTTCAGCTCAGCAGAACCGAAATGGACTATGCTGCACCGGAGCCCGGCAATATTAAATGATTTTGTGGCTGAGGTCATGGTGATGACATTGGCAGCGAATTCGGGCGAAATCGAGGCGAATGGGATATGGTAGCTCGGTTCGTAGACAATATCGCAATGGATCTCGTCGGCCACGACAAGCACATTGTGTTTATCGCAGATTTCTGCGATTTTCACGAGTTCCGTCTGCGTGAAAACACGTCCGGTGGGGTTATGTGGCGAGCAGAGGAGCAACAGAGTGGTGCGTGCTTCGCTCGCCAGCAGCTCCAGCTCCTCGAGGTTGATCTCCCAAGTGTCATCGGAGCGCACCAAAGGATTCTCGCGCAATATGCGGCCGGTATCATTCACGGACTGCAAGAAAGGGGGGTAGATAGGCGTCTGAACTATGACACCGTCGCCAGGGTCGGTCAGCGTAGTAATCGCAATGAAGATGCTTTGCACGACGTCGGTTGAAGCAAGCCCCAGTGCTGGGTCGAGTGGGGTGTTGAACCGCTCAATATATCTATCAGAGAAAGCATCGATGAATCTGGCCTCCACCTCAGCGCAGGGATATCCGAGATCGCCGTTTTCTATCCTCTCAGTCAGTTCCTGCGCAATCACTGGCGCAATACCGAGATCCATGTCGGCAATCCATGCCGGAATGACATCTTGTGGATACTTCATCCACTTTGTGCTAGTCGTTCTCTTACTGCGGATCTCGTCTTCGATTGACATCTCTTTCTCCGTGCTGGACCTGATTCCAGGATAGTTGCGGAGAGCCAGAGAGTGGCAGGAGTCAACAGGAGGCTCTATTGGTCAATGGCTTGATTAAGCGGGATCTTTTTAGTGCCTATCTGATCTTTCTGTAACAGCGACACAAGAGTTCCGACGAGAAGCATCGCCAGAGAGGCGAGGATTCCCAGTCTGATTCCATGGGAAGTATCAGACAGGGTTCCCACGCTGATGGGGCCGACGATCTGTCCGAACGCGATTGCAGTGGTATACAATCCAATCGCACTGCCGATGAATCTTTGATCCAGATTCCTCTGAGCCAAAATGGTGTAGGAGGTGGCAACCGACATGATCGAGGACCCAAACAAAAGGGCTGACACCATCAGAATGACGAAGTTCTTTGTCAAAAGAGGAAATGCAGTACCCGCGCTTGCGACAAACAGGACGGATGCAAGCCCGACACCTCCCTTCATGCGTGCCAACGCCCTGCCCCATATTGGGCCGGTGATCATCGCTGATATCCCAAGCATCGCCCAGAACCAAGCAATGGTGTTGCTGGCCGATCCCTCAGCGGTCATAAAAGCAACGAGGAAAGTCACAAAGGAGATGTAGCCCGCGCCAAATAGGGCAGACGTTATTATTGACGGCTCAAGCCCCCTTATGGGGAATCTCAAGGAGGCCTTTTTCCCTTGCTGCTCTGGCTCGTAAAGATGTCTGGTCTGTGGGATGGAAAGTGCAGCACTTATCAAACACATTGCTCCCATTGAAATCCATCCCCATTGCCAGGCGGCAGGTCCAAATTTGGAGAGCAACGGCGGTATGACCAACCCCGACACTACGATTCCCGTGCCAGCGCCCGCGTAGTATATTCCAGATGCTGTAGCGGCGGCCTTCCCGCTCAGGTGCCTCGATGTGGACGATATGAGGCTTCCGCCAACCACAAATGTTACTCCGCCGAAAAACCCCGACAGAGTGCGCACTACGACCAGTAGAGCAAAATTAGGGGAAATGCCGGAGAGGAGGCTCATGACTGCAAGGAGCAGAATGGAAGCTGAGAATGTCCTCTTGCCGCCAAATCTGTTGGAATAGGACGTCGCAGTGAATGCACCGACAAGGTACCCCATTGCGTTGACTGTGTTCAGAGTTCCAAGTTTCTGATAATCCCAACGCAGCGTCGTCTCCATTGCTGGCAGAATCAGCGAGTACGAAAATCGTGCAAATCCAAGGCTTGAAGCTGATGCCATAGCCATCGCGGCCGATCTCAAATAGATCAAGCTGTTGCCTTCAGTTGCTTGGGGATTGCTTGTCGCGATTATGGGTAGCTCCTTGCTCATCTTGTTGGGAAATATCTAGTGGATTCGAATCTCATCTTCAGGCCTCCGGCTCGGGGCAACAATCGCTTCAGATCTATGCGACATGCATCTCGGAAGTTTGCTCCGTGGTCTCTTTTGAGTCATATGTCTCGATTCGTTACTACGTGTCTCGTGAAGCTCGCGTTCAATCGATCAGTGCAAAATGGCTGCCGGGCATGGCTGGGGACGAGTCCTGAAACAGCCATTTTGCACCGTATGCTGCCGGAGGACAGCAAACTTGTTGCTTAGGTGGACGGGTTCCACTTCGTGAAGAGTTGGGCAAGCCCGGTGAGTCCGCTCTGGGGTGTTCAGCTTCAGTCGTTCTGGCAGGGAGGTACCAGAACTCGATTTGAAGGCCGAGTCTCCTGCAACTCGTATCGACTCTTTGTTCACCTGAAATCCCCCCGAGATCGGCCTCACCGATCAGGCCTGATCCAGACCTCTTGAATTCAGAGGCTGACAAAGCTTATACCTTTAGCGAGTTACTAAATAAATTGGCTCAACAGAATTTCCGCTCAGCAGAAAACGCCCCGTCAGGTGTGATGGGGCGTTTATCCCTATGACAAACCCTGGGATTTTGCGCATGCGGGCAGGGGAGATAGTCTGACATATATGGGGGGTTGTGCATTTCGAGAGCCTGGTCATAGTGAAGTCGCCACGTTGGCGTGAAGGTCTGAGGAAAGCAAAACTTCCGTTCGGTAACAGTGGCGATCAAGCTGAACGTAGTCGCATAATGTGGCTCATTCATGACTCATCCTGAAGGTCGTTCAGACGCTTCAAGATGATCACCTTTGTAGGCGGATTGAGATTCCGTGCTATCCGCGGACTTCCAAGCTTTGTTGCTTCAGATTCAGGCGCCGACTCGTTCTGAGGGTCCGTTGGGCCCTGCTATTGCTCGAGATTGCTGCAAATACTGTTGATAGATGTAGTGGACCGAAGAGATTGTGTCTAGCGCCGAAAATAGATATTATGTCAAGTAAGAAAACTGGAACACACTAAGAGTCCAACTTCTCTCTCAACACCGAAAGCCAGTGTCTTCCCACAAGGAGGGGTGCGCAAGTTGGCGCACTCAGGAGGGCTAAGGGATTGCAATGCTCTGATCCTGGGAGAAGCCCTTCCTGGCGGGCTCTTCCCAACGTGCATCCCTTCTGAGCAGTGCCATCACCAGCCCTTCAAGTCGCCAGTAGGCATGGAGTTGCCGGAATCCAAAGTTCTCAGTCACGGAGGAGATCATTGCTTGTGTGAGGAATTTCCATCTTTCGTAACGATGGTAAGAGAGTTCTTCCACTAGAAGCGAGAGTATAGATAGAAGTATCCCGTAGAGAATTGCAACGGCGAAAAAGAGCCCGGCGAAGTATATGTTGACGAAATGAAGTGCCAGCGCTGCGATTAGGAACACGAATCCCGCCAGTTCGACAATTGGGCCTAGAACCTCGAACAGGACGAAGTAAGGAAGCGCGAGCAGTCCTAGAGTGCCATACTTGGGATTCAGTAGTAGGGATTTGTTAGTCGACAGCGTGTCAACAAGCCCCCTTGACCACCGCTTCCTTTGGCGTCGCAGAGCGGCGATTGTTTCTGGAACTTCGGTCCAGCATACCGGTTCGGAAACAAAGGTGATCTTGTAGGGCCTTTTCTGGCGTCTCATATATTTGTGTATCCGGGCTACGAGGTCTGCATCTTCCCCGATGGAAGACAGGTCGTAACCCCCAACAGCTATTAGTACGTCACGCCGGAACATTCCGAAGGCACCGGAGATTATAAGGAGGGCGCCGATTTTGGACCAGCCTGTACGTCCAAGCAGGAAAGCGCGGAGGTATTCGACGACTTGGATTTGCGCGAGGCGATTGTTGGGCATTCTTACAGCAGTGATCCGTCCTCGGTACTGTGCACACCCGTTTGAGGGTCTTACGGCACCTCCTGTAGCAACAACTCTCTGTGGATCGTCTATGAATGGTCTTGCCACCTTGATTAGCGCATCTGAATCCAGTAGCGCATCAGCGTCCAAGACGCAGACTAAGGGATATTTTGCGAGGTCAATCGCAACGTTTATTGCGTCAGTCTTTCTGCCAATTGACTCTTTTCTCACGACGGTTAAATCATGGTGCCCCCGTGAGATGTGGACTGACTGGACCTTACCTATGGTCGGAACTGAATCCGGAATAACCGCAGGTATCTCCACTAGATCGAACTCTTGGCGAAGTCTTTCAAAGGTGGAGTCCGTAGAGCCATCGTCGACGATGATGAGTTCGAATTGGGGATATTCAAGCGATAGCACTGCTCTGGCGGATTCTACGATCCCAACCTCTTCGTTATGGGCTGGAATCAGGACCGACACAGGTGGGGTTGCAGGGCTCCGCATCGCGTCTTGGATACCCGAGAACTGTTTTCGTCGAAAATAGCCTGCCAAGCTAGATGCTGCAATGAGGATGAGAGCCAGGTAGACAGTGTTTAGAAGAAAAAAATAGCTAAGGCCCAGCCAGTTCAACCAGCGGAACACAGATGCCGTATCGGTTTGAAGTGTTGCTGCAATCAACCCCTGCTCACCCTCTTTGAAAAGCTTCTTGTCCCTTAATTTCAACCGTCGTCAAGACCTCTATTGCGTAGCGCGAGCCCGGCGCACTCGTGCTGATACAGGTGTGAAGAGCTTCAACGCCGGGGGTACCTAGGCGGGCGATAGCAAAAGCAGCTCGTCTTGCCACCTGGTTGTCGCTTCCGCAGAGAAGATCCATCAAGTGGGGTATTGCTGCGGTGTCACCGATTTCTGCAAGAGACCCACAGCTGATCAGCTTTAGCACGGTCGGTTGATTCTCTGAAAGCGTGCTGATCAGCGGATCTACCCCCCCGTTGCTCCCTATGCGACCGAGAGCACGTGCGCAGCGAATTCTCACATCTAAGGATGGGTCGCTAAGCAGCATATTTACAAGCTCATTGGTATTTTCCAAGCTTCGCAGGAGTCCAAGAGCTTCAACTGAGAGTGCTCTCGTTTTCTCGCTTTGGGAATGCAGTCCTGTTTGGAGGCCAGGTATTCCTGGCATCCCAATGCGCAGGACCGCGAGAAGAAGGGTACCGAAAGGGATGTCGCGATGATGGTCCTCTGCTGAGGCAAGCAAGGCGGGAATCGATTCCGGCCGCTGCAGTTGTCCAAGGCTTCTGGCTGCCGTGATTCGAACATCGCGTCTTACATCGGAAAGCATGTATTCCAAGGGCCTCTGTGCTTCAGTGGTCGCAATATTTCCCAAAAAAAGAGCTGCCCTGCATCGACCGACACATCCGGGCTTGCGGGTTCTCTGAATTGCTTCATCTACCGCTCCGCGGGATTCCAGAAAAGAGACCAGAATGTCTTTGGCTCGCCCTTTCACCTTGCTCAGCAATGAGTCCGACAGTTTGTCAAGATCGGCAGAGCGAATCTTCTTAAGCCTTGCGAGTTCGGAGGGATTGAGATCTTCGCTCAGAAACTTGACGAGAAGCTTTCGGAGGTTGTCCTGGTAAATCAGCGTCTTCCGCTCTGTTCTAATCCGTTCAAGGCGAAAGACAAAGGTAGCTGCAACCAGTAGGCAAATCGAAAATAGCAGTGTGAGTGAGCTTATGACAAGAGCAAGGCGCATAGCGGTTTTAGACCGATCGTCCGATCACTGCTTGGACACGGCTTAGTAGTTCCCTAGGGCTGAATGGCTTGGTTATGTAGTCTGTTGCTCCAGCCGAAAAGCCGCGTTCGGTATCTTGTTCCAAGGATTTCGCTGTGAGCAGAATTATTGGAGTCGATTTGAACTGCGGATCGCTTCTCAACTCGATCGTGACGTCGATGCCAGAATGAAATGGCATCATGACATCAAGAATGATCAGGCCAGGGTTTATCGATTTTGCCTTTTCCAGCGCATCCTTCCCATTTCCAACCGTGGTGACCTCGTATCCTGCCTGGTTGAGTTTATATCTTACGAGTTCAAGAATGTCGGGGTCGTCATCGGCGACGAGAACTTGTGTCATGCGAATCCTTCTCGAAAGACTTCTTGGCCAGCACCACGTCACTAGAAATTTACTTGTACTGTTGCTACCAATAACTGACATTCATGTTTTTCTATTCCGATATCACGCTAAGCGCTCGTTACTACCTCAGTAGTTGCGTTCCTGTGTCGATATTTTGGCAGAATATTTGTCGCCAGATGTTTGCTATTTTGTGGCTGGTGAGGTTGACTGTGTCGATGAGCTTCTATTCGTTTGCGAGTCGGCCCCAACCTCGATCGGCAGGAGCAGGGTAAATGTGGTTCCCTCCCCTATTTTTGAAGCGACTGTAACTCTTCCACCGTGGGCTTCGACGATTGCTTTCACAATCATTAGCCCAAGTCCAGATCCTTGCACGGCATTGTAGCGAGCAGATGAGGTTCTGTAAAACTTGGTGAACAGGTTTTCCATTTCGTCTTCTGCAATGCCGATTCCGCTGTCGGAGATCGCGATGGCAATGTCTTCGCCAGCTTGGACGGCATTTAGTGAGATCGTCCCACCTTGTGGCGTGAACTTCACCGCATTCGAAAGCAGATTAACTACGGCCCTTTCGAGGAGATTTGTGTCGAGCTCTGTATCTGGAATTCCTGTGCCAGTGCGAATATTGAACCTTATGCTCTTAAGGTTTACCTGAGGCATGACGGTCTCTGCAGCTCGCATCAACAGAGCTGTCAAATGCGTCTTCGTCTTTGCGAGCTGTAGCGCTCCGGACTCAATTCTTGATGCGGTAAGAATATTCTCAATTAGCTCAAGGAGCCTTTCAGAGTTTCGACTGATTGCGTCGATCATGGGTGAGTAGGTGAAGGCAATGTCCCCCTGTGACATCGCGTCTTCGAGGAGTTCCAGGTA
>DAHVKW010000003.1 GCA_027320695.1 Actinomycetota bacterium | reverse complement strand
GACAGCTTCGCTCGCCAAACCCATCTTCGCCGCCAGCTGCTCCGAGACGGTCGCGGGGATTGGAGCGGCGAGACCTTTTGACCGCATCAGATCAAGAACCGACAGCTCTTCGCATGAGAGGAACTTCAACAAATCCGTGGTTGAGACCACCGTTCCAAGCTTCAGATCTGAACGCAAATCCGCTCCTTACAGATGACCAACCCAGAATACCAAGCTCACATCCCTCAAACTCAGTTCCTCGGCGGTGGCTTTCAGCCTACCCAGATAGCCACGTTTAACATTGTTGGACGAAAGGCCTATGATGAGATCTGGATTAACAATAAAAGCAGCCGGTAATGACATTTCTACCGGCTTGAGCAAAAAATGCTTGAGGAAGCATCTATTTCAAATTCTATGATTGATCATGCAAGTTCGCCGGAAACCGGCGGGTCAAGAGTCGACAGTCCTGAGCTCGAGCATCTGCTCTTCAGATTGGGACGCGCGTTGCGCAAAATAACCTATCCTCACTGCTCCAAAGAGGCTTCGGCGATAGATGGAGCTGGATATTGGCAGCTCGCATTATTGGACGAACATGGTCCTCTCAGGCCAAGCGATCTGGCCGGCATCTTATCCCTTGATATATCAACCGTCTCCCGCCAGCTCAAACAGTTGGAAGCCAACGGGCTTGTTACCCGTAAGGTGCACGAACAGGACGCCAGGGCATACCTGATCATCATCTCGCCAGCCGGCAAGAGGGTGCTCGACGAGGTTGTCAAGCTCCGCCAGCAAACTATTGCCGAAGTAGTGGCGCATTGGCCAAAATCCGAGGTCCAGGCTTTGCTGAGGCTAGTTGAAAAGCTCACCTTCGGCATCGAAAAAAAGGCCGGCCACAAAAGCCAGCCTTGATCCAAAGCCAGCTTCATCCAAACGCTCAGATTTGACTCATTCAGGTTCTATCAGCTCCCTGGCAGCCCTATCGAGGATCTTGGCCGTTGCGATATCGGCGGCCGTGGCTCCTCCGGCATTCCGGGTCTTCAATACCAGAGAGACCATGCCCCAAATTATCGAGATATCCAGATATTGATTCAGCGCTTCGCGGTCAGGGCATCCGAGATCGACAAAGCGCGCCGCATCCAAAAAGCCGGGAAATTCGATCATTCGATGCTGCGAATCCAGGTAACTCGCCCTCCCGGGCCCAGCCTTGCCAGTTCCTCGTCTGCCTCTTGCGTACCAAGCGACTCGAGCATTTGAGACCCAGCGATATGCGCGAAGGTGCTAGTATCGGTTACGCATTCAAAGGTGTGGGGAAGAATTGCAACTTATGTCTCTTGTGTTGGTGCAATCCGCTATTTTTGCGTTCGACTATCAGTAGCGCCAATTCATATCATGTAACGCTGCAAAGCTATCTCCCGGTAGTGATACAACGACGCAGTCGCATGATTTTCTGTGTTTCGGGTTTCGCATCAATTCGTGCGTAAGTGGGGGAAATGAGCTCTTTGAGAAAGGCCCCGGTCAAGGCCGCAGATGCCGCTAATACTACGGCCACAGGAGTGCTGACTGGCAAACCTGATTCGAGAATTGCCAGCCAAGGTTTTAGCCAAGGAATGTCTGGCGGTTCGACGCCCTCTCTAGTTGAGATAGGCCGTTTGATGGCGGACAAGGCGACTGTAAATTCCAATGGCGGGCTGGTCAGTGCAGCAGTGACAACCTTTGGCAACACGATGGGCTCAGCTATTGCCAAAGGCATCCAATCCGTATTTAGCGGCTGTTCAAATTGCAAAATACTCACAACCGGGGACATCGAAGCCCGGAACCGGCCTACCAAATCATCTGGAGAAGTCTTTTCGATGATCCTCGCAAACTCATCTTTGGATTACTTCTTTCCAAAGACGGATGCTATCGGTATCTTCGCTTGGGATGGCGCAGGTCAGGCTGGGTCAAGTGGTAAGGTCTTTGCCGTCTCTTCTGACGGCTCAAGTTCTGGAATGTTGGGATTGGCGCGCAGAACCCAGGCCTCTCCCGCAGATCTAGAATTTTCAGTGCCCCGACCGGGGTGGCATCATATAGATCAAGCGCTTCGCGCAATGAGTGAAATCGAGCCCGGCAACCCTGAAATCCCAATCAGGCATCCAGGCAAGTCCAATCTCGCATACGCAAGTCTGGCTGATCTAACAATAATTTCGGCGACCTTTATGTGGCCGGATACGTGAAGCTGTAGCGGCTTGGATGATCCAAGTAGGTTTTGGCTCCAAAACGCCAGACAGTTTCGGGCTTTAGGAAAGGAGTGCAGAGGGTGAAAAGCTTAGGTGATTGGCTGGCAAAGGTCGAGGATTTAGGGGAGCTCACAAGAATCGAGGCTGAGGTTGACCCGGTCCTCGAGATGTCTACCATCACATATCTTTCTGGTAAGCAGGTTGGAGGTCCCACCCTGCTCTTCGAGAATATCCAAGGACATCGAGGCTTTCGAGTCCTGTTCAACCCCTTCGGTTCGAGTTACCGCAGGCTTGCCGTCACCGTTCGCGAAGACCCTGAAACGGGGCCGCTTGATCTCGCGCGAACCCTAGCGCACAAGATGAGCTACAGAACTCAGCCAATAAAAGTCGATCCGAGCAGCGCTCCGGTGAACCAGAACATTGAAATGGGCGACGAAGTCGACGTCACTAAGTTTGGAGCACCGGTGATGTGGCCCGGAGACGGAGGCGCATACATAGGAACAGCCGACGTGGTTCTCACCATGGATCCAAATTCAAAGAGAATCAACCTTGGAACCTACAGGCAGATGATCGAAGGACCAAACCAAGTTGGCTTCTACGCTTCTCCAGGAAAAGACGCATTGCTTGACCGCGAGCTCTGGTGGAGCCAAGGCAAGCCAGCTCCTGTCGCAGCCGTGTATGGATGCGACCCGCTGCTCTACCTGACGGCGGCCACCACATTTCCTAAAGACGTTTCCGAATATGAATTCGCGGGTGGCATAGCTGGAGAGCCAATAGAAGTCTTCACCAGCGAAATCACCGGCCTGAAGCTTCCAGCCAACGCTGAGATCATCATCGAGGGGTTCTCGTACCCTAACCAAGTTGAACAAGAAGGCCCCTTCGGAGAATTTCAGGGCTACTACGGTCGACCGGGAGGACCGACTCCATATATCGAGATCAGCGCAATACGGTATCGCAACAATCCGATATTAATGTCAGCCCTTATGGCGGATTGGCCGTCCAATGAAGCTGGAGCGATGTGGGGACTGGCAAAATCTGCGAAGGTATGGAGCGACCTCGAGTCCATGGGAGTGCCGGGGATCAAAGGAGTATGGTCCCCTCCGGAAGCTGCCGGATGGGGCTGGACTGTCGTATCGATAGAGCAAAAATATGCTGGCCATGCGGCACAAGTGGGCGCGCTGGCAGCCCAGTGCATGGGAGGAGCGTACTTCACCAAGTACGTCGTGGTGGTAGACGAGGACGTCGATCCGGCGAATCTCGCCGAAGTGATTTGGGCGATGGCCACTAGGTCCAGGCCAAAAGACTCTATCGATATCTTGCGAGAAACTTGGAGCACCTATCTAGACCCCAGCCAGAACCCTCCTGAGCTCAGACCTTGGGGATCAAAATGCATCATCAACGCTTGCAAAGAGTTCAAATACATCAAGGAATTCGCGAAACGCACGCGTCTCGATAGAAATGTATACGAGAAAGTGGCTGCCAGATGGCAAGAGCTTGGACTCAAAGGCGAGGCCCCGATAGTCAACCTGTTCGAACCGGAAGATCTTCGAAGTTAGACCACGAAGAGGGATGAAAATTAACTCTTTGAAGATACCGCTTCTGGGACACAGATCAAATAAATGAATTGCAATGCCCGCTGCGCCGTGGGCTAGCGGCGCAGCTCCGAGGGGGTTTCGGTGGCATTGCAAGGTTCGAGCGTCATAATTGATGGGCCAGCCATTGCGGCGGCCGCACCGACACTCCTGGGGGTAGACCTATAAGCCGCTACGCAGTTCTGCGCACGGATTTTCGATGACGGAGCACCGATTTCAAATCCGTTCTCATCCACTGCGATCATCTCTGCGTAGCCAGCCATGCATATATTTCTAAACGGCGTTTGTTACAGAAAAATAACGCGAGGATGAACAACAAATGAAATGAAAGAAAATCTTTTCAAACTGCGGATTCTGGTAATCTCACCGAGCCGAATGGACGGCGGCTCGTCCTCCAGCCTCAAGTCCCCGGCAGCTGCACCCGCCAGCTAAGCAGACAGGAACGAAGCGGCGACATCAGAACAAAGAGCCGGTAATCTCCCGGACCTTTGCCATGTCATCATCACTCAGCTTGAGCTCTATCGCTTTTACATTCGTCGCGACCTGTTCCGGACGCGTGGCTCCGGCAATCACCGAAGAAACGGCGGGCTTTGCCGCCAGTGCTGAAATGGAAAGATCCAGCAGGCTTCCGCCCAATGATTTGGCAAGATCAGCGAGTCCGTCGATGACGTCCCAGTCCGCCTTCTCCAGCTCTTCGCGGCGGCCGGAAAGTCTTGTTCCTTGAGGCGGCTCTTCGCCTCTGCGGAATTTGCCGGTCAACAATCCCGAGGCCAACGGATAGTAGGGAAGCACGCCGATCCCAAAATTCATGCAAGCTGGAACAACCTCTTTTTCGACTGAGTGCTCTATTAGGGAGTAGTGGTTCTGTGCTGAAATAAAGCGCTCCGAGTTTTTAGCCTGCGACACAAGTTCCGCCTCTGCGATTTGCCAACCGGCAAAGTTGGAAGACCCGATATAGCGAACCTTTCCCTCTTTGACCAATTCGTCAAGCGCGCTAAGCGTCTCTTCAATCGGGGTATGAGGATCCGGCTCGTGGAACTGGTAAAGATCGAGATAGTCGGTATGAAGCCTGCGCAGGGACGCCTCTATCGCTTTGCGCACGTAGCGCCTCGAGCCTCTGGCGACATCGGAGGTACCCATGTCCATTCCAAATTTGGAGCCAAGTACGATCTGTTCTCTGCGGCCTTTCAGGATCATTCCCATGAATGACTCAGAGCCTCCGTGGCCGCCGTAGATATCGGCGGTATCGAAGAAGGTTATCCCGTTTTCGATAGCTGCATTGATGACATCTTCAGTCTGCTCGAAATCACAGCGGACCCCGAAATTATTGCATCCAAGACCAACAACAGAAACCGTTAAACCGCTTTTGCCGAGCTGTCTGAATTCCACGGGCTACCACCTATCCAATCTCGCCCTCGGGGGGCCATTCTCCATAACTAAAATCTATCGAATTGGCTCGCATATAGTTTTCGATCTCCGTCTGAACCATCCGCTCCAGCTGCACGATCGGCACATTTCGCTTCTCCGCTAAATCGGCCAGCTGGCTGAACTCCACCTTGGCTCTAAAAGGTCCCGCCTTCACTGACAAGACCTCCCCCAGAACGGTGACTTCGAAGAACTGACGGTCCAAAACATAGCGCCATTTGGGTATTGTTCTAATTCCAAGGGTTCCGGTAAGGGAAAACATTTCTGTACAGATTCCAACAGCGTCGTTGGAAGATGCAGCCACAGTTAGCAGCATGCCTGAGCGGTCTTTCTTGGCAATGACCGGGGTAACAAAGGCATCCAATGCCCCCTTGGACAATAAAGCGGAAATCAAATACCCGCTCAGCTCGCCTGTAATGTCGTCGAGATTGGTCTGAAGCTCCACGATCTGCTCGAAGTGACCCGGCAACTGCGGAGCGCGATGCTCTTCATGGCTAATAGTCCCGAGGGTCATTTGCACGACATTAGGGAACTCGACAGGATCCTTGGTGCCCGCGCCGTACCCAACGGCACTAATGATCATCTCCGGCATCTGCTCGCAAAATACGGCCGCTGATGAAAGGATTGCCGCTCCAGTTGGAGTGGTAGCTTCGAAATCCGGAGAGCCCCCGTATGCTTGCTTGTCCGCCAATAGCTCGAGAACTGCCGGAACCGGAACAGCCAGGCCCCCATGGGAGCCTCTCGACACTCCCCTGCCGAGCGCGGGAGGAGAGGTATAGAGCTGATCAAACCCAAGAAGATCCTTTGCGACCGCGAATCCGCATATGTCCAAAATGGAGTCCAGCGCTCCTACCTCATGCAGCTCGACTTCCTCGACTGTTACTCCGTGCACTTTTGCTTCCGCCTGAGCCAGCTTGGAAAAGATCTCCATTGACAGGTCTTTCTGCGGCTGGCTCAGATCCGAATGGTCAATGATCGAATGGACCTGGGAAAGCCTCCTGTGCACCCCCGTCTCAGGCAGCTTGACTTCCGCATGGAGCGCTCTCAATCCGCAGCGGGTCACAGGGTCAAACCGGAGTTGAAAACCATCCAGAGCTTCGATTGTGCTCAATGCGCTGCACAGCTCTTCCTGGTCCGCGCCAAGGTCCACCATTGCGGACAGGAGCATATCTCCGCTGACGCCGGAAGTGGGATTAACCCAGGCGACTCGTGCCATAATCCAGTATCCGAATAGCGCTGACTGCCGCTCCGAAACCGTTGTCAATCCCAACCACGCTCAGTCCGGGAGTACAGCTAGAAAGCATCGACAAAAGCGCTGTGACTCCGTCAAGCGACGCCCCGTAGCCAGTGCTGGTGGGAACCGCTATAACCGGCGCTTTTACAAGTCCCCCGACAACCGAAGCGATAGCGCCCTCCATTCCCGCCACCACCACTACTACGTCAGCGGTTCGGATCCTCTCGGTCTGCTCCAGAAGGCGGTGAATTCCAGCCACTCCGCAATCGGAGATCAAATCCGATCTCACGCCGAATGCGAAAAGGACCGCGGTCACCTCGGTTGCCACCGCCAGGTCAGCTGTTCCGCCGGTAATGACACAAACGCTGACGCCGTCTCGAATTGGCACCGGGTTCCAAACCGCGCTGAAATGGCCGGAATCTGAAAGACTCAATCCGTGGTAGAAAGTGATCGCCTCTCCGGCAATCTCCTTGGCGGCGTCAAGCTGCGCGGTGCTCGCTCTGCTCAGTAGCACGGTTGAACCTGGCTCTTGAGTTACCAGGGCTTGGACTATGTGCGCTACTTGGGCTGGGGTCTTGCCTGGGCCATATATCACCTCGGGGAAACCCTGGCGAAGCGGCCTGTGGGTATCCAGCTTTGCATAACCTAGATCAAGCATGAATCCAGACTCGAGGTGCCTTACGAGTTCGCCTTGGGTTATCTCACCAGACTCAAATTTTTTGACAAGAATCTCAAGAGTTGAACGATGCATCACACTCACCTGTTTTCGCTGATTAAACAAGGCTAGCTGCAGATAGCTGACACGACATCGCAAACTGAATCGCAACCGCTTCGATCTGCGTAAGCTTTAGTACCAAGTGGACGACAACAATGAATGGATCACGTTGATGAAAAACTTTTCCGATTCCACAATCGCATATCTCGGGCCTGAAGGCACTTTCACCGAAGAGGCCCTAAGGTCCCAATCAGATCTTGCCACAGCAAAGCTGTTACCCTTTCCAACCTTTGCCACAGTTATGGAAGCGGTGGCTTCACGCAAAGTTGACTACGCGTTTGTGGCGATCGAGAACTCAATAGAAGGAACCGTATCGGCGAGCATCGACCCGCTCATCTTCGACTACGACCTGTTTGTGCTGCGTGAAGTAGTCTTGGACATTCACCTGAACCTAATGGCGAAGAGCGGGACGCAGATGAGCCAGGTCAAAAAGGTGCTCTCGTTCCCCCATGCCCTTGCACAGTGCCGCGGGTTCCTAACCGAGCACCTACCCCATGTCGAACATGTCGCCACCAACTCCACCTCCGAAGCGGCAATGCTCGTCGCCGAAAGCTCTGATGCCGCTTCTGCCGCCCTAGCCCCTTCGGTCTCGGCGGGCCTGTACAACCTGGAAATCCTGAGGAACAACGTCGAGGATCACAAGGGCAATCAGACGAGGTTCTTTCTTTTGAACAAAGACCAACTGGCTCCTAGAACCGGCCATGATAAAACCACGGTAGTTTGTTTCCAGATCTCCGACCGGCCCGGGTCGCTGATCTCGATCTTGGCCCAATTCTCGGCCCGCAACATCAACCTGACAAAGTTGGAGTCCCGCCCATCAAAAGCCGGCCTGGGCCAATACTGTTTCGTGATCGATCTGGAGGGTCACATCGAAGATCCGATAGTCGCAGACACGCTATCTCAGCTGCATCGCAGCTTACCTGAACTGAAATTTATCGGATCGTACCCGTCGGCCGCCAGCAACTCCGAAAAGTTGGGCGAACTTAAGGATAGATCCGACAAAGCGGAAACCTGGTTAAGTGAACTCCTGTCGAGAATCGATCGACTAGCCTAGCTGCCGGAGGGATGCGAGAGCGGACGAATCGAACGGTCTTGAAAACCGTCGTGTCGCAAGGCACCGTGGGTTCGAATCCCACTCCCTCCGCGCCAAATTAGTGACGTCAGCGAGCCGCCGGAAGCCAGATATCGGTGTGACTATTAGCCGGCGTTCGACAGTCACTGGATCGCCCGCGAATAAATGGTGAACAGAGAGTATCTTTTGGATTTCCCTTCCACGTTTATGCGCGAGGTGAACCGGTCCTGCGAGACAAATCTGTAAGTGCAGTCATATTGGTCCGGACCGCAGCTGTGAACGTCTCGCGCCCAGCTGTCTGCCGTGGTGACCTGGGGAAATAGGCTAAGAAACGGCCGCGCTCCCGGAGAGGCGTCCGCAAAGCTTACGAGAATCCTATCTTCGGCCAGTTGGTAATAATATTCCCTGAATGCCGGCCGGCTCAACCCGGAATTCAGCTCTAGCTGGCCGTCCTCGCGATAGCTCAAAGTTGCGGGTTCTATCAGTTCGAATTTCGCCGCTCCTCTAAAGGTTCCGATGTCTTCAATGGTGCGGCTGATTTTCCACTCGCCTTCCAGAGAAGCGAATATTGTAGCGCAGAGGCCTTCGAGGCCAGGTTGGCCTATGGCTCTCGGCGAGCCGTAGGCACTATCTGTGGGTATCTCTCCAGTTCGCGTTTGCACGCTCTTTGTCCGCATCGCCATGCCAGTCTATTCCTCGCCGGAACCCCGTTTCCCCCTAAAGCCTTGGCGCGCCAGGCCAAACTTCGCGCATTCGCGCAATGCAAAGAGGAGTCCTCCTGAGGATTCATCCCCGTTAGTGCTGGCGCTCAAAGACCGGCACAACGTGCGATAGTGCTGCATCTTCACTAGGGTGGCGCTTAGTCATGACTTCCCAAGAGCCTTCGAATACACAGATGCGCCAGCTCGGAAAGGGCTCGCGCGACAGACGCGGCAAATCGAAAATTGTTATTGCCCTTGCCGCAGCGGTAATTGTCATTTCGGCAGCGGTTGTCATTGTCGCAGAATCAAACGGAGCCAACAAGACCAGCGCTTCCCGGGCTCTTACTTCGCCGTCCACCACCAAGGTCACCTCTACTGGATCTGGAAGCAAGGTTACGACCGCTGCCATGAACTCATCTATGGCTCCTGGCGCGTGGATCGCCTCCCTTGAGGCCAAGGCCAAGGGGCAGGCTGGGCATCTTCAGCCTGGATCCGATCCTTCGGTTTTGCCTGGACCGATAGTTATAGCCGACCGCAATAATTCGAGGATTCTGATAGTCGACGCCAAGGGAAGGATCATCTGGCAGTTCCCGGTAAGCGGAGATCTCACTCCAGGGCAGAGTTTCGCCGAGCCCGACGATGCGTTTTTCGGCCCGAAGGGATACCACATCTTGGCCACACAGAAGAGCCAGTCCGTCCTCACCGAGATTTCCCCACAGAGCGGTCACATCATCTTCAGATACGGCAACCCCGGAGCCAGCGGTTCGAGCGCGGGATCTCTTGACAACCCCGACGATGCGATGATCCTTCCCAATGGAAATATGATCTCGGCCGACACCAATAACTGCCGGCTGCTGTACCTGTCGCCGTCCTCGCTTGTGCCTTTGCACATCTACGGCGAAACCACCCCTTACTGCAGCCATCAACCACCTCTCCGCTTTGGAAGTCCGAACGGCATGTTTCCGATGGCCAACGGCGACTGGTTGGTGACCGAGATCAACGGCGACTGGGTGGACGAAATGACGCCTGACGGCCAGATCAAGTTTTCAACACATCCACCAGGAATTGCCTATCCGTCAGATTCCAATGAAGTCTCTCCAGGGACTTTTCTGACTGCCGCTTACACCAAGCCGGGAGTGATCGAGGAATTCAACCGGAGTGGAAAACTAACCTGGCGCTTTGCTCCCGCTGGAGCACAGGCGCTCGATAAGCCTTCGATTGCCATGCCGCTTCCAAATGGCGACATCCTCGCCACCGACGATTGGAACCACCGGGTAATCGTGGTGGACCCAAAGACTTACAAGATTGTTTGGCAGTACGGGTACACGGGAGTAGCTGGAGCCCGGCCAGGATACCTCGACAAGCCCGACGGTGTGGATCTGGCGCCGCCTTACTCGTTGATGATGACCCATGCTTCTACGGTCGGCATCCCGCCGTTCCAAGCGAGCGGGGCCGCAACCCCGACCACAGGCGGTTAGCTGCAAGTCAAGATTTGGCGCCTTAGTTGCCTGAAGCGCTCAGCGTTTGGACCATCGCGGTGGTTTTCCCGTTGTGCTCTCCGCCGACAATCCAGGCTGTGTTTCCCGATACAGCAATTCCAGCATTAGAGACCGCCAAAGGCAGGTCCGCAACCTGGGTCAATCCCTGCCCCAGCTGGTACCGCCAGACCAACGAATTGCTGACGGGATTAGCCGCCGATCCGCTATCGCCTCCTGCAAGAAAGACGTTGCCGCGCAGGACAAACGCCATCGCCCCGTCAAGCGGCTGGGGAAGCGAGCCAACTACGGAGGTCGTGCCCGTTGAGAGATCGATCTTTTGAATGGCAGCCGACAAACGTCCGGAGTTCTGTCCCCCAACCTCTACGCCGCCAAAGACATAGACTGAGTTGCCAAGAGCAGCCAGCGCGGGGTAACGAACCGCGACCTTGAGTGTCGATATCTGCCTGAAGGTGGTTCCATCGGTCGTTGCTAGCACCGCCGGATCCGCCGCGGAACCGTTGTAGCCGCCGGCGATCACCACGGACCCATTTACGTTTACGGCGGTGCAGTCCGATCGAGGTTGAGGCAGAGTGCCAATGACAGTTCCATTCCCACCCGACAACGGCACCGCTTCGACGCTACTCACCGTGCTGACGGATCCGCCTCCGAACACCATGTAATCGCTTCCTAACACTGCTCCGGCAGCATCATGCACCGCGGCCGGCAAAGTGCCGTCCGGACTCAAAGCGCCGTTGGCAATATCCAAGCGAAATACCCCGTTTGCTGACGTGTCCGCGGCAGTAAGGCCTCCAAGAATCACCAGTTCATTGTTGCCCGCCGGCAGCAACACCATCCGGCTGAGCGGATTTCGGAGCTGCCAGGTTGCCTTCGCCCCATGAAGGGCAACCGGCGAGGTCGACGAAGTTGGCACAGCAAAATTGCTGACCGCCCTCTTCGCCGGCGCAGAAGCAGGCGCAGAACCGCAGGCGCTGGCAACCATGGACAACGCAACCAACGCCGATCCGCCAAACAAGCTCTTTGATCCAAATCCACTCAGCTTCGCCAATTTTGAATTGCGAAGAGCCTTCCATATGCCGACCGGCCGATCGAAACAAGCAAGTGTCATTGCTCAACCTTAGGTTGGACCTGATGCTGGACCGACCAGTCGAGTCCGGGAGAAATCGCATGCCTCTTACCGCTTAGTCACAATTTGCTTATCGGCAGGGCATTGGCCGGACCGCTTTAGAGCTCCCTGGGCTCGGTATCCTCGCCATAAACGAGTACGCCGAAAAAGTCTCCTTCGCGCCGAGCAAGGTTGGCCTCGGTCTCAAGCCTCTTGAACTGGTTGCCAATCTTGGCCTGCCGATGGCGCAGGGATACGCTGTAACCCGCTTGCCTCCACCGATCAGCTAGCTGGTACACGGGCTTTAGCTCGTCGGACTCGGCAAAGAGAATCGTTACGTATCTCTGCGCCGCGCCCCGGGAAGAATCGGCATTATCTGACAGTATCGACATCACTCGTTCGAACCCGATCGAGAATCCAACTGCAGGGGAGCCTCTGCCGAAACGCTCGAGCATCTTGTCATATCGCCCGCCGCCGGCAATCGATGAACCCCAGCCTGGATAAGCCACCTCGAAGACCGTCCCGGTGTAATAGCCCATTCCCCGAACGACCGTCGGGTCGAGAGATACCGAGTAGTCTCCTCCGCCAAGATCCTCGGAGAATGAAGCTATTTTTACTATCTGAGACAGAGCCTCGTCAGCTACTCCGATCTCGGAGTAGAAATCCACCGGGTCCCGTCCGCTTGACAGCTCCTGCAGCAGCTTCATGGCTTTGTCTATCGACCCAGGGGCAAATGACTTCGCTGCGAGCTCTTTCGCAACACCATCGATTCCGACCTTGTCCAGCTTGTCCAGAATTATGAAAAACTCGCCCGCCCGGGATTCTTCGAACCCGCAATAGCGGTGGAATGACTCGAGGGCCCGGCGATCGTTGATCTTGATTTCAAACCCGCGCAGCGAAAGAGCCTTCAGAGCTTCCGCGGAAGCAGCGATAAGTTCGATCTCGCCCAAATAGCTGGGCTCTCCGAGAATGTCTATATCGCACTGGGTGAACTGGCGGAACCTCCCCTTTTGAGGTCGCTCGGCTCTAAAAACCGGTCCGATCTGTATCGCCTTGAAGGGCATCGGAAGCAGCGCGTGATTGTTGGCAAAGTACCTTGTCAACGGAACTGTCAAGTCGAAACGTAGAGCAAGATCGCACAGGTCGTCTTCACTTTTGACCTCTGTCAAATCAAGCTTGTCGCCCCGCTTGAGTATCTTGAACAGAAGCTTCTCGTTCTCACCCCCGACTCCGCCGGTCAGCCAATCGATGTTCTCGATTATCGGAACCTCTACCTGGGTAAAACCATGCTTTGAGTAAGTTTCGAGGATCCTTGAGACAGCCCAGCTCCTGAGCTGTGCCTCCTTGGGCAGGATATCCCTCGTTCCTCTGGCAGGTGCAGCATTTTTGTTACTCAAGAGCAATCCCCAACATATATCGAGCCAAATGGCTGATCATTGACAAAGACCTAGCCTACATCGTACAAATTTCTGGAAAGTCTTATGCCCCACCTGCAGCTCGCGGCAGCGACATTTAAAGCTAAGGTGAAATAGGGAAGACAAGATACAAGGAGGACGCAATGGCCAGTCCATGGGAATCTTCCTCCTCAAGCCGTTTTGGCGAAGAAAATAATCCGCAGGTGAACGACCGTCTCACCTATCCTCTCGCCTCATTCGGCCAACGAGCCCTGGCATGGCTGATTGACCTCCTGATTATGGCGGCCATTGGCGAAGCCCTGGTCCGCATCAATCCCAGACTGGGCAACGATCTGAGCGCACTGGTGGACCTCGGGTATATGGTCATCCTGCTCGGAGGACCGTTTGGCCAAACCGTTGGCGCAAAGGTCGCAAGAGTGAGGGTCATCAATCTAAATGGAAGCAAGCTTGGCTATTTGAGGGCCACTGTCAGATATCTCGTCTCGGGAATAAGCGCGATCATTCTAGGTCTCGGCTATCTCATGATGCTCAGAGACGCTAAGCGTCAGACTCTGCATGACAAAATGGCAGGATCACTAGTCATCTCCGTTGCGCATGGGAACGGTTTCGAGCCCCTTGACTGAGACTCCCCGCAACTGCGGTTCAGGCTCCCATATGCTCAACCGATCCCAATCGGTGCAAAGAAACATCAGGCGAAGCCGGACTCAATTTGAGTTGTACCCGCTGGCAGTTATTTCCCAGTGCAGCTGAACCGCGATGAGATCTCGTCGGGCGCGGTCCTGTTTGAACTTATCCCTCGTTTGCTGTAGAGCTGAATTTTTTGTCCAAAGTGAGCTTTGCCGGCGCTGAAATGCGCCTGGAGGTCAGAACATGCAAAATTGGGCTGGACTAGGAGATCTATACAAGCATTAGGCGGCTATCCCGCATAGCGGGCGTACGCTGACGGCACCATCGGCTTTCGGCCCGCCTAATTGCAAGTATTACCACCGACTAAGTTGACAGCGCTTCAGCTGACTACTAAGGTGACTGAAAATTGAATACCGCGAGGTGCCCCTTATGTGGGGAGAATCGGGAAGCCGGTGAGAATCCGGCACGGACCCGCCACTGTAAGCGTGGAGTTTGCGTCTTTGACCACTGGATGCTTGGCCATCTGGGAAGGTGACGCAAATGGCGATGCGCAAGTCAGGAGACCGGCCTCGACGGTAAGGACATAGCCTGCCTGTGGAACGGCAGCTTGGCAACGGGAGGCTTGCCTGGTGTTTACATTTCCATCCTCGCACACCCTTTTTAGTTTCACGCGAGCAGAACTGTCTCGGGAGGGGGTGACACAATGACGACCAAATCCAAGAAAGCAACGGTGACAGCGTACCGCAAAGCATGCCAACCAACCGGTATAGGCCTGTCTCACTACGTACTGGTAGTAAACACGCCGGTTCACCAAGAAGAGAACGAGGGCAGAGCCGATGTCGCTTGACGCTTTGAACCCATTGCACTTCTTGCAGCACAAGAGACCGGACTGGCGGACTCTGCAAAGTCCAACAGCAGAGCTAAACGGAGAGTGAGCAAATGACCGACACCCGCTTGATCTCTGACGCCAGTCCATCCTTGGTAAGGTTCGATATTCACCATCGGGAATATGAAGCAGTCATCGATGCAGGTACCGCCTTTTGGTCGCTAGTCAGAAAAGATGTTTCGAAAGAAATTCTCACAGATAAAGGGTTCCTGGAGAAGATAGGCGAAAACAGGCGCGCGTTCGCGGAAGAAATGGACCATCTGCGATTCGGCCTGGTTCCATCGGCGGTGTACTTCAATCCCACCGAGCGCTGCAATCTGAACTGCACCTACTGCTATTTACCGGAATCCATGCGCCGGCACGGCCAAAACATGTCCAAGGAACAGCTGACTGAAGCCCTTGACCTGCTTCTCGACTATTTCCGCAGGCAGATGCCACCCGGAGTCAAACCACAGCTGATCTTTCACGGTTCCGAGCCAATGCTCAATCGGACAAATGTATTCGCCACCATCGATCACTTCAAAGACGACTTCATCTTCGGGATACAAACTAACGGAACGCTGCTCGACTCGGAAGCCATCGAGTTCATAACTTCAAGAGGCATAAGTCTCGGCTTATCCCTGGATGGACCTACGGCTGAGATTACAAACCGGACAAGGCACACCTTCAGCGGACATGGGATCCATGATCGCGTAATAGATGTGATGGAGAGCCTGCGCGGATACCAAAACTATTCGGTGATCACAACCGTAACGACACAGAACCTCGAGCACCTGACCGAAATGGTGGAGCTTTTCCACTCCCTGGAAGTGCCAACATGCATGCTCAACCAGGTGCGCTGCACGCTTCCTGGAGGCCTGCAGGTCCGTCCTAGCGATGACGACTTTACAAGGTCATACCTCAAAGCGCTCGAGAGGACCCACGAACTCTATTCAGAGACCGGACGCAAGATAGTTGTCGCCAATTTTGCCAACATTGTGCTAGCTGTCGTGGCACCCACCGCTCGAAGGCTGATGTGCGACATCTCCCCCTGCGGCGGAGGCCGCTGCTTCTTCGCGGTCAATGCCCGCGGAGATCTCTTCCCATGCAGCGAATTCATAGGCCTTCCCAAGTTCAATGGCGGAAACCTTTTCAGCGGGGGACTCGAGACCTGCTTCGAAACAAGCGCTTTCCAAAGTGTGACGGGGCGTAAGATCGAAGAGATCGACGAGTGCGGAACATGTCCAATCCGCCATTTCTGCGGAGCCCCCTGTCCCGCCGAAGCGCACGAGATCAACGGCGGGATCAACCAGCGCGGCGCATTCTGCGACTTTTACAAGGATCAAGTGCGCTATGTGCTCAGACTCATAGCAGACGGCATTGAGAACGACTTTCTGTGGGACAACTGGGACAAGGGAATTCCAACAGTTTTCGACATGAACATGCAATGATGCGATTCCATATCCGCACGTCACCCCTAAGACAGATCCCGCCCGCTAGGACCTGTTATGGTCTCCTTGGCAATCGTCCATATGGTGGATGGCACGGCCTCCGCCCTTGTCTTTGCCTCTGCATCCCACCCGAACCATATCTGGCGATGCCGTGAAAGAGAACGGCCGGAAAAGCGTCCGCGCCCCGAGAAGATGCGGCTTACGCCGCTGGCACCTGGGAATCACCACGATTCATAGGCGAGGAGAAGACCAAGCCTTTTTCTCCTCGACCTTTTCCAAGAATCTGGCCTTATCGATCACGTACCTCTCATGGGTGCCTCTGCTAATGATGTCCTTGCCGTCATCGGCTTCGACATAAAAGAAGAGGCGGCGCCCATCAACCTCTGTGAGCTTGACCCGAGCTTTGACTTCGAACCCGGGGGGAGTGGGAGCCTCATGGCTGATGTTGATGTGCGTTCCCAAGCTTTGTTCGTTGGGCCAGTCAAGATAAGGATGAAGTGCCTTGACGCAGGCCCATTCGAGCAGGCCTACTAGAAATCCGGTGGCAAGAACATCAGGCATCACCTGAAACTCTTCAGCCTCTGGATAAAGACCGGGCACAGTCTTTGACTGCGGGACGCGAAAAACAAACTCATGTTCTATTCCAGCTTGCAATGAAGGCTTCACGGCGATTCCCTTGCTGCCACCTCAGTCGGCCGTCCACCCTAATAGCGAATCAGCTGACACCTTGGTTACAAATCCAAGCCGATTCCCTTTTGGTCTCGACGCTTTCGAATTCTACGTCAAAACCCGTGCCAAATGCGAAAACTACTACCTCATTAATTTGCTCCTAAAGTTTCCTGCGGTGCACTTTGGCGTCTGGCAGGGTGACCAGACCGCGTGATACGCTCCAGTGTAAAGTTGCCAAGAATCAGGGAGCGCAAGCAGCAAAATGACCGTAACGATTCCTTTTGTTGTCATGGCCAAACCAATCGGACCGATATGCAACCTGAGTTGCGACTACTGCTATTACCTGCAAAAAAAGTCTCTGTTTCCTTCCGATGAGCGGTTCCGGATGCGACCGGAGGTGCTCGAGGGATACGTCAAATCGTTCATAGCTGAAAGTCCTGGACCCGTAGTTCACTTCGTCTGGCACGGAGGAGAGCCTACGCTGGCGGGGATCGACTTCTTCAGGAAGGCGCTGGAATTTCAAGCAAAGTACACCCCCGAGGGATGGCAGTGCCTGAACAATCTGCAAACCAACGGTACGCGTCTTGACGAGGCCTGGTGTGATTTCCTGGCCGAGAATAGCTTCACGGTAGGACTCAGCCTTGACGGTCCGGAAGATCTCCACGACGCCTACCGGATCGACCGAAACGGCGACGGGAGCCACCGCAATGCCATGCGAGGGCTGCGCCAGCTTCGCGCCCGCGGCATTGAGCCGGACATCCTTTGCACTCTCAATTCCCGGAACTCGCAATTTCCCCGAGAGGTCTACCGCTTTTTCCTCGATCAGAAAGTCCGCTGGCTCCAGTTCCTACCCGTTGTCAGCCGCCTAAGCGATGGAAGCGTTGCCCCCTGGTCAGTAGATCCGCAAGCAATGGGGAGTTTCCTATCCACGGTCTTTGATGAATGGATCCGCCACGATCTGGGGCAAATTGGCATCCAGAATTTCTTGGAATGCCTTCTGGTGGTGGGCGGCAAGCCCGCCAACATTTGCATAATGTCTGAAACCTGCGGAAGGGTTCTCGCAGTTGAACACGACGGCGGAACCTACAGCTGCGACCACTACGTGAATCCAGATAACTTCCTTGGCAACCTGACTACCCGCAGCCTGGCGGAATTGATCGAATCTCCCAAACAGAAGGCCTTCGGACAGGCAAAAAAGGACTCGCTGCCCCGCTACTGCAAAGAGTGCCCAGTGCTCTCATTGTGCAATGGCGGATGTCCAAAGGACCGTTTCGCGCAAACTCCCGATGGGCAAGACGGCCTCAACTACCTCTGCGAGGGCTATCGAACCTACTACCGCCACCTGCAGCCACAGCTGGAGGAGGTTCTCAGATTCTACAAAAAGGGGATGTCCCCTCAGTCGATCATGGCGGAAATCGAAAGATCGGAAACTGGCGAACGCCGGAAATGGAAAGCCGCATCGCGAAATGACCCTTGCCCGTGCGGAAGCGGGAAGAAGTACAAACTCTGCTGCTTTGCGAGTCAGAGGCGATAGCGCCCTGACTGAACCTTAAAGGCCCCGGTTGGCTCAAAAATCTTGGAGCCGAGCGTCACGACTACTCAAATTAGCAGTTCACAAGTAAGATTTTCTACTGTCTTGACTAATGTTGACTAAATCGATAAACTTTCTTAACTTTCCGCAAAGTAAGCAAAAAGCTATCGAAAAAATTAGAGCAGGAGATTCAAATGCATCATCGAATTGTCATCATCGGAGGGGGTTCGGCTGGAATAAGCATTGCCGCCAGGCTCCGTCGCGCGGGCCAAGATGACGTCGCCGTCATCGAGCCATCTGACATACACTACTATCAGCCGCTCTGGACCTTGGTGGGTGGCGGCGTGAGCTCGCTTGCCAACACGCGGCGTTCGGAAACCAGCGTCATGCCCAGAGGGGTGCGCTGGATTCAGGACAAAGCGGTGGAGATCGATCCGGATCAACGCGAAGTTTCCATATCCTCCGGAGCCAAAATATCCTATGACTACCTTGTCGTTTGCCCTGGGCTGGAGATGGCTTGGGATTTGGTGCCAGGTCTGGAAGATGCCGTCCACACGCCTTTTGCCAGCTCAAATTACGTTGCCGAACTAGCCCCGAAAACATGGGAGCTCGTTCGAAAGTTTCGAGGAGGCACGGCACTGTTTGCCGCGCCAGGCACTCCCATAAAGTGCCCGGGCGCACCCCAGAAAGCCGCCTATCTCTCCGCGGATTACTGGCAGAAATCTGGCACGCTGGCGAACACGGATCTGATATTTGCCACCGGGGCAGGAGGAATCTTCGGTGTCCCGGAATTCGCCAAAGTGCTGACAAGCGTCATCGAGCGCTACGGCATTGACGCCAGGTTCAGTCATGAGCTTGTCGAGGTCGACCCCGGCAAACGTGCGGCCACTTTCGAGATCACAACACCCGACGGCAAGACGCGCCAGTCAATCACCTACGACCTGCTCCACACTGCGCCGCCACAGCGTGCGCCCAAGTTCGTCAGGGACTCTCCTCTGGCAGACCCGGCAAGCCCCTTCGGTTGGGTGAGCGTAGACCGTCACACTCTTCGCCATACCAGCTATCCCGAAGTCTTTTCTCTGGGTGACGTCTGCAATGCGCCAACCTCGAAAACCGGCGCGGCGATAAGGAAAGAGGCGCCAGTAGTGATCGCAAATCTGCTTTCAGCTATCAATGACAAAGAATTGACGGCCCGCTATGACGGCTACGCCGCTTGCCCTTTCACTACCGCGAGAGGCAAGATGCTTTTGGCAGAGTTTGATTACAGCCTCACTCCACATCCTACTGTTCCTTTGATCAACACCAAGAAAGAGCGCTATGACATGTGGCTGCTGAAAAGATTCGGGCTGCCGTTCTTTTACTGGAACTTCATGCTGCGGGGTCTCGGCTAACGAGCCGTCGACCCCGGGCGAAAAGTGGGTTAGGCGCTAGCGGGAACCTGGTCAACAGAACGTTCTCTGACTCGCAGCGAGCGGAAGGAAAACCTTTCGGAAACCGTGTTCGGCCACTGATAGCAAGTGAGAGCCAACAAGATGTAGAGCGGGCCTGCGTTGGGATCGGTTCCCTGGCCGGTGAGTATCCCTCCTAGGTCCTGCCCTACCACCCAAATCACAAGAGCTAAGGCGGCGCCCGCCATGAGCGCGATGTTTGGCCGCTTTCCCAAAACTCCAAGACCTATCAGAACTTCAGCGATCCCGAGGAGTATCGCAATCTCCGGACCGAATCCCTTTATCGTGTGGCCCACGTGATTGCTTATTGAAGCCAGGAACCCGGGCTCGCCAGAGGCGGCTCCGGTGATCGCTGAAGACAAAGCGCCCTTGGCGTGATTAGCCGGCAAAAACTGAAGTGCAGCGTCCAGAATCCACAGCACTGCCCAAATTATTCTGCCACCCATATCTCCAACCAGGCCGCTGCCAGATGCTGAAATCTCCTTGGACTGGCCGGCCGGCCAAACCAGCACGCCAATCAAGCCGTAGAGCAAGACCGCGCCGGGAGCGCCATTCAAAATTGTTGCGCTTCCACCGAACATCTGTCCGAAGGCCTCAGCAAACCACCAAACCGCTATCACCCATCCGAACGAAACTACCAAGGCCGGCTTCACAGTCCTGCGAATCAAAATCCCCACGCCGATAAGCACCTGGATTGTGGCGAAAATCGCATTCCAAAACGCGATATGCGGCGTTAGAAACTGGGCCATGGCGGTAACCGGGTGTGCCACAAAGGCGGGCTGGCCCTGGCCAGCTCCGGCTAACACGTCGGTGGCAAAATCTTTGGTGAACATATAAGGCTGGAACTGGAGTATTCCATCCACCAACCAAATAACCCCGAGAACAATTTGAATAAATCGCTGAGAAGGTCTCATGCTCGCCCGCTTTCATGAACAGATCTGTAGCTTGTTAAAGACGCAAAACTCTTTCCAAATGCTTTTATTGCTCGCCCCTTGGTCATTATCGATGCGCGCCTATCTCGGCTCCGGCACCGTCGAGATGAGACTCATCGATGCCTCTTTCCGTGCAGCCTCTCCGGTTCCCGCCAGGGAGACGCATTAGGGCCGAGAAGACCGTCGAGAAACTCATCGAGTTCTTCCGCCAAGGGGTCGCGACATTTTGAAAACAGTCCGATAAAAATTACGCTGAGAAAAAATGCCGCATATGCAAGAAGTACCAGCAGCGAGATGCTCACCAAGATAGCCACTGTATACTCGACTGCTGTCAACATGAGCGTAAGCGTATGCTGACAGACCGGTATCAAACACTGGGAAACTACGTGGTTCAAGGCCCGAATCCCACTGTGGTACCCGTAAAACTCGGCTACCCACCACCGTGCCACTGCAATTCATTCCCAGGTAAACCGCTGCCGGCAACGTGGTGGAAGCCAAGCGGTTCTTCGGTGCAGTACTTGAACATTCAAAACGAAGCCGCTCGTTCAAGCCATGCATGCAAACAGCTGCTGATTTGGACCGCCCGGGCCGGCGATAATTATTGGCCCGTTCCAAAGACAGGGCTCTCGAGTGAAATATCCTTCTTCTTGCGCGCAGCAGTCGCACCTGGCTAATGGAGGCCGGTCATGACCGTATCACTGATCGGTTAGCGCGACAAAGCCAACCCGCGAGTGAACCCGCGGAGCACCGCGCTACTGGCGAAGCCGCCTAACAGCTAAAGAGGAACAGGATGCGGGGGTAACACAGGCAGATATCGCAAGCATCAACAGCAGCTCATTCGCCGAAAGCAGAGGTTAAAACATCCAGGGTCGCGCCAAACTCGGACAAGGCGCCGAATGATCCTGGCTGCAGCAGCCGAATCTTAAATAATTTCTCAAGCGCCAGATAATGAGATTGAGACAATCCGCAGTCCGCCAAAATTGGACATCGGTGGGCGCACTTTTGCAATCACTCGATAATTTGCGGACTTTCCTCCTGGGCAAACGATGTGCTACAGAAAGGACACACCAGCTTGTAATCCTTGTGCCTCAAGTCCTCCCAGTGGCAGTGGAACTTGCCCTTGCACTGTGGGCATACGGCGTCGAAAAGCTTTACCATCTTGACTTATCCCCTCGCTAACTTCTCAAGTTCATCTTGGCTTACCAGATTCTCCAGCTTTATTCGCTCCAGCGATTCGTCTGGAACCCGAACCCGTTCGGCAAAAGGACGGCCCAGGGGCTTGGTGGCGTCAATGATTATCTTGTCGGTCAAGACATCGTCGATCTGAGATGGATCAAGCGTATTCCCTTTGACATTCTTAATGATGTCCACATCCTGTGAAGCTTGGACCCTGGTTGCGACTGCCCACATCACTTCATGCTCATTGAAGGGATCGACATCCTCGTCGACGACGATCACATTCTTGACGAAGTCGCACTCGCCCAATGCGATCATGGCAGCTTGCTTGCTCTCTCCATTTACTTTCTTGCCAATTGAGATGTAGCAGTTGAACCTTCCAGCGCCCGAGTCGGGCATGTGCAGGCCTCGAATGGTTGGAACAACTCCCTTTATCCGGTTGAATATTGTTCCTTCCTTTGGTATGGCGCCCAGAGTCCAATTGTCCTTGTGCCCTACAAAGATATCCTGGTACACGGCATCTTCACGGTAGCTGATGGCTTTGACATCGATGACCCAGCGTACCCGCTGAGGTCCAAAAGTTCCCGGAAACTCGCCGAAGGGCCCCTCGACCTCACGAACATTGGGAAGAACTTCCCCTTCGATAATGATCTCCGCATCCGCCGGGATCATGAAATTACTTCCCCAGGTCGCGGATGGGGTCAGGCGAAGCGGCTCATTCATAATCGAACCGATTAGTTCGTAGTCATCCACGCCAAAGGGTGAAACGTTCAGCGCACCGAGATAGAAGGCAGGATGGTGACTCACCACGATCACCACTGGGGTGCCAGTGCCTTTTTCTTCGTTTTTCCTCACTATCTGCCAGTTGTGCCGGGGTGACATGTGAAAGCCCAGCTTTCGTGGCCCTTTGTACATGGTCCGCAGAAATGCGATGTTATAGGCACCGGAATCCGGGTCTTTCATAACCGGAGTCATATCAACGTAGGGTCCCCCATCCATGTAGTGGTGTTTGACGATAGGAAATTCTTCAAGATCGGCCTCGTCCCCTACTTTTACGATTTGACACACCGGAGCCTGTGATCTCGGTATCTCCAGGGGCGTCTTTCTGCCGGCCTCCCGGCGAGCGTATTCAATTCCGAGTGGTAGTCCGCTCTGCTCAGATTCAAGTCCCAGCGCAATTGCGCAACGCTTTCGAGACGCGTAGATGTTGGTAGCGAGCGGAAAACGCGATATCTCGCCCTTCAGGTTGAGGCAGTTAGAGAAAAGCGTCATTGGGTACTTCCCCTGCTTCTCCAGGTGCGTCAAAACGGCTGTCACGTCAAAACCAGCCGGGTTAACTACTCCGTCTATGTGCAAGATTTCCGATGGGTGCTTGCTCTCCATAAAATCGAGATAATCCCTGAACCCCTGTGCCATTTCCACCCTCTTTTCAAGCCCAAACCTGGGACGCTGCGCTTTGATCCCCTCAAACATTTCACCGCCGCGGACCTCGGAAAAATTTCCCGAAGGTCACCGGCGGATTTAGCTTGCCAAACCACCAACTAATGGTATTACTTTGCCAACAGCGGCGCCAGACCCACGATGCCTGCTACTTGCCAATACCAAGCCTGTGCCGCGCGCATCGCACATCAATTCGCTGCTATGGCCTGCGCCAATTCGCAAATCCGGTCAGCTGTTGCGAAAGTCGCTTATTCCACTTGAAATCAATGCGAGTCTATCATCAGGCAATATCGGACATATCACATTTGCTAGTTGGGCCAAGAATGACGGGAGATAACTTGCGCAAAACATCGGGGCGGGTAATCACTCCAGATCGCGCACGTCTTTGGCCGTGTGTTTTGCGGTCTGATGAGAAAAATGTCTCCCCGATCTCAAGAAGAAAGGCCCTCGATGTCCTCCCCCTGAGAATTGGCGAGCCTCCTTCTGAGGCTTGCGACCTTTCTCGCCCAAACCTCACGGGTCAAACTCATCAGCTATTTAGGCATGCTCGCGACGCCTGGTAGACCAAGCTGTCGGCTGCCACCCGCCAGGGCTGGAAGAGCAAACTTTGCTTCATCTCGAAAAATTCGCCAGTCGATTAAATCATCGGCGCATGCGGCTGTCTGCCACATGCGCCAAACATCCGTGATCCAACTTCCCACGCTAGGCCAAGGCCCAAGTTGGAAGGCTTTACATCCAACTTCCGTTATTTCAATTGTGGCCGGCCAGAGCTAAATGTTCTCGTCTTCGAAAAAGTCGATCTGCGGAGGCAGGCCATTTAGCCCGAGCTCCTGCCATTTTGCCGAAACCTTTTCGTACACCTTCCTGTCCAGCCGGGTTCGCCTGGAGAACTCGTTGATGTACTTGTACTCTTTGCAGGCGTTTATTATGCACTTCGAGCCCCAGGGTCTCATCTCCGCGGGGTTCTGGCTTGGATCTAAGTAAGTGCTCCAGGTCTCACGCAGTATGTCAATGGAATCCTTAGGCCTTGAACGCGTAGCCATAGCCCAAACCACCTCGGACAAACTCGTCGGATCGACATCTTCATCCACCACCACAACGTACTTGGTGAAGTAGGCACCACCCATGCATTGGGCAGCAAGCGCTCCCACCTGCGAGGCATGACCAGCATATCTTTGTTCGATCGAGACAACCGTCCAGCCCCATCCAGCCGCCTCAGGGGGAGACCAGACTCCTTTGATTCCAGGGACGCCCATGGAGTCAAGATCATCCCAGACCTTGGACGATTTGGCCAGAGCCCACATGACTCCGCATTCGTTGGAGGGCCAATCCGCCATGAGCGCGGACATGAGGATCGGGTTATTCCGGTAGCGAATTGCCTTTATCTCTATGTACGGGGTGGGTCCTCCAGGACGTCCATAGTAACCCTGGAACTCTCCGAAGGGACCTTCAGGAGCGGTCTGGTCAGGATACGCAAAGCCCTCGATGATTATTTCGGCGTGGGCTGGAAGCGTCAGGCCGGTGATCTCGCTCTCGAACACCTCGATCGGCTCACCCGCAATTCCTCCGGCAAACTCATATTCTGAGATGTCTTTTGGAAATGTGGTCGCCGCCACCAGGAAAAGAAGCGGGTCGCCTCCGTAAACTGCCGCCACCGGAGCAGGCTTGCCCTGTTTCCACCAAAGCTCCCTGTCCAAAAGAGCGTCCTTGCCGGGAGATGCGTAGAATCCCACCTGCTTCGGGCCTTCGACCATCTGGCGATAGGTGCCAAGGTTGACTCTCGATGATTCGGGATCCCTGGTTATCACCACGTCTGCGGTGCCTATGTATGCCCCGCCATCTCTAGGCCACATAACAGGGGCGCCAAACTTGGTGACGTCGATATCATCTCCGGTCTCGATGTTCTCATTGACTGGAGCGGTGGCGCCATCGACTATCTTTGGCGCAATCCTCTGCTTCATCTTCCTGGCCAGAGTGTGAGCCAGCTCTATCGGCTTATCGTCGGGGTTTTCCCTGATTGCCAATGCCAGCCTCTTGTAACTCGAGCCATATGGGTTGAACAACACCCTTTGGCCTGGACGATCCATGATGTTCTCGAATAGGAGCGTCGGCCCTCCGACCTCTTTGCCGGCCATGTAAGTTATTGTCGACATTTCGAGCACTGGATCGACTTCGGCGGAGATCTTTTTCAACTCGCCCAGCTCTTCGACTTTCGTAAGCCAATCCCCTAAATTTTGCAAAATAATACCTCCTGCAGCATAGATATCCCCAAAATATCCAACGGGATAGCCCCAATCCTGGTCTGTTACCCCCCAATGAGCCTCAAAGTGTTCATCCCCACAGCCGTGGAACGCCAGGTCGAAGAAATTGTAACATAGGCGTTTCTCAAGACCTCAATTCAAAAAACCGCCTGTGGATAAAAATGCCAGCTCAAGGCGCAGAAAATATTTCTCGGTAAATTTGTATTTCTCTATCATGGTGCGCTATTGTCATTATCAAACAGCGATTCTAACTTGTAAATATCACAGTGAGATAGCGCGGACCCTAAGAGAGCCAACAAATTGCGAGCTACTATATCAAGCCAGACGATGGGGACACATGAGTACTTGGGTAACGGTGGGCACCGGAGCTTATAGCGCAGAGCCCGTCATGCTTAATTTTATTCATGCAGCCAAATACCAGCATGAGGGGCTTCGCAACCGTCAGATTTGGAGCGGCGCTGACAGCCAATTTACTATTACATCGAAACTTAATGCAGGGGTATGGCATGTATCGATTTAGAGGCGCTTTGGGGAATTCATTTGGCCGGACAGCAATTGGAGGTATTTGAAATGAGCAAAGTCGATATTCGCGACCTGAGGGACTGGCTGGGCGACGTAGAGAAGCTCGGGGAAGTCACCCACATAACCAAAGAGGTGGACCCTCATCTTGAAATGGGCGCTTTGACCTATCTCAACGGAAAAAACTCCGAACAAACAACTTTGCTGTTCGAGAATCCAAAGGGCCACAAAGGCGACGTGCGAGTGCTTTTCAATCCCATCGGGAACAGCATGAACCGCCTTTCGCTGGCGATGCGGACCCTTCCCGGCAAAACCCCGATTGAACTGGTCCAGTACATAAAAGAAAAGTTCGACGAAAAAATCAAGCCCGTTTCAATCGATCCGAAAGACGCGCCCATTTTTGAAAACGTTTGGATGGGCGACGATATCGATTTGAGCTACTTCCCGACTCCTACCCACTGGGTGCGGGACGGAGGACCGTACATCGGTACCGCAGATGTCATCATCACCCAGGATCCAGACTCCGGGCGCATCAATCTTGGCACATACCGCCAGATGGTTGAAGAAAAAGACAGGGTCGGATATTACTCCTCCCCGGGCAAGGACACGTTATTGGACCGCGAGAAGTGGTGGGCCAAAGGAAAGCCGTGTCCGGTGGTCAGCGTCTACGGCGTCGACCCTTTGCTGTTCATCTGCGCCGCAACGGGATTCCCCAAACAGGAATCGGAATATGATGCGGCTGGAGGACTCCAAGGTTCTCCGATCGAAACAGTTCCCGGCAAGATCACCGGCCTGCCGATCCCAGCCAGAGCCGAGTTGGTAATCGAAGGATACTCCTATCCCGAAGGCGGACGCGAAGAGGGGCCCTTTGGCGAATTCACAGGATATTACGGCCGGCCCGGATTGGAACAGACGCCAAGCATAGAGATCAAGGCGATATATTTCAGGAACCAGCCAATCATGACGGCGGCGCTCATGGCTGACCATCCGTCGTGTGAGCAGAACCTTTTCCTATCCGTGATGCGCGGCGCGAGAGTGTGGCGCGACCTCGAAGCCTGTGGTATCCCGGGAGTTCAAGGCGTATGGTCTGTACCCTCTGCCGCTGGCGGGTTCGGAATGACTGTGGTCTCTCTGAAACAGATGTACGCAGGCCATGCCCAACAGGCAGCTGCGATCGCCGCCCAATGTGCCGGAGGCGCGTATTTCGCAAAATTCATCTACGTGGTGGACGATGACGTCGATCCATCCGATTTGGAACAGGTCATCTGGGCGGCTTCCACGCGCTGCAGAGTTTCCGAAGATATCGACATCCTGCGCAACACATGGTCAACTTACCTCGATCCGAGCAAGAACCCCAATGAAGAGCGCCCCTACGGATCAAAGGCCCTGATCTACGCGTGCAAGGAGTTCAAGAATATCAAGACCTTCTCACGCAGGACGGCATTGACAACCGAACAGTACGAAAATGCCCTGGCCCGGTGGGATGACCTTGGAATGCCCGGCAAACCCCCGGTAGTGAAAGTTTTTGACAACCCCGAAGAGGAGCTACACATCTAAATAGCTGGGGCATCACAAGGGTGGCACCGCGCGTTCCAATGGATCGTGGCGAGGCCACCCTTGTACTTTGCAAACTGGCAGGTGATGTTTGGCATACTCGCAACTTGGCCGACGACTTGGCGAAAAGCGCTACGAGCCGGCAGCGCGGCCTCAACCAATTGTTGCCGGTATCGACTCCCAGCCCATGTGATGGCCAAAAACCATGCCCGTGCCCCGAGGCGAACCTGTGACCCGATAGGAGGGAAACCGCTTCACCATCTCTTCGAGAACCACGTTCATTTCCAGCCTGGCGAGATGCAGCCCGATACACATATGGATCCCGTAACCGAATGCCACATGCTGATTCGCAGAGCGCTTGGGGTTGAACTCTTCCGGATTCTCGAACTGGACGTCATCGTGATTCGCCGAAGCATACAAAAGAGCAACTGATTCCCCGGCAGGAATGCCCACGTCGCCTATCACTATGTCAGCCATCGCGGTGCGTCCTTCGAGATGAATGGGGGAGTCGATGCGCAAAGTTTCCTCGACGATCTGAGTACCGATGGAAGGATCGTCCTGATATGCGAACTTGACTTCGTCATCCGAGAGGTGCAGCAGCATCGACGATATTGCGTCTATGGCGGTGTGGTGCCCGGCGAGTGCAAATCCATGTAGCATCCCAACGAGTTCAGACTCGCTAAAGCGCTGGCCGTCCACCTCGGCAATGCAAAGCTGGCTCAGAAAATCTTCGCCTGGATGGCGAAGCCGGTCTTGAATGGTCTCTATTAGAAATGCCCAGAAGTCGCCATGCGCGTCCTCACTCGTCTCTAAATCAGCGTGGACGAACTTTCGAACAAGCTCCCGATTCCTTCGCCTTGTCTCCTCGTCAAACCCCAGAATTCGGCCCAGAACCTCCTGAGGGATCGGCTCTGCCAGATCCGCGACGATGTCAAACTCCCCGAGTTGGGCAATGTGGTCTAAAAGATCCACCACGCTTTCCCGAATGCCGTTTGAGAACTCACCCATCCTCTTCTGCAGAATTGGTGCCTGCATAGCTTTGCGCTGCCTGGTGTGCTCCGGCGGATCGGTTTCGATTAGACGAGTCCTTGGCTTGTCGGTCCAGTTCTGCTTGCCGATCTCAAGGGCATGGCCCGATGAAAGGTTGCGGTAATCCAGGGCAGCCGCGCGGACTTCCTTGTAACGCGTCACACACCAAAATCCGCCAAGAGCCTCGCTGTGAACAACTGGGCCTTCCTGACGCATAGCCCTATAAATGGGCCAGATATTTTCCTCGGTAATCCGGCGATCCCAGGGATTGAATTGGTTCAACCCCCATTCCAGCTGCAAACTTGCCTCGCTCTGCATGGTGCTCAATTCAATATCCCCCGCAATTCAGATGACTACTCGACGTAGCTAATCTTGGCGGGATCGATAGTGAATAATCTCCAGAACATCGCTTTCACCGCTCTAATTAGCCGACTTTCATTTGCCAAACTACCATTTTTTGACACCTTTGGTGCCGGCGCCCGAATCATGAGCGGCACATAATTGCATAGCGGGCAGCGCAAAGACAGAACAAAGTGCTCCAGGGTTCATGCTTGTCGGGCAGCGGGAGGACCAAAGGCTCAATCATCCACCAGCAGGCCTGCCGAAGTCCCAAAACGCCATATCTCGCTGCATACCGTCAGTTGCCGGGTGAAGACCAGGCTGTCCCCGTTGACCAAAGAGAACTGGCACAATTCGTTGGCCAGAGCAAGGGACTCCGCCGCTATGTCTGGCAGCGCTGAAAACGGCACCGTTTCGGCTTCTATCCGCAATTTGCAAATCTGCTGGGTGATGATCTCGTCTCCCGTAACCTTGCCAAGCTCCCCGAGCAACAGAGATAATTCACCCGCAATGTAGTGCCACGTCATAGCTATGGCATCTCGCATTTCATTGCTAGCCCCGGCAGAGCCATCTATGATGACCCTGCCACATCTATGCAATCAAGGATCGATTGCCGCTTCGAACTCTGGCTTCATGCAGTATTCAAAACAAAACGATCGGCGGCTGCAACCACGATTTTCTATTCGGCGCTTCCGAAGGCCTTGATTTCGTCTATTTCTGCAGGCGACAGCTCACGCGGAACATCGCCTTTGGCCAGTTTCTCACTTTGGACATGGTGGCGGATGCCTTCCACCACCTCGGCATTAGCGAGAGTGGTCAGATCTCCAGCGTCAGTGAAGTTGGAAATTCCGGCAATGACCCTGCGCATGATCTTCCCCGACCGCGTCTTTGGCATGTCTTGGACAATCCAGACATTTTTGGGACGCGCGATCTTGCCGATCTCGGTCTCGATGGCCTTGGTAACTTTATCCGAGATCTCCTTGCTCGGCTGAAAACCAGGTTTCAGGGAGACATACATCTCAACGATTCGGCCGCGCAGCTCATCTACGACTGGAACAGCGGCGGCTTCGGCAATTTCCGGCACGGTCAAGCTTGCGGACTCGAGTTCCTTTGTGCCCAACCGGTGGCCGGCCACATTGATAACGTCGTCAACTCTGCCGAGAATGCGGAAGTAGCCATCTGCCGCCTTAACCGCTCCGTCACCAGCAAAGTACGGCCAATCACGCCAATCCTTGCTGTTTCGATCCTTGCAGTACTTCTCGTAGTAAACCTGGACGAATCTCTCGGGCTGTCCGTAAATCGTCTGCAGTATCCCGGGCCATGGATTGCGAATGCACATGTTGCCGGCCCTGCCGCTTCCGGCCTCCACCTCATTTCCGTCTTCATCCATGATCACCGGGAATACGCCCAGCACTCCGGGTCCGCAGCTGCCCGGCTTCATGGGCTGAAGTCCAGGAAGGGTGCTGCCGAGGAAGCCACCATTTTCGGTCTGCCACCAGGTGTCGACAATCACAGCTTCGTTCTTGCCTACGACATCGTGGTACCAGCGCCAAACTTCAGGCTCGATGGGCTCGCCCACCGTTGTCATGTGCTTGAAGTGGTAGTTGTGCTTCGCCGGCTCATCCGGTCCCAATTTTCGCAGCATCCTAATGGTTGTCGGCGCAGTGTGGAATATATTCACGCCCAGCCGCTCCGCAATGCGCCATGCCCGTCCAGCGTCTGGATAGGTCGGCACTCCTTCGTAGATCACCGTGGTCGTGCCCAAAGCAAGCGGGCCATAGACAATATATGAGTGGCCGGTGATCCACCCGATGTCAGCCATACACCAGTAGGTGTCTTCGGGATGAATATCTTGATAGTACTTCGATGTCCCCGCGACATAAGAAAGATAGCCGCCGGTGCTATGCTGGCATCCCTTTGGCTTGCCGGTAGACCCGCTCGTGTACATGAGAAACAGCGGAGCCTCGGCCGGCATGGAGACCGGGCTTACGATCTTGCCCTTGAAGTCCTTCAGGACTTCATCCACGAAGAAGTCGCGGCCTTCAACCATCGGAGTCTTTGACCCGTACTTGCCTGGATATCTGCGCCAGACCAGGACCTTGGCAATGTCGAATCCAAGTTCATGCGCAGTCGCGATAGCCTCATCTGCTTTGACCTTGTGGTCGACGAGCTCGCCGCTTCGATAGTAGCTGTCCATCGTGACCAGCACATGGCTGCCCGAGTCGGCAATTCTTCCGCCGCAGGATGCTCCGCTGAAGCCGGCAAAGACTTCGGAGTGGATCACTCCTAGTCGTGCGCATGCAAGCATAGATACCGGGAGTTCAGGAACCATGGGCATATGGAAAGTAACACGGTCGCCGGCCTTTAGGCCGCAGAAATCCCTAAGCAGCGCGGCAAACTCATTAACCTGATGGTACAACTCCTGATAGGTAATGGATTTGATTTCTTCATTCTCGGGCTCAGGGGCCCAAAGGATTGCCGACTTATTACGATTCTTCTCAAGATGGCGATCGATGCAGTTATACGATGCGTTCAACTTTCCGCCGACGAACCACTTCCAGAATGGTGGATTACTCGAATCCAAGGTCGTGTGCCAGTAATGATCCCAACTCAGCAGATCAGCGAATTCCTTGAAACACTCCGGAAAATTTTCTTCGCTGAACCGGTCAAGAATGGCAGGATCTGACGCATTGGCTTGTCCGATGAACTTCGCAGGCGGATAGTAAAACTCCTCCTCACGCCAGTGAACCGCAATCTGTGCTTCAGAGACCTGTTGTTCCTCTTCTGTCGACATATATCGACTTCCCCGCTCTACTGAGAAAACAGCGACCTAATTTTATTGCTTTACCAGTAAAAAGTAAATAGCGGAATATAAAGGGTTAGCACGGGAAAGCGGATTGCCGCGAGGCTGAACCAGGCATAAAAGGCATTCTTGCCGCTAGCAAGAATGTCCCGCCGCCAACTGAAGCCTTACGAATGACGCTCGAGTCCGACAGATTAATTTCAGCCGTATTAAATGCCTTGGAGCAGAGCTTCTAGCTCTGCTCCAAGGGACCAGACCGACTGTCTGGAAGATTTATCATCAAGCTACTTTGAAGTCGCCTTTCATATAGCCTGGATTGCTCATCACCCAGCTGCCACATGGAATAGCGCAGTACCAAGAATAAGTTCCAGCGGCTTTCGCCGTGAAACTGAACTTCGTTGTTGCCTCGGGAGCAATCGTGATGTTCAGCCCAAGATCCGCTACCGTAAAGGTATGCGGCATGGCATCCTTGTTGGCCACAACCACTTGCACCTGTTTGCCGGCCGAGACGCTGAACAGATCTGCGGCTCCCTTGCCGTTGGGACCTACAAATGCGGGCTGGGGGCCTTGCGGAGTAGTCACGTCCTGAATTGTCAGGTTGATGACCTGGGCCGACCCTGAGGCTCCATTGGCTGAGGGAGTGGTCATCCACGGCGCGTTGCCATCGACGGTGGCTACTTGGCTTGCCGCGGTAGATGCTCCGCCACAGGCAGCCGCGATGCCTCCGATCACTGCCAGCCCGGCTATGGTCGCCGCTTGGCGCGTGAACAATCTTTTCTTCATATTTGCACCGATCTGAATCATCTCAGTTCCTCCCAGATTGGCTGGTATCCACCGATGCTCTTGTCAGGCGAGGCATGCGCCAAACCACCAGAACGAGCGAGCCAAGGAGCAGAATCCACACCAGAGCGAGAACCGACAAAATGCTCTTGACGAATATCCCTCCTTCGGTGCCGAGCGGCCTTGAGTATTCAATGACGCTCTGGGGCACCCCGGGAGGATCCTTCAAAACTTGGAATGACTTTGTGACGCTCGGCGTGGCAACAGCATCCGAAGAACCTAGAGCCGCTCCAAAAAGTTCCGTACCGGTCCATGTCGGAGTATAGGTGTAGGTAGCCTCGCCGGCAGAGTTCGTGACTGAGGTGCCAAGCGCCATCCATCCATGGCTAGAAAACTCCTGAGTCTGGACAAAAAAGGTCACACTCTGTCCGGAAGCCCCGGATCCCGCCTGTGCAGACAGCGCCAAATTAACTCCGTTGGCCGATACAGTCTGTACCGCCAGATCAAGTACGGCGCTACTTTGCCCAGCGGCCGCTACAGCAGTGCCTGACACAACCAGCACCGAGCCAATCGTTGCCACGGCGGCAATGAGCCATCTCGAAAGACTTTTCATAATTGCACTTCCTTTTCAGGCATTCCCACTCCGTTGCCGTTCACATGACCGTTGCCATTTGCATATGCGTATGCTGGCGCCTGCTTTTGTACTGCCAGGGTCTCTTTGGAGACTTGCTCCACTGACCCAAGCTCACCCATCTCCTCCATCTCGTCAATTGAAAGAACGGGGAGAAAGCGGAACAACAGCATCAAACCAAAAGGTATGGCTGCGACGCCCGCAACTGTGATCGTGATTGATACCCAAGTGAAATGGTACGTTCCCCAGAATCCGCCGATTAGCGGCTGGGTTACCGGAGGAAGCACGATAACGATTCGCTTGACCCATAACGCGATTACCACGCCAACGCTTGCCACGGTCATACCCTTGATGTTTCGAGTCTTTTTCACCGCCACCAGCGCTATTGGAAGAACCTCGCCAAAAACCACATAGAACCAGAACGGTATGGCATAGCGACCGGCGATAGTTTGCCGTATCCAGCCGCTGGTGATTCCGGTGTAACCCTCGGACAAAAGATCAGCAATGGTAAGGTATGCGTAAACCAGTCCAAGAGCTGCCATTATGTAACCAAGCCGGACAAAATGCCGCTTGGTAATGAACCTCTCCAGGCGATACCCCTTCCTGAAGGCTGATGCGACGACAATGACCAGCGCAGTGCCCGAGTAGAGCGCCGCGATCACGAAATAAGGAGGAAAGACGGACTCCATCCAACCTGGCCTGCTAGTCGTCGCAAACGCCCATGAAAGCACGGAGTGAACCGATACGGCAAGCGGGATGATTATCAGCGATATGAGCGTGAGAACCGAGTGCAGCAGGCGGCGCTGCCGTTCGTTTCCCATCCACTTCAGGGATAGCGCCTTGTAAATCCTGAAACGCGCGGGCCTATCGGCTCTGCCGAGTGTCTTGTTGACGATGGCCATATCGGGAACCAGCGGCAGGTAGAAAAAGATCACTGTCGCCAAAACGTATGTGCTGATCGCCATGAAATCCCAAAACAGCGGCGAAGAGGTGTTCACATAGATCGGGATCTCCCAGAAACGTTCCGGCCTGCCAAGGTGCGGAAAGATGAAAAGCGCGCCGATCAGAACTGTGACCAATGCCGTGCCTTCGGCTAGTCGAGTAAGCGGCGCTCGCCAGCTCTGGCCGGTGAGGCGCAAGATTGCCGATATGACCGCGCCGCCATAGCTCACTCCAATAAAGGTAACGACATCGACAATGTAAACTGCCCAAAATGCCTGATCATTGTAGCCAGCCGCACCAAGACCACGCTTGAACTGGTATATCCAGGCACCTAAGCCTGCCAGCACTACTAGGCCAAGCACCGTTACCGAAAGCTTCCAGGCAACGCTCGCGCGCCCTATTGTCGGCCTTATTGCGGCTCTGCGGACATCCGCGGCCCAGGCTTGCTCTGCATCTCTTTGGCCATTCTCATTCAGAAGGGCACTCTCGTTTATATCTGTCTCTTTCACGATTCCTCCCTACTCTCTAAGACTTCGCCGTTGATGCATCGGCATTAAGGTTCTGGCCGTGTCCCAATATGTACCAAACCCGGGGGTGTGTATTTTGCTCCGGCTTGAAAGTGACGGCATTGTTGTCATCGAGGAACTTTGACAGTTTCACCGTCGTACCCGCGCTGTTTACCGCCACGTCCGTTTTCAGGTCGCCGTTATAGATGGCGCCCATTTGACATCCTGCAGCACACTCCGAGAGCAGGCCGTGGTTTAAATTCCCAACGCAGAAAGTGCACTTCCCGACTGTGCCCAGACGCTGGGGCACGGGAAACTCCGGAGTAGCCTCAACCGGGATCGGGGGATATTTCACGTCTGAATTCCAGTTGAAGTATCTGGCCTCGTATGGACACGCGGCCATGCACATGCGGCAACCGATGCAGCGGTCCTGGTTTACCAAAACTACGCCCTGCTCCTGCCTGAAGGTCGCATGCACCGGGCAAACATGCAAGCAAGGAGGGTTTTCGCACTGCATGCACGGTCTTGGCAGGTGATAAGTCTGTCCAGTAGTGTCGGTCAGCTCGAAAACCTTCATCCAGGTCTGATCCGGAGTGAGGTAGTGAGCCTTTTGACACGCGGCAGTGCACGACCCGCAGCCGTTGCACATGCTTAGATCTATTACCATTGCCCACTGGTGAGTGGGAGGAGCCTGGGTGCTTGCCATGTCGGCTGCGCCACTTCCGGTCATTCCACTGTTGCCGGTCCAGTTGTTCGTCTTTGGAAGGCCCTGGGCATATGCACGGTAGGAAAGTAGCTCAACGCCAGTGCCCAGGACTGCAGTGGCACCTGCCACCGCGCCGAACATTCCAAGAAAACGTCTTCTTGATAAATCCTTTTCTACGCTGCCGGCTGGCTCGTCCGCGAGCACAGCTGGCATGATCGAACAAGCTTGCCCATCCGCCGGAATCGCACACGATTCCGCTGGAATCAAATCAAGTCCGCCTGAAGCTTGTTGCTTACTCTTTGAAAGCTTCCTCATTTAACATCATCTCCTAGGAAGTTCTCGTCATACAACGTAACCACCTCCTTCTAACCGATCGAAACTACTGGTCAACGCCCCAAAGCAAGGGTCATGCACGATCTTTGATCACGTCACGTTGATATAGCCCTGCATCCATCCCATGGAGTTCATTGCCCCTCCCATGCCTGTTGATCCGCTTCCGCACGGAGCTTCACACTGCCAGAAGAACTTTCCCGTCTTGAGGACTTGGAACGTGAACTCGACAGTGATGCTCTTTTGCCCCGAGGGAACAGCTGGGATAGGAATGTTTATCAACAATCCTGGAACCGTGAGAGTATGCGATACCAGGTTGTTTGCGATCTCTGTTACAGCTTTGCCGTCCACCGTTTCGCTTCCCCCGTTCACCAGACCAAAGGTCGGGTCGGACCCCCAGACATGTCCATAAGGGGAAACTGGCGACAATGGCGCTGTGCCATCGTCATAATTGACAATTTTTAGATCCACCGTTGTACCAGCAGCAAACGTGAGGTCAGAGGGAACAATTTTTGGCCAGCCGGGCTTTCCGTCCATCTTTCCCGTTTGGATGACCATCTGTTCGTGAACAACGGAAGGGCTGACAGCCGAAACATCCTTTGCTGCTGTCGCCGAAGTGGAACTGGTGCAACCCGACAGCAGCAATGCTGCCGTAGCCACTGCGCCCGCTGCCCCAACCTTGGCTAACCGCCTATTGCTAAACGCTGCAATCGGCTTCGCGCTTCCATTGACCGTCCTACGCCTCTGTATGAGCTTCATGTCCTACCTGCCTCCTTGACTGCTTCTCTTGTTTCACACTCGTGGCCGCTGCAAGATACCTGCAGCGGCCACGGGCTTAATTATTCAGACAGGGCGCATGGGAACTGGGGCGCTAGGCCACACGCCCTGCCTGAATAAGCCTTAGGACACTGTTATGTTGCCTTCCATCTCGCCCATGGTCGCCATTGCGCCGCCCATACCGTCAGCACCGTCTCCGCAAGGAGCAAAGCAGTGCCACGTAAAGGTACCGGTCTTAGAAGGTGTGAAGGTGAAGGTAACGGTCGTCGTCTTGGCACCCTTGGGAACTGGAGGAATCAGGACATTGATACCAAGGTCCGGCACGCTGAACGTGTGGGAAATGTTGGCATTCGGTATAGCGGTTACCGGTGAACCATCTACGGTTTCCGTACCACCCTGGATCGTCTCGTAGGTGGCAAGGCTGGCCGGCAATGGAGCCGGGCCGTCGTCAACACTGGTGATCGTCAAAACCACCGGTGACCCTTGCTGTATGGTGATATCCCCTGGTATGAATTTTGGATAACCCTCTTTACTTCCGCTCGCACTTTCGGTCGCAAGCTGCAAACTTACGTTCTGGGGGGCCGCCGTAGTGGTTGGTGCCTCAGTAGTAGTGGTTGGCGCCTGAGTAGTGGGTGCTTCGGTTGAGCTAGTAGATGATGCAGCTGTTGATGAGCCGCAAGCTGCCAGCAGAGCGCCGATTGCCAAGGTGGCCAAGCCACCCGCGACCGCTCCTGGCCTAAGGTATCTCCCTGAAGAAATTGCCATTTAAACCTCCCTAACGTAGGTGACGGAACGGTCGATCTTTCCTGCAAAGCTCTAACTCGTTAATCACGTCATGGGTAATGCTACGAATGGAAGGAACTCGGACTATCTGCAATACCTCAGTGTTGACAGCCGAGATACTACGGTGCCGTACCCGTAAGATTTCGGCACTGAACCTGGCATATAGCCATCTACCAGGAGTTACGTCGACAGCCAATTTCGCGGAAAACACCGTGTAATTTCCTGGACCCGGAAATTCCCACGCCGGATGACTACTCCACAACACAGTGGCACCACGAGGGGCAACCTAGGCTTCTACGCAAATCAGTCCGATTCCCCTGGTGCATCAAATCCGCGTTGGGTTGCGCTTTGCGAAACTGGCCAAGACCTGATCCAAAACATGCATTCTCTTTGGCCAATAAATAATCGATCGCCTGCCACTTTCCGTGGTCACCGGACATCGCAAAACAATTCGATGGGCGTTGACCTGGAGTTTCTTGCAGAGCCGGCTTCAAATGCTCTGATGCCTCAAATTGACAAACTTCGAGGTCCAAGGCGAAAATGAATGCCAGAACAGATCGAAGTCGATCCTGTCCAGGAGGTAAAGCAGTGCACGCCGAGCCCATTAGGGGGGGAATTCGCAAGGCAGCGCCGAGAACCGACCTCTATGAGATCTCTCACCTGCCGGACCCGTGGCAAGCGATGACGGCGGAGCTCAAACCCCCAATTTCGCACCAGGACGCTTTCCTAGAGGCATACCGCTGCCTGCTATGCGGGGGACCACTCACTCCGGCACCATGCATGTTGGCCTGTCCTGTGAAAGTTGATGTTCCGAGTTTCATAGGAGCCATTTCCGTGGGAGAGCCGAATGAGGCGGCAGAGATTATTCTCCTCGAAAACCCTATGGGAGGAACTTGTGCCCGCGTCTGTCCCACGGAGGAACTATGCGAGGGGGCCTGCGTCCTGCACTCCACCAACCAGAGACCGGTAGATATCGGACGTCTTGAAAGGTATGCGATTGACCATATTTTCAATGAAGGCGACCTCTTGGTTCCTGCCAGGCCGGCTCACAACGGGAAAAAGGTCGCAGTCATAGGGGCGGGCCCGGCTGGAATGACCGGAGCTTTTGAACTCGCGAATTGGGGATACAAAGTCACTTTGATCGATTCCAAGTCAGCTACGGGAGGTCTGGCGCGCAGTGCCATAGCGCCCTATCGCCAGCTCAGCGATCCACTAGAGACAGAAACTTCCCGGCTCTGGGAACTGGGCGTTGAATTTCGTCTCGACACTACGGTGGACGACAAATTACTGAAGGAACTCGAAGCTTCATATGATGCCATTTTGCTGGCGGTAGGAATGGGCAAAGGGGCTTCCACCGGATGCAAGGGGAGCAAATTGGAAGGAATACACTTCTCCCTGCCGTTTATCGAAAGAATCAAGTCTGCCGACCTGCCTAGAGTTGGAGATAGAGTGGCGATCATCGGAGCGGGCAACACTGCCGTGGATGTTGCAAGACAATGCGTAAGACTTGGCGCAAATGAGGTCACCATCCTCTACAGGCGCAGCCTTGAGGAGATGCCCGCCTATGCCGTTGAATACGGAGAGGCTGTTGAAGAAGGCATCCGATTCGCCTGGCTTACAAGTCCTCTCCAATACCGAGGCAACGGGCGGGTTAGCGCTATTCAGTGCGCGAAGATGGAACTTGGCGAGCTTGACCCGTCGGGCCGGCGAATACCGGTCCCGATTGAAGGTTCCGAATTTCTCCTAGAGGTCGATACTGTGATAGAGGCAATTGGCCAAACGCCGAGAACCGACTTCCTGGCATTTATCCCAGACCTTGAGGTTCGCTCTGGGCTGATAATTGTCGACCCGGAAACTGGAGCTACGTCCAATCCTCTCTATTTCGCAGCGGGCGATGCTCTAAATGGAGGAGCTACGGTGGTGGAGGCGGTCAGGATGGGAAAAGTGGCGGCCTCGGGCATCAACGCCAGCCTTTCGGTACAAGGCAAAGTCCAGTGAATAAGTCATGGCCGCGAAAACATCGCTCGGAAAAAATTTAGGATTCCTTGCGGGCGATCTATCCGCCACTCTGCGCAATGGCACTTGAACCTGGAGCTTTGCCCCGTTCGAATTTGGATCGATCCTGGCATCCGAAGTCGGCCTGTCAAGGTACATCACATTAGCCGGCTTTGCCGCCTTGGATTTGGGGCACCCAGCCGACTCGCGGAGAAACAAAGGCATTAGGTCGGGAAATCCGAGAATCAGTCTCGGGCACTCTGCCCGGTGGCCGCCGTTTCCTGCTGGAACGAGGGGTGGTCGCGTTCCAGCTCAAATCCTCTGACAGGAATCGACGCCTTCACTATGGTTCCACCGGAGATCGACGATTGCAGGTCGAGACCGCCGCCGAGAAGCCTGGCGCGCTCCCTCATGCCAACCACGCCAAGATGCTCGCCCGTATGTTCGTCAAGCTTGTCAGGATCAAATCCCCGACCGTTATCGGATATTTCGAGTCGCAGGGTATCTTTGTCGAACTCAACTGACACTTTTAGAGCTCTCGCATCGGCATGGCGGGCCGCGTTGCTAGCTGATTCCTGGACAATTCTGAAAGCTCCAAGCTCGACTTCAGAGGGAAGGCGCTCCGGATTGCCAGACACCTCGATAGAGACCAGAAGCCCGGTCTGATCTTCCAGATCGGCACAGAAGCTCCTGAGCGCTGGCACCAGGCCGAGTTGGTCAAGAGCGGGCGGCCGCAGGCCGGTCACTATGCCTCTTAGCCCGGTGGCGGCGTCGAGCACATGCTGGCGCAGCTCCAGGAGCGTCTCTTCCAAATTTTCCGGCGGAACTGGATCTTCTGCTACCATTGCCAACCGCCTGGACAAATGCATCAGTACCTGGAGAGGCTCGTCATGGAGCTCCCGCGACAAACGCAGCCGCTCCTCTTCCTCGGCACGCACAACCAGTTCCGCGTAGTGCCTTATCCGCCGTCCCTCGCTGCGCTCGCGGGTAATATCCTCTAGAACCACCTGGATCGCGCGGTCTCCTCTTCCGGTGGTCAAACGGACCAGATCCACCCTATAATCATGGCCATCAGCCATCGAGATGACTCGGCCGGAATGGTCCTCCGCGAGGATGTCAATGCCCAGGATTCCTCTGTCGAAACTGCCCACTACCTCGGCGCCGAATGCCATGTGTGCGGCAAAATTTGCGTCCAGGATCGTCCCAAGCTCGTCAAACAGAAGGATCGGAGCGCTGTTGGCGTTGAAGAGCTGGCGGTAGCGTTCTTCAGCGCCGGCGAGTTCCACTGCCGCGCTCTCCACCCTTGCCCGTGCCATTCTCTCAGCTTCGACCCGCTGACCCACGAAGAACCCCACGGCATCGACAAGGATCAAGCTGACCAGATCACTGCCAGAATGTCCTCGGTCGTGAGAAAGTAGCAGATCCGGGAACCAAAGCACCGTCGCCCACAACGCGGTGGCCGCCGAACCGGACAGCCCGTATCTCAGCGCCGCGTAGCCAACAGGAATGATGAGCAGGGCGACCGGAATCCCATCTGGAAATGCTGTTTCATGGCTCCACTTCAAATCTACGACCAAGTGCAGAACAGCTATCAGGATTACCGATGTTTGAAGAAGCCAGAATTGGAGCTCATACGAAGGAGGGTGAGCGGCGCGCCGCAACACCGTTATGTATTCAGTGTGTCTCTGTCTGCTCATCGCGTTCGTCCAAAGGAATTAGATGCCGGCTAAGCGCATAAAGCGCCGCCTCGGTTCTTGAAGTCGCTCCAAGTTTTGCCAGAACATTAGAAACGTAGCCTTCCACCGTCCGAAGAGTCAGCCCTAGATTATTGGCAATACCCTTGTTCGTCAATCCCTTGCCAAGAAGACGAAATACGTCAATCTCCCTTGGTGTCAACTTTGCCTCGTTGACTTCATGGTTTGTCTGCCTGCGGTGTGCCAGACGCAGCGATATCGATCCGCTCAACACGAAATCGCCTCCTGCCACAGTCCTGACGGCATCAACGAGTTCTCTTCCTGTTGCCGTCTTGAGCAGGTATCCGGCCACACCGAGCTCCAGAGCTTCGGCAACATAGGCGTAATCGTCATAGGCGCTTACAACCAAAACTCTTATCGTCGGATGCTTTAGAGCCACTAGGCGCGCGACCTCGAGCCCGCTCATATCGGGAAGGTTGACGTCAAGAAGCGCGACATCGATTCCCAGACGATCGAACAGCAAATTAGCCTGGGCACCCGTAGAGGCTTGGCCCACCACGATCATGTCAGCCTCGCGCTCGAGCAGCTGAACAGTTCCTTCGCGCACCAAGGCATGATCGTCGACGATCAAAACCCTAATGGGACCATGTTCGCGAATCGAACTGGTACGGGTATTAACGAGCGGATCCACCGAACGATCCCTCACTAAATAGCATTAAAAGTCCACCAGCGTGTATAGGCACTTCAAGTACCCCTTATCATTTCCAGCCGTGGATAACTGATCAATGTAATCAATCCTATCCACATCCAATCTCCGACACCAACTTCAGCACTCGCAGGAGTTACCAAGCTCTAGGAACTTAGCCCCGATATCGGAGTGCCGTGGCAATGGAGAAGTTGGAAGCCCACCGCACGAACAGAACGATTCAAATCTGTTCCAAGATTGACTATTTGATTCGGTTAGTTAAAAGTCCACTCCTTCTGTGAAATAGCCATACGGCTCACCACCAGCCGCCAACGCTTCCTAGTCTGCGGACCGACCTGTCAAAACATCACTACCGAAATCATTCTACCGAGAAATTCCCGTAGGCGACTTGCAAAGACCGCAAGACCAGGGAATACGGGTGTCAGTACCGTAGAATTTCGTAACGGTCACGGTAGTAACAGGCCTAGTTGCCCATTTCCGCGCAGTTACTATGAAACTATGTTCAAGGTGTTGGGAAAGAGCTTGGAAACAGATTCGACAAGAGGTCTCGTCGGTTGTCCAAAAATCCAAGCCCCACCCGCATTTTGGAACCAAGGGGATGGGGGGCAGTACGATCTCCATATTAACGAGCTAAACAAAGTTCCCAAAAATATCCTCGCTTCGGCTGGATTTGCAAAAGTCGGGCCGCATTGGTTGACCTTGAACAAGCATCTGCCAACGACACTATTTAATAGTGGCGATGGGAGTGCCTTTCTGGCTCACAATGTCGGTGCAATTCAGACCGAAGGGGATATTGACAAGCAAGAAAGAAGGCCAAAATGAGACGCAAGACTTTCGATACTCTGGTCAGTCTTACCGGGATGCTATTGGTGGCAGTGTTAATCGTCGCTGGAGGACTGCTTACCTGGGGTCACAACTACATCAACAGCCAGGTTCGCAGCCAACTATCTGAGCAGCAGATCTTCTTCCCTGCCCAGTCCGCGTTCGCCAACCCGAAAGCGGGCACCGAAATCACCCCTAGCATGATTCCTTCGGTATCCCAATACGCCGGACAGCAGCTGCTTACCGGCCAGCAGGCTGAAGTCTACGCCAACGACTTCATAGCGGTGCACCTATACAACATGCCTTATCACGGCGTCTACTCTAAGATCAGCGCAGCAGCAAGGACAGCAACCCCTGGCAGCACAGAAGCCACAAGCCTCGCGGCCCTTGACCAGACCTCGTTCCAGGGAACAACCCTTCGAGGAATGCTTCTGAACGCTTATGCGTTTGGAACCATGGCTGTGATCATGGGATGGGCGGCCGTGGGAGCATTCATAGCGGCGGCTATCATGCTCTTGCTGTCGATACTGGGTATGTACCACGCCAGAAAGGCTGACCCGGCGGATGAGATCCTTGCCGGCCTCTCGAAAATCGAGCGAAGAAATCTGGTAGGGGCAAACGCCTAATTGCAGGATAAAACAAGCAGCTTAGCTCTGCGAGCTAAGCACCAGCTCATCCTGGTCGAATCTCTTGAAGTTGCCTCTCGGAGATACCGACCAGGATGAGCTGCTTTGGTTAAACTGGGCCGCATAGGCAAACGGCACCAAAATGCTGAATGCCGATTGCGAATTTTTTTTCTAATTATTACAAATTAAGTCAACTTTAATTCCCAAAGTTTGAATTCCTGACTATAATGATAGGAATTATGGGAATTAGATCACAGATATCAAAAACGTTCACCTTCCCAAACCCGGTCAATGAAGTTTCGGCAAGGACTGTAGCGGCAGGAGTGGTAGTGCTCGCGGTCACCACCATAGTGACTGGAGCGCATCTTCTGGTGCTAGTCCTACTCTACGGTTTCGCCGCAAGAGTAGCAGCGGGACCCAGATTCAGCCCGCTCGGCCTGCTGGCAACAAAAGTGATCGTGCCTAAGCTTCCGTTAGAGCCAAAGATAGTGGCTGGCCCTCCAAAGCGCTTCGCACAGGCTATCGGACTCGCCTTCTCTCTGGCCGCCACAATCGCCTACCTTGCCATCGGATCCTCGGTTGCAGGAGATGTCATTCTCGGCGCACTGACGGTTGCAGCTTTCATGGAGTCCGCGCTCGGCCTATGTCTTGGATGCAAGATATTTGGAGTTTTGATGAAGATCGGTCTCATTCCCGACGAGGTCTGCGCAGACTGCGCAAATATTTGGAACCGTCAAAAAGCGGCAGCAATCTGATTTCTCACCCAATCGGTTTGGAACTCTATCATTGCCTGCCAAGACAGGCAATGATGTTAGATAGTGCAAAATAATCGAATCATTCACATCTCGAGAAATCGGCAAGCGAAACAAACTTTTGGGCGATTACCGACTTCTATTACCCAAAAAGTCATAATTATTATTCAACAAGAGACTAAATTCACGAAACAACATAGTTAACCGCCATTCTTACCTCTAATGTTGAACTATGTTGCGTAATCCCGGCTCTAAAGAGATGCTCTCAGTTGCGAGGAAAGAGGTTCCTGCTGACATCTCGGTTTTAGGTGGAAAAGTGTTTTCTCCCGCCACCAAAGAGTGGATCGAGACGGGGCTCGCAATCAAAAACGGATTCATTGTTGGCTGGGGCGAGCACGAAGCGCACGAAATCATCGATGTTCGAGGAGCA
>DAHVKW010000039.1 GCA_027320695.1 Actinomycetota bacterium | reverse complement strand
TTTACGTTAAAGCGCAGTGCCCTCACCAGACCCGGCAACAGGGACCTTCTAAGTACCGATTCATCCTGGGCCAGAGGATTCTCCACCTCCAGAAATGGGCCGTCGTCGCCAAAGCGCTCCTGCTCTCCATGGGCAAGCAATGTGGCGCACCAGGTCTCGTAGAACCCCAACCCGACAACTAGAGAGCTAAGAAGCCTTCGAACCCTTTGAGAGGGTTTCAATTTGCCTGTCAGCTTGGAATAGGGCCGAACCTTCTCGATGGTCTGATAACCAATATGGCGGGCAATCTCTTCAATCACGTCGATTTCGCGTTCCACGTCCGGCCGATTCGTTGGGACGGTGATTTTTAGAATTCCGTCTCCGGAATCCCCTACCTCGAAACCAATCGCAGTGAGCTTGGAGGTTATATCGCTGCCGTCGACAGTCGTGCCAAGAATGTCATTAACACGTGATATGCGAAGGTCAATTTCCCTTCTATGTGTTGCCAATGGCGCGGCTATCACAACAGTCTCAACAGGCTGCTTACCCAGCATCTCGCCAAAACGCGCTAGCGCGACCTCGGCAATTGACGGGTCGACGCCCCTCTCGAACCGCGCTGACGCCTCGGATCTTAGACCAAGCCTTTTCGAACTGCGGGCAATGGCCATCGGCTGAAAATGCGCAAGTTCGAGAAGAATATTTTTTGTCGAGGAACTTATCTCGGATTCCTCGCCGCCCATGATTCCGGCAAGTCCGACGAGGTTGTCATCGCCATCAACTATCACAACATCGGTCGATTCCCTACCTCTGACATCCGGAAGACCAAGCACTCGCCTCTGGCCGTCCAAGGTGACAATCGACTCTCCCGTCCGGGCAAGGCGCACGGAGATCGTCCCTCCAGCCAGCGCATCGGCGTCATACGGGTGCGTAGGCTGACCGAGTTCGAGCATCAGGTAGTTGGAAATGTCGACGATCGGCGAAACCGTTCTCATGCCGGCGAGATTGAGCCTCCTGGCCACGCTGTCCGGAGTGGGCGATGGCTCAACAGACTCGTAACGGGCAACCACTAAACGGTCGCACTCGTCAAGACAATGCACTCTAACTCCAGAAAGGTATTGAGAAGATTCGGGCGCAAAAGTGCCCAGATTTGGGATCACGGGCTCATGGAACTCAATTCCAAACCACGCCGCAAGATCACGCGCCACGCCGAGGACACAGTTCGCATCCGGCCTATTGTTTTCGATCGCGAGATCGAATACAAGATCCGGAACTATCCCCAACGCATCGGCAATTTTTGATCCCACCGCCAAGTCATCCGACAGGATCATCAAACCACTCTTGTCATTTCCCAAACCCAGCTCGATTGGAGAACATAGCATTCCATGCGATTCGACGCCACGCATCGTGCGCTTCGAAATAAGAAATTCCCCTGGAAGCACAGCCCCGATTTTCGCAAGCGGAACCTTGCTGCCCACCTCGAAGTTGAACGCTCCGCACACTATCTCAAGAGGCTTCTCCTCGTCCGCCTGAACGACTATGCGCCTTATTTTGTTTGCGCCGTCAATGTCGTGAATCTCCAGAACCTGCGCCACTACGACCGAGCCCAGTCCGGCTCCTATCGATTCGACTCCCTCGACAACAAGACCCAAATCGTTGAGCGCGTCAGTAAGTAGTCGAGCCAGTTCTGGGCTCGGCGTTGACTTGGCCTCCTCGTGCTCCAAAGATTGCAAAGGAGCAAAGTCACACAGCCAGGAATAAGGAACTTTCATATGTCAATGACCTCTGTAGTTAAAACTGGCGAAGAAATCTAACGTCGTTGTCCAAAAGAATCCGCATATCCGAAATGGCGTGGCGCATCTGAGCCAAGCGATCTATTCCAAATCCGAAGGCAAATCCATTCCACGTCTCAGCATCTAGGCCCACTGCCTCAAAAACATTTGGGTCGATCATCCCGCAACCGCCAAGTTCGATCCAACCGGTATTAGAACAGGTACGACAGCCCGCTCCTTCGCAAATTACGCAAGTTATCTCAAATTCGGCGGAGGGCTCAGTAAACGGAAAGAATCCAGGCCGCAACCTAGATACGATATTGGTGCCGAAAATCGCCTTGGTGAATGTCTCAATGGTTCCCGCCAAATTGGCAAACGTGATCCCCTTGTCAACAACGAGGCCTTCTATCTGATGAAATGCCGGCGTGTGGCGCGCATCGGCGGTGTCTCTGCGAAACACCCGCCCTGGCATCACCGCATATATGGGCGGACGCTGGGTGGTCATGACGCGAATTTGCACCGGCGAAGTCTGTGTCCTAAGCAGCATCGACTCCGGATCTCCGTGCTTCAGGTAGAAACTGTCCTGCCCTGCGCGGGCAGGATGGTAAGGAGGCATGTTGAGAGCTTCGAAATTGTACCAGTCGGATTCGACTTCGGGACCCTCTTCTACCGTAAAGCCCATTCCAATGAAAATGTCCTCCAGTTCCTCCCTGGTCCGGGTGATCAAATTTGCCCTGCCGGCGCGAAAGCTGAAATCGGCCACGATCTCTGACAGGTCGAGCCTTTCGAGCTCGAGCTGCCTCGAACGGCTTTCGGAAAGCATCTTATTGAAGGCGTCATCGAAATCACTTTTCATCTCGGCGCGCGCCTGATTTATCGCCGCCCCGGCAAGCTGGCGCAGCTCCGGTTCAAGAGAGCCCAACTGCCTGTTCAAGGAGGCGATAGAGCCCTTCTTTGAAAGGACCTGGCTATCCAACTCCTTGAGATTTTCCAAGTCACTCATGTTCTCCAGCGAAGCGTGAAAGTACCGCTTCAGCTCATCTAACTTGTCGATTATCTCCTGCAGTGACAGTTGAGACACCTAATGAAACTCCTAAATGCGACTACGCCGGCAACGCTAAAACCCAGATCCTGCAATATTCACTCTTGGGCAAGGACATGATATAAACTAGCATCCTGGCCGGACGCCAACTAACCCAAGCGCGGCATTGTAGTAATTCAGGATAATTGGCGGCGACAATCCTGCTTATCAAACGCCTGCGATTGCACCTACTGGCCAAATCTCAATCTCGTGGAATAACGCCTTGGTCGCATTTCAGCGATGCTCGCATCCCCCAGCCTGCACCAAAGCGTAAGAGATGCATCTGCGAAATGCACGAAAAGTGCCCTTCAATTTCACGGCCTTCAAATCTAGATATACGCCAACAACGCAAAAACGCGTGCACCAACTTTTCAGTTGCGAAAGTCCAGCATGCGGCCGTTCATTTGCTCGCAACCAACGAAGCTGCTCCCTGTCTGCGCGCTCCATGGCCGCCTATCTCGGCGGAGCCGCCGTCTGTCGCATAGCTTCGAACATTATGATCGATCCAGCCACGCCGACATTCAGGGACTCTGCTGCTGTATTGATGGGTATGGTCACAAATTCGTCGAACAAGTCCCCGTATGAAGCATCTAGACCGCTACCTTCGTTACCAAGAACGATTGCAACCTTTCCCGCAAGGTCTACATCCCAGTAAGGCGTCTTTCCGTGGGACGAGGTTCCGATCAGCTTATAGCCCCTGGAACTTAAATAGCTTTTTACCTGCGCCAACGTGTCCATGATCACAATAGGGACGCTGAAGAGCGCACCCGCGCTGGAGCGAACAGTCTTTGGATTATAAATGTCCACGCACTGGTCGCATAGAATCACGGCGCCGGCTCGCGCAGCAAGGCTGGACCTGATCAAGGTGCCGGCATTTCCAGGATCCCTGACACCCGCCATGACCACGATATATGAATCTGGGTTTATTTGAGAAATATCCACATCGACGAAGGAGGCTATTGCCGCCACGCTCTGAGGGCTCACCGCGTCAGCCGCCCTCTCCAACACGCCTGGAACAGTCTCATAGGCGCGATAGCCGATCTCAGCCGCCATTTCCAGAACTTTATTGGCAATCTCGTTGGGCGAAGGTTCAAAATAAACAGCCTCGACCTCGACCCCTGAGATAAGAGCCGACTCGACGGCACGAGGACCCTCTATAACGAATTTACGCTCGGCCTCACGCAAAGAACGCCTTCGCAGAAGTCTCCGAAGGCGAACTATTCTATGGTGTTTAAAGGAAAGAGGAGCGCTGGCCGTGGTAACCCTGCTCAGTCAGAAATCGAAAGAGCCGAACGCGCTTTATCCACAAGAACTGAGAATGCGTGAGCATCGGTCACGGCGAGATCTGCTAACACCTTGCGGTCGATAGTAATTTCTGCCGCTTTGAGACCCGCGATCAATCTTGAATAGCTGATACCATTTGCACGCGCCTGCGCGTTGATTCGCTGAATCCACAACTGGCGGAACTCACCTTTCCTGGCCCTCCTGTCACGAAAGGCATACGCCATCGAGTGCAGAACCTGCTCATTGGCAGACCGAAAACTCCGCGATTTGTTGCCGTAATAGCCTTTGGCCTGCTCAAGCACTGCTTTATGGTGCTTTTTGGCGTATACCGCCCCTTTTATCCTTGCCATCTCTACTCCTGACCTCGAAACCTTGACAATAAAATCAAAAGAGCTAAATGCCCAGCATCCTGCGAACCTGGCGAAGATCGCCTCTAGCCACGTCTGCCTCACGTCCAAGACGCCGCGTACGCGTCGATGCCTTCTTTTCCAACAGGTGGGACCTATTCGGCCGGCGCCGGCGCAACTTGCCGCTTCCCGTGATCTTGAACCTCTTTGCTGCGCCTCGGTCAGTCTTGATCTTGGGCATCTAAAAACTCCTTGATTTCCCCGGCGTTGTTTTCAAGCCAGGCTGTATGAATTAAACGTTTACCAATCATCCCATCCACCTCGGTGGAAACGGCGACAGCTACTGCTCGACCAGAGACTATCGGGGCTTGCCGTTCGAAGACTTTTCGTCATCAGATCGCTCTGGAGAAGAATGATCCTCTCTGGAGTGAGCTGACTTAGTTGTACTGCGCTTGTCGGGACCAAGTACCATGATCATATTTCTCCCGTCAAGCTTAGGAATTGTCTCTACCCTGCCCACAGCTTGAGCTTCCTCTGCTATGCGGTCCAAAATGCTCTTGCCCAACTCTGGATGATATAGTTCCCGGCCTCGAAACATGATCGTGATCTTGACCTTGTGACCCTCCTGCAGAAATTTCATTACCTGCCGGGTTTTAGTGTCAAAATCACCAGCGCCAATCTTTGGCCGATATTTCATCTCCTTGATCTGCGTATGAATTGACTTTCGACGCGACTCCTTCGCCTTTTGTGCCGCGTCAAATTTAAATTTGCCGTAATCCATAATCCGGCAGACCGGTGGAGCAGCCATAGGAGCCACCTCGACCAGATCCAAGTCCATCTGTTTGGCCAAAGCAAGCGCTTCCTGGAGACTCTTAATTCCAAGCTGAGAGCCCTCTGGATCTACAAGCCGAACCTCTCTCGCTCTAATTCGCTCATTGATTCGAGGCTCGTTTGTTGTGGGTGCGACTATTCGGCATCACTCCTTCATCACCAACTACAAAATCTCTTTCATAGTTTCTTACCGTGCACGAAAAAGCGAAGGCGAAGGAGAATCCTGCCTATAATCGACCCTGACAACTCTGAGAGCGACAAGGTGGGAGCTGAAATCCTGCCCCGCTTTCCCGTAAAACTTCCAAGTTAGTCTAACAGCACGATGCTGGATTCAATACAAGAGCGGAGAAATTGTAGATGTCGGAAATTCCCAATCCGGAAAAGTCCAACGACGAAGTCACCAGCGATGGAAGCCAGGAAAGTCTTGCCGACCTGGACAGGCTCAGGAAAGAGATACTGTCATCCAGTCCGGAAGTGGTTATATCGAACCACTGCTTTGGGCTGTTCGAACTCGCGGCGATCTATTTATCCGATAGCCCGCCGAGGTTCAAGGATGCGACCCTGGCCATCGATGCGCTTGCCGGCCTCGTCTCATCGATCAAAGGCCGTCTAGGCGAACGCGAACAGGAGATACAGGACGGATTATCCCAGCTGCGTCTTGCCTTCGTCCAGATGTCTGCGCTGGCGAATGAGCCCCCAAAGGCGGACTAGAGCTTTTCGATGATGCCGGCCTCAGCCTGCCCCTTCATGCCCGGATAAACTCTGAAGCTAACCGGTGTCCCGACCGCCACCGAACGGCTTCCGTCGGTAAAAGAAATACAGTGAAACGCTATCTGCGTGCCGTCGGTACAAAGAATATGGCCAAGGCCCAGGTCCTTGTCGAAATCTGTCACCGTACCTCTGGTGATTCCAAGTGCCAAAGGGCTGACCTGCATTTACGGAACGATCTTTGACAACGGTATTTCCAGAATGTCTGTCGCGCCGGCATCCTTTAAATCGGGGATCAGGGTGTTTATTTGAGACCTTGCCACCACGGCCTCAACTGCGTAACCTACGTCGCCAAAAAGTTTCGAAATGGTTGGCGCTTTCATGAACGGAATAGTGTCTATCACCGCATTCAAATCGCTTTCCGATACATTTAGTTTGACCAAAACATTCCCTCGGGCTTTCAAAGTTCCGGTAAGAAGAGTCATGATCTGGGTCATGGCATGCAGTTTGATCGGATCCGAGACTGCATCGCGGTTGGCGATCACCTCGGTATACGACACGAGAATGGTGTCAATAATTCGCAGGCCAGCGGCCCGGATAGCTCTTCCAGTCTCGGTGATCTCGACAATGGCATCTGCAATATCTGGAATCTTGGCCTCTGTGGCACCGTAGGACAGTGAGACCTGTACAGGAATCCCAAGCGATTCGAAATATCTCTTTGTCAATACCGGATATTCGGTAGCCACCCTAAGGTTAGGCTTCAGGTCCTTGCTGGAAAGAACCGGAGAATCATTCGAAACAGCCAGAACAATCCTTATGGGATTTGAGGTCGCCTTCGAATAGTGAAGCTCGCCGAGGCTTAAGACATCTGCTCCGGTCTCTTCAATCCAGTCCCGTCCGGTAATGCCAATGTCAAACCTTCCCTCAGCCACATAGTTGGCAATCTCCTGAGGCCTCAGAATCCGGACCTCTTCGATTCGTGGGTCGCCGACTCGTCCGCGGTAGTCCACATCTGACGAGCGTGACACCTCCAGATCGGCCTGGGAAAATAGCTCAAGAGTCGCCTTTTCGAGCGAACCTTTGGGAAGCACTAATCGAAGCATCAAACCATTCCGTTCCAAATGTCAACCGACGAACACTAAATTGAACGCTTCAGGGCAACCATTTCTATCGCTGTTGCAGCGAATTCATGGCCTTTGTTCCCTAAAGTGATCTCACTTCTCTCAATCGCCTGTTCAATGTTCTCGGTGGTCAGGACCCCAAAAATGGTCGGAATTCCAAACTCCAAGCCAACCTGGGCAATGCCCTCGGAACAGGCGTTCACTACCACCTCGTAGTGCGTGGTAGCGCCTCTTATCACGGATCCCAAGCAGATTATCGCGCAATACCGTCCGCTGGCGGCCAACCACTTTGATGCCAGCGGTATCTCCATTGCACCAGGCACCCTGACAAGCTCGATGTTCTTTTCTGTCGCGCCGTAGAACTTCAGTCCGTTTGTGACTCCATCAATCAGTTCCCTGGTGATGAAATCGTTGTAGCGCGAGGCCACCAACACATAGACGTCGCTTTCGGCGACCGCGAGTGACCCGGAATCACGCTCGACTTCCGATTCACTGTGACCAGACATTGGACCGCACCTTCCTGCACATCAGAAAAACCACTTTTGGGTAGCCTAATCGTCCAACCCATCCAAAAGGTGACCCATGCGCTCCCTTTTTGTCCGCAGATAATTTATGTTTTCAGGATTAACCGATGGTGGGAGCTTCACCCGCTCGACTATGTTCAGACCGAATCCTTCGAGTCCTCCGTACTTTGCGGGATTGTTGGTTATAAGACGGGTATCTGTTATGCCCAAATCGACAAGCATTTGGGCACCGATCCCGTACTCTCTCGAATCCACTGGAAGACCCAATTCCAAGTTGGCGTCGACGGTGTCACGGCCTTGCTCCTGCAGGGAATAGGCGCGGACCTTGTGGGCGATTCCAATCCCTCTTCCCTCATGTCCTCGCAGATAGATTACGACTCCGGCACCTTGCTTGGCAATCATCTGAAGCGCGGCGTCGAGCTGAGGCCCACAGTCGCAGCGCAGCGAGCCAAAAACGTCTCCCGTGAGACACTCCGAATGAACTCTCACCAAGACCGGCGACCCGTCATTTATTGTTCCCATGGTGAGCGCCAGATGATTCTCGCCATCCAGCACCGACTCATATACGATGCAAGTGAAATCTCCATAGACCGTCGGAATTCTCGCGGTGGCCCCCTCGACGCGCCGGACCAACTTGTCCTTCTGGCGCCTGTACCTTACGAGCTCGGCAATCGATACCATCACAAGGCCATATTTCTCGCAAAAACTCTTTAGATCCTTTGCCCGCGCCATCTGAGACTTATCCTCAGTGACTATCTCGCAAAGTACCCCGGCAGGCTCGAGCCCGGCGGCAATTGCCAAATCGACTGAGGCTTCCGTGTGGCCGGCACGCTTGAGAACGCCACCCTCCTTGTACCTGAGTGGAAAAATATGACCTGGGCGCACAAAATCTGATGATCTAAAGTTGCGGTCCGCCAGAGCGCGAATGGTAGCGGACCTGTCGTGAGCCGAAATGCCGGTCGTCGTCCCGTGCCTGTAGTCGACGCTCACGGTGAATGCGGTCCGCTGGGACTCGGTATTATTCGCCACCATTAGGGGAAGCTCCAGCTCGTCAAGCCGATCGCCCTTGACTGCAACACAAATCAGTCCGGAAGTATGTGAAATGAAAAAAGAAATTGCCTCTTGCGTTGCATACTGCGCAGCCATGATAAGGTCGCCTTCGTTTTCACGATCCTCGTCATCGACCACGACAACCATCTCACCGCGACCAATCGCCGCTATGGCCTCCTCGATGGTTCCAAGTCCCACGGTCATCATCCTGTCTAATTAGAAATACTGCTTTCAGGGAATTCGGTTGGGATCCCAAGGGAGTGCATACGCTCAACATACTTAGCTACGACGTCAAACTCCAAATTGACACGTTCACCGATATCTCTTGTGCCTAGTGTAGTCACTGAGCTGGTATGAGGAATAATTGAAACGCGCGCGAAATCATTTCCTGCTTCAACAACGGTCAATGACACCCCGTCTATTGCGATTGATCCCTTTTCAACCACATATTTCGCAAAGCTCGGATCAAACCCGATCACCAGATCTGGAGCAACCCTCCGTACCAAACCGATCGTGTCCACATGGCCTTGAACAATGTGTCCACCCAGGCGGTCGGATACCTTTAATGGCCTTTCGAAATTGACCGGATCGCCCGGAATCAGATATCCGAGATTTGTGCGCGAGAGGGTCTCCGGAATCACATTCGCGGTCCATTGATCGCCGTCGAAATCCACCACCGTGAGGCAACAGCCATTGACTGCGATCGATTCGCCAAGTTCATAAATCGATGGATTGTCAGGCCAGCTGAAGGTGAACCGGTCTCCGTTATTCGACTTGAATCGACCGAGTCCCTCGATCAAACCTGTAAACATCTAGCGCCTCCCTTGGATTTCATTCCCAGCCTAGGCCGACGCTAGAGAGACTTGATCAACTTAGATGCACGCAGCGACCAGGCCTCAATTTCAACGTCGTTCCCTAGGGATAGTACGCTCTTAGCCTCTAGCCTTGTCAAATCGGCCACGCCTGCTGAACCGCGGCCGGCGAAGGCTGATATCCCGTCTTCACCACCATGCAAGGCCGGGGCCAGGTGAAACACGAACTGGTCGATCAAATCCGCGTCGAGAAAGCTTTTGGCCAGATGTGCGCCGCCCTCGACGAGAACCTGCAGGACGTCCTCTTTGCCCAGGACTTCAAGAAGTTCTGCGGGAGAACCGAGCCATTCCTCTGCCGGAGTGACTCTGGCGCCGGGAGGAATGGCTCCGAACACAATTCGCCGCGGTGAATGGGTATTGCCGGGAATCCTGACCGTAAGTTGCGGATCGTCGATTCTGACGGTATTGGCGCCGACTACTATCGCATCTGATTCGGAGCGAAGCACCTGAACCCGGTTTCTAGCAACCTCCCCGGTAATCCAGTTGGAGGTTCCGTCATTGGAGGCTATCCGTCCGTCCAGAGTTGTGGCCAGCTTAAGGACCACCCAAGGGAGTCCGGTCGCTCTGTGTTTGAGATACGGAGCCAGCTGAGTTCTGACAGTATCTGCTGCGGCTCCAACTATTACCTCGACTTTGTGATCTCGAAGATACTCTATGCCTCGTCCCCTCACCCTGTTGTCTGGATCAACAAGTGAGACCACCACCCGCTTCACGCCTGCTTTTACAATCGCCTGCGCGCAGGGCGGGGTCCTTCCGTGATGCGAACAGGGCTCAAGCGTCACATAAAGAGTCGACCCGACGGCCTTCGAGCCAGCGCGTTCCAGAGCGTCTATTTCGGCGTGAGAACCTCCGGGACTTTGGGTATGTCCAACGACCAATCCATCCGACGTTTCCACAACCGCTCCGACCCATGGATTGGGAGGCGCCTGCAGGCGCGCCTTTGCCGCTTCCGCGACAGCAAGAAGCATCTTCTCTTCAAGCTGATCCGGTACGAAGGTGTCAGCCACTGCTGTCCTGCTTCACGCTCTCGTGGCTCGTGGACACGCCTGCCAGGAGTTCAAGAGCGTGAGGTATCACATCTAAAACCGCTGACATCGTCTCCCTTGCGCCTCCTGGAGACCCAGGGGTATTTATTATGATCGCAGTTCCTCTAGTGCCAGCGACGGCTCTTGACAACCTTCCCAAAGGCGACACTAGGCGGGCAGCCTCTGCGATACCGGGTGCCTCCCTCTCAAGCACCAATTTGGTTCCCTCCGGCGTAAAATCTCTCGGCCCGAATCCTGTTCCTCCTGTGGAAACAACCAATCCCTGAAAATTTTCAGTCAAAGAGATCATGGCTGCGGATACGCTTTCGACGCCGTCCTCAACGACGCGGCGCTCCACGACACGGAAACCCGCGTTGCTGAGAAGCTCCTCCAGCATAGCTCCGGAGCGATCCTCGCGCGTACCTGCCACGACACCGTCCGATACGGTCAACACCTTCGCTAACAATTCCACTATTTAGTTCCCTCCAATGCGAGGCTTGCAGCGCGCTTCAGGTCTCTGATCGCCTGAGCAGGATTGGACTGGCCAAAGACTGCAGAACCAGCAACAAATACTTCGGCGCCGGAAATGGTCGAAGCTCGGATAGTCTCGAGCGAAATACCACCGTCTATCTGCAGCACGGTATCTAATCCGCTCTCCGTAATCAGATTCCGTGCACGTCGGAGTGGTTCCAGAACATCTGGAATAAAGCTTTGGCCGGCAAAACCGGGAAACACGCTCATGATCAACAGAAGATCCAAACTCGCTATGTAGGGAGAATAGTCATCGAAATTAGCATCGGGATTGACGGCCATGCCCGCCTTCATGCCAAGATCATGGGCCATTTTGATAAGTTCGGAAGTTCGCCCAACCTCGAAATGAAAGGAGACGGAATCTGCGCCCGCCTTCGCGAAGTCGGCCAGATAATCCCAGGGATCGGTAATCATCAGGTGGCAATCCAAGTAGCACTTGGTGTGGCGACGAATGGATGCAACGACCGGGGCTCCGACCGTCAAATTAGGAACGAAGTGGCCATCCATGACATCAACGTGGATCCACGACGTCTCTGGCTCGACAGACCGTATAGCGTCACCCAAATAAGCGAAGTCGGCCGACAAAATTGATGGAGCGATCTCAATCACAGCTAAATCCTAACCATGCGAATTTCAGGAAAACGAATTCATTATCAGATAAAGCGTAGGTCCTGCGCACGTTTCATGCCGTTGATCCAATCTTTGGCGGCCATTTCGCGTTTATTGGGCGGCTGCAGGGATTTTATTTCTATAACACCTGACGCGGTTTCAACCATCGTTCCAGATATTTCCCCCGGCGCAAGGCCCAAACTGCTATTTGGAACAACAGCTGCCGAAGTGATCCTGAAGCGCGAGCCATCCAGCGTTGTCCAGGCCCGCCCAAGCCTGATCTTTCTCAGCACCTCGCCGCTCGAGACTCCCCAATCTATCCGCAAATCGTCCGCGGAAAGCTTATGTGCATAGGTCGGCTCTCCAACCTGCTCAGCAGCAGTGGAAAACGCGTCGTCGCCCTTTGCTAATTCGTCGCTCAGCGCCTCATTCGCGAGTCGGCTCAACTGATCAGCGAGCTCGGAAAGGATAATTTCCCTGTCCAGGGGTAACTGTCGCGCCTGGTAAATCGGACCCGCATCAAGCTCTTTCACTAGCTTCATAACGCAGACGCCTGTCACCTCGTCGCCGGCCAAAATTGCGCGTTCCATCGGCGCGGCTCCCCGCCAACGGGGCAAAAGAGAGAAATGGAGATTGACGAACAATCCTTTGTTCAAAAGGGCACCTGATATCAACCTGCCATATGCCACCACGACAGCAAGATCGAACTCGGTGTCTAAAAGAACCGTTGGATCATGCGAAACCTTGAGGCCAAGCTCACTGGCGAGCACCTTCACCGGCGACGGAGTAAGGGCCGAGCCACGCCCGCGCTTTTTGTCCTCACCGGTAATTACAATCGGAATCTCGTAACCAGAATTGACGAGATAAACCAGAGTCGACCCCGATATATCCGGAGTTCCAAGAAACGCAATCTTTTGAATCACAACTACTTCCCGCAGTTCAACTGAGCTAGGCTCTGCCCAAAAGGCGATTTTTTGCGCGTTCCTGATCAGGATTGAGAGCCTGAGAACGAAGGATCTTCATCGCCTCCTTGTATTGATCCGGGTCCAGCCTCTCGATGAGGAGAACTCCGTCCAGGTGATCGGTCTCATGCTGGAGAACCCTTCCGAGGAGTTCAGATCCCTCTATTTGAATGTCATTCCCGTCAAGATCTATACCCTCCAGGAGAACATGGTTTGGGCGGACTATTGGCCAGTACAGCCCCGGAACAGATAGACAACCTTCTTCGTAGGTCCATTCGCCGCTTGACTCGGTGATTGTCGGGTTCAATACAACCGAGGGCCCGTCACCTATGTCATAAACAAACACTCTCTTTTGTACGCCAACCTGCGAAGCAGCCAATCCCACTCCCGGCGCCTCATACATAGTCTCGATCATGTCCTCGACAAGGCGGACTATCGAGGCGTCGATATTCTCCACGTTAGTTGTAGCCTGCCGCAAGACAGGGTCCCCGTAAGTCCTGATTTGAAAAGTTGCCACATGATCATCATAGGCGAAAACATGATTTTTAACCTTGCATTGCCATCTCTATGGAACAGCTCTGCCAAGGTAAGTTTCAATAAAGTGCCGCGCTGGCCAAGACCTGTCCGGAGCGCGGTAGTTTTGGCGGAGCTTTCCGAGAATAAGTAAACTCTATTTTGCACGGTTTCCAGTCACAAGAAACCTGTTCATAAAGGCGGGCAATTCGTGGAAGAACATATCAGTAGAACAATGTGGCGACTTTATGAGCCAATCCACTCTGTCGTTTATTTCCATCCTAATGCCACGCATCAGTATCGCCAGATTGGGCTAAAGGGCGGCTGGATGAGCTATTTCGCCTCCCGGTCCGCAGCGTTGGGAACGCCGAGCAAAGAAGTGGTCGAG
>DAHVKW010000038.1 GCA_027320695.1 Actinomycetota bacterium | reverse complement strand
GCCATCGGTTGATCCGTCAGATACTGTGATTATCTCAAAGCGCAGTCCGCTAGCCTCAATAACTTCGACCAAACCAGCAACATGCTTGCTAAGAGCTGCTCCCGGATTATAGTAGGGCACAACGATGCTCAGATCGACATCACTTTGGATTTCGGCAGCGGAACTAAACAGGTGCTTCTCCACGAAATCCGCATCTTCGATAATGGGATTGCGCAGCAATGCATGAATTGCTGCAGCAAGAGAAATACCAGTTACTAATGCCACGGAACCCAGCATCACAAATGCAACTGAAACTGCTGATCCATGAAACAGCTCAATGCCGACGAAGGCGGCGGCGGCACCTAGCCAGGCATATAGTGAATCCAGCGAATCTCGAGCCAAGTGCAGGTAGGTCAGAAGCGCCAGAATCCCCAAGCCCGCTGCCTCGACTCCTAAAATTCTGACGGCACTCTGTGCTCCTTGGTAACTATTTCCAAACAATACCTCAATGACCAGCGACGGCACGACAAGCAGAATCGCTGCGGAGATAAGCCCCAATACTGCCGTCGCCGGGAACGACCATCGAATCGTGGATCGGGTAAGGGGACCGGCTCCCTTGTCCCTAGCGAATCTCGGAAATGCAAGCATCCCTAATGCCGCAGGCAAGAACAGCGCGATCCTCCCGGCAGTACTGGCGCTGGCATAGAAACCAGCCTCCTTGGCCGGAAGAAAATGCCGCGCCAATACTGTGTCTTCCGTTGCTAATACCCAATAGCCACCTAGCGCCAGAATTGAGTGAATTCCGCTTCGCAGCCCGATGCCCAACTCTTTGACCTTTGAGTGAACGACTTCGGGCATGAGAGGCACAAGAAGGATGACAGTCACAATCACCTGAGACAGCACCGATGCAACCACAGCCCCGTCTAAGCCAAAACCTAACTCAATCAACAAGACCCCAAAAACCAAACGACCGACGATGCCTCCAACAACTGCAGCCACAGCAACCGCTGAGAATCGCAATCTACCCATCAGGACACCTTGTAACACCGCGCCCACAACAGCTGGAAAGACCCAAATAGCCAGAAGAATCATTGGGACGGAAGACTGAAAGTGCAGATAACTATTCACAAGAGGAGACAGAAGTACCAGTATTCCGGTGCCCACCACACCAGCCACAACAGCTCTAGAAAGCGAGGTGCGCAAACCAATGCCATGGCCTTCATTGTGAAGACGGGCAGATTCAGCCTTTGTCACCACAGTTTGGAGTGCACCAAGTGGTACCGCGAGGACTAGCAATGTATTCAGCAGCGCACCGAGAGCCCCGTAATTAGAAGGGCCAAGAAGACGACTGACAACTACGTGAAATACAAAATTGGAGAGATTGGCCATAGCAGTTGCGACCAAGAAGGCGAGGCCTCCTTGAGCCAATCCGCTCGATGAAAGAACCCTCCTCAATTTGTCATTCATTGCGCATCATCAATGCGACCTGTCCTGGCTCGCGATTAAAGTACAACTACCTTACGCCAATAGCCTAGATGGCAAATTTCGCCTAAAGCCGATCCCCGGTAAATCCTAAAACCCGACACTTTTCCCAAATGATCAGACATAATCGACCAGGTCATCAATTGCCAATAACGAAAGTTGCGCGATTGAAACGAAAAGTCTCGAAGAAGCTAGCAATTCCAATTCACCTACAAATGACCTTGCTTCGCAAAGGAGAGTGGTAATACTCACCTTCCAACTTCCGGCTAAATAAGCATCTTGCCACCCACCGAACGTTTGAGTGTCAGGCCCTCGAGGAAGAGGTTTCCACCGTCGCATGCATCCTCTGGGCACGCCACAACCAAGTGAAGAAATACACTATCCCACGAAATACGACAGTCAATTAATCCCAGGAAAACATCTATTCAAACAATATCCTGCCAGATCTTGGGCAATTCCAGCTATGTCCCGCGTTGACAGCCATAAACACAAAGACGCCGCAGCAGCAGCTAGCAACACCTAGCCTACATTGCGCGCATCGGACTTTCTGTTCGCAGTTTCTTCATGACGATTGTTCTTTCGGGGCGAACCCGCGGGATCCCAATGACGCTAAACGAGCGGGACTTATCACATGAGGACTACCGGAAGCCGGAACTGCTTCCCAGCCTTCTTTGCTCCTACCGAGGTGGAGGCCTCTACCCTAAATGGCGTTATCGAACTCCAATTTCACCTCAGTTAGCAGCCAATTCGCTCCGAATCAGCGCCCGAAACCCAGCGCTCTACAGCGATCCATTTTTCACCGCGATAAGTTCACCTTTGCCCACAGGTACCACCACCGAAGAGAATCCCCCGTCATCGTTAATTTGCCTGTACAGGTCGGCAATCTCGTCGGGATGAGAGGTGCTGTTGTCAACCGCAATCACGCCTCCGATCCTCAACACCCTCTTGGGATGGGGCCACCAACTGGCATAATCAGACCGCTCAGCGTCAAAAAACATGAAATCGACTGACTGATCGGCCAGACTCTCCAAAAAAGCGCCGCCCTCGATGCACTTAAGGTCAACAGAGTCGAGCAGACCAGCTTCACTCAGATTTGCTTGAGCCTGGCCCAGCCATGCCTTGTCATAATCCACACTGACAACAGTGCCGCTGTTCGCTCGAACTGCATCGGCAAGCCAGAGTGTGGAGTACCCATTGGATGTCCCGATTTCCACCACGCTCTTTGCCTTCAGCGCCTTTAGAAATATCCAGAGAAACTCTCCGACAGGAGGGTCAATATTGCGGCGGCGGCGCGCCCACTGTGGCTCGGCAGCGTCAAACTTCCTGCCGTCCTCGTAAAGGTCATTTATAAACTTGCGCAAATCTTCGTTCATTTCACCGTCTGACTCTTGTATGAAAAAACCAACTCACCAGGGTCTGAGCCGATCCTGCAAGACTCTGACCGCCTTTTCCGACAACCACGACTACCAAGTTCAAGGCCAACTTTGGACTTGACGCACTAGGTTTCGTCTCTTTGAAACCCATATATTGCAGCCAATACCCGATCGGGTGTCAATGGGATCTCACGAATCCTCGCCCCAAAAGGTCGCAAAGCATCCTCCACCGCGTTTGCCACAGACGCCGGAAGAGGAACGGTACCGCCTTCACCAGAGCCCTTCACTCCAAGTGGATTCAACGGGCTTGGTGAAACGACGTGAAACAGCTCCGGAGTAGGCACTTCCATTGCCGTTGGAAGCGCGTAATCAAGATAACTAACCGTGAGGGGCTGGCCGTCTTTGGAATACTTAGCCTCTTCGTAAATGGCATTCCCGATTCCGTGCGCATGGCCGCCGAGTACCTGGCCCTCAACCAGCAAAGGATTCAACACCGTTCCGCAGTCGTGGCCTAAGATGCTGCGAAGAATCTCAATTTTCCCAGTCTCCACGTCGACGCTGACGATAATGGCGCTAATGCCGCTTGAATATGCCGCCTGGCTTGGCTTGAAATACGAGGTGCGCTCAATGGCTACAGGCTGGTTACGCGCTACCGACATTCCATGTCTTCCCACATTTGCGATGCTTGCTATTTCTGCGAGCGAAACTCCCTTCTCCGGATCGTCGCCGACCTCTACCCTGTCCCCTCTTATTACGAGTTCGCCGGAATCGATCTTTAGCATGCTCGCCGCGACATCAATGATGTCCACCTTGACCTGGGTGCTTGCCTGCCAAACCGCCGGACCCGCTGTGGATGTGATTCGCGAGGCAAACGTGCCCTGGCCATATGGAATAAATGACGTATCTCCGTGCCGCACGCTCACAAGGTCGATATCACAGCCGATAGCGTCCGCAGCGACCTGCGCGTAAACGGTCTCATAACCTTGGCCCTGCGGAGAGGCCGCCAGAGAAACCATGACGCGGCCGGTGTTGGTCAATCGGACTCGCGCGCCTTCGTATGGTCCGATTCCCGTTCCCTCTACGAACATCGCGAGCCCGAGCCCCAAAAACTTGCCGCTCTTTCGGGCTTCAATCTGTTCGGCCCGAAATTCGGCCAGGTCGATACGCTCGAGAACGCCATCGAGAAGTGCCGGGTAGTTGCCGCTATCGTATGTGAGCGGGCTTCCGTCGCGGAAGGTCAGCCCGACGGCATATGGAAACTGGTCCGGCTGGATAAGGTTGCGCCGTCTCACCTCAGCTGGCTCCAAACCGAGATGTTCAGCTATGCGGTCCATCATCCGTTCCATAGCGACAACTGCCTGCGGCCGTCCTGCGCCACGCAGAGAGCTGGTGGGAACAATATTGGTGTAGCAAGAGATCAGCTCGCTGTGGATATTGGGAATGACATACGGTCCAGGCAGCGTAGACATGGTGATCGTCGGCACCTTCAATCCCACGCAATAGGCGCCTTGGTCGTGTTCAAAGACATCCTTTAGAACGAGAAGGCGTCCATCATCGTCAAAACCGACTTCGACATGATGGGTCTGGGTTCGCTCCATGGTGGCGCTGATGAAGTTTTCCCATCTGTCTTCGATCCACTTCACGGGGTGGTTCAGTTCCATCGCGATCCAGGGAATCAGGACTTCCTCGCCGTAGAACTGGGCTTTAGGGCCAAATCCTCCGCCGATATCCGCTGGAGCAATGAGCCTGATCTCATCCTCGCTGACGCCGTAGATCGTGGCGAGCATCTGCCTTACATAGTGGGGAGCCTGGGTGTTGTCCCAGACGATTAGCTGCTGAGTCGGGCCATCAAAGCGGGCCGCCACCGCGCGGGCCTCGATTGAGTGTCCGCCTCCCCGGGCAACGTGAAGAGTTTCCCTCAGCACATGAGGAGAACTCTTCAGAGCAGCTTCCGGATCTCCTGCCTGTTGAATCAGGTGAACCGCAACGTTTGTCTCGGAACCGATATGAACCGGAGGTGCTCCTTCTTTAAGAGCTTGCGCCGTCGAGCCAACAGATTCGAGCGGCTCGTATTCCACTTCTATCAGTTCAAGCGCATCTTCAGCTATATAGCGATTTTCAGCAACCACGACCGCAACCGGCTCACCGATGTACCTCGCGTACTCCTTGACTATCGGCAACCTGACCTGGTAATTCAACTTCGGATTGGTTACCTTGGGCGGAAGATCCTTTAAAATCGGGCCGAGCTCGCTCGCGGTAAATACCGCGATGACTCCGTTGAGGCTCTTGGCCGCCTCCGTATCTATCGACAGAATCCTGGCATGGGCATAATTGCTTCGCAGAATGGCTGCCTCATAGAAATCGCCAAAAGGAAGGTCGTCTAAAAATTGGCCTCCGCCGGTAAGAAGGCGCTGGTCCTCTCTTCGGAGCATCCCAGTTCCAAGATTCGCAGTCTTTTCAAGGTCGCGGACTTCGCTCAGCTGAGTCATTGTGCTCCCCCGCTTTGACCATTCGGCGTGGGCAGGCTCATCAGCGCGGCGACCATTCCGGTGTACCCGGTGCAGCGGCAGATATTGCCGCTCAATGCCTCTCTGGCCTGTGCCTCAGATTCGATAGGGCCTTCCCGCAATCTTGCAACCAGAGACATCAAGAAGCCGCTAGTACAGTATCCGCACTGAAGGGCATGATTGGCGTGGAATGCCTCCTGAAGCGGAGAAAGGACGCCATCTTCAGCCAGGCTCTCAACGGTCTCGATCGATTCGCGGTCTGCCTGGGCCGCGAGCAGGAGACAGGATCGCACAGCTTTGTCGCCCATGATTATCGTGCAAGCACCGCAACTGCCATGCTCGCAACCCAAATGAGTCCCTGGCAGCCCAACCTGCTTGCGAATGAAATCAGCCAGCGTCAAGCGCTGGTCCACCAGATAGGTGCCCTTCGAGCCGTTTATGGTTACAGTAATCCACATTTTTGCTTCAGCTGGATCTAATTCAACTGCCTCAGACATTTACCACACTCCTCTGCTCGGCCAGCCGTGCCAACCCGCGACGAACGACGACTCCAGTGACCTTCTTGCGATACTGCGCCGAGGTGTGTACGTCCTCGGTCGGCTCCAGAGATTCCATCACCAGCTGCTGCACCGCGACAAGCACCTCCTCCGACAGATCGGTGCCCGAAACGAGCTCCTCAGCTTCTAAGAGCCGGAGCGGCGTTGGTGCAACCCCTGAACATACGATCCGGCAATCTTCTATGGTGCCCCGTTCGCTCCAGGTGCCAACAACTGCCGCTCCTACTAGGGCGAAGTCCCCCTTGCGCCTCGTGACCTCGTCAAATGCGCCAACTGAATTGCGCTTCATCGACGGGATGAAGACCGATTCCAACAGTTCGGTGGAATCAAGATCACTAGTCAGGTGAAAGCGAAAGAACTCCCCGGCCGGCACTATCCTCCTGGAACTTTTGGAGCGAACATTCATCTGCCCGTCGAGCGCCATCATTATCGAAGGCAGTTCGGCTGCGGAATCAGCGTGCGCGAGACTGCCACAAATTGTTCCCCTGTTTCTTATCTGAACGTGGGCAATGTTGGTCAGTCCCTCGTGCAGAATCGGATACGCCAACTCGACTTCCGGAGAAAGTTCCAAGTCCCGATGGCGGGCCAGCGCCGAAATCGTAAGTCCCGAGTCGCTTAGCGAATACTGATTCAGAGCTTTCACTCTGTTTATATCGATTAGATGCGCCGGCGCCAGAAGCCGAAAATTCAGCATTGGCATAAGGCTCTGGCCTCCGGCAAGAATCTTGGCCTCATCGCCATATTCCCAAAGCAGGTCCAGAACCTCCTCGATTTGAGTAGGCGCGTGATAGATGAATCGGGATGGCTTCATATCTTTTCCTCTTCAGCTTGTGCCGGGGCTTCACCAGATGGCACAGGACAACAGGCCACCTCGCGGGAAACTGCTTCCTCGTCAACTTCGAGCCCTAAAAGATGTTGCACTGCCGCTCTTCGAATGAACGGGCTCTCAATCATGGCAAAGTGCCTAAGTCCAGGCGCCAGAACGAACCTGGCGTTTGGAATCTCTGCGCCTAAACGCCGGCCCATTTCCGGCGGTGTCGCGCCATCTTCCTCACCCGTCATTGCCAGGGTCTGGGCGGTAATATTCGCCAGGAGACCCGTATTGTCGAACGCTCCCAAGGCCGTGCATGCCTTGGCGTGGACTTCCGGGCGAGTCTCTAGAAAGACTCCGACGATATGTGACACCAACTCCGGATTCGTTCGCCTGAACTTTTCGCCAAACCACCTGTCCACCTGGAACGGCACCTGCATCAGCCTCGGACTGCTCAATGCTGATCTGGCTCTGGCGCTCCAAGCCTTAGGCGCGTCGGGTCCGTACCAGGCCGTGGTGTCACACAGCACGAGCCGATCCACATAAGTTGGATTTGTGGCGGCAAAATTTATGGCGACGCATCCGCCCATTGAAAGCCCCAAAAGATGAACCTTTTTGATATCGAGCGAATCGAGAACAAGGCGAACGTCCCCCGCCATATCCTCGACGCTGAAATCCTGCCCATCGTAGGTGCTCCTGCCATGACCGCGCAGATCGATTGCCAACACTTCAAATTCAGCCAGGAACTCGCCGATGATTGGAATCCACATATCTGCCGACAGCGCCAACGAGTGGAGCAGTACCAAGGGATGTCCCTCCCCGGCACGGAAATATGAGATGCTCCCCGAAGGAGTGGCGACTGCTCCTCTATTCATTTGAAAGGTCTCTTCCGCCATGGCCTTAGTCCTTGGAGACATCGAGCCGGGCTGCATTGTTGCAACAAATGTCTTCTTGGTCGGCGGAGCTCAGCTCTGCTGCCAAGACGCTCCCAAGGGGATCGGGGTCACCGATTGGAAATGGCGCGTCACTGCCCAAGAGCACTTTTGCCGAACCGACCCTTCTCACCAAAAGCTCCAAGCTGGTGGGATCGAGCGCAACGGTGTCGTAGAAAAATTTGACAATGTCGTCAATGAAGAGTCCGCCGCCCATTGACTGCGGCGCGAGTCCTGCACGGTTGAGCCCGTCCATGCGGAACACTTGGTAGGGAAGCATCCCTCCGCCATGGACGAGAATGATCTTGATCTTGGGAAATCTCGAGAAAAACCCGTTCAGGAGCATGTCGGTGGCCACCGAGGTGGTGTCGATCAGTCTCCCGGTTATGTTCTGCAGCAGTCTAGGAGTGATCTGGCATGACGGGCCGTTGGTCGGCGGATGAAGCATCACGGGCACACCAGCCCTCTCAACCTTGTCCCAAAACGGCCACATCGACTCGCTCGCAAGCGAGTCGCACTCTGACGGATGGGTATTGAGCATCAGGCCCGCCAAATTGTCGCCGTCCAGCCTTTTCTCAAGCTCCGCGGCGGCACGCTCCGGATCAGCCAGGTAGATGGTGGCCAGCGGACGCAATCTGCCGTTCGAGGACTGTGCCGCCTCCAAGATCGCGGAATTGATAAGGTCATACCACCTGCGAGCCCGCGCCTCGTCAAAACTTGTCCAGGTGAACAGGTCCATCCAGGCCGAGACCCACTGCCGGCTGATCCCCCGGGCGTCCATCCATTCGAGCCGTTTGGAAACTATCGACATGCCCGGCTGAATCGGCCCAAGGGTGTCGTCACCGCAATGAAGGAAAGTCGCCCCCTCTGGTGATTTCTCGACCCTGACGCCGATAGCTTGGTGACGCTCGTCGGTTTCCCCAAGCAGCTGCTGTGGAACCAGATGTCCATGGACATCTATCGCACGTCCAAATAGAGCTGCACCCTGCGTACTAGTCATAACTCCTCCTCGGCTACTGCTTGCTCGATCGGGACCAGCCCGGATTGTTCGATTGCGCGGTATCCCAACATGATCAAAGATCTGGTCGTTGCCACCGCAGTCTGGGTGTCGCTCTCGTCATAGGCGACCAGAAGCCTGCGGTGATCCTCGAGCGAACGCTGCAGACGTCCCGGCAGCGACAGGCTCAGATGGCGAAACTGAAGCGTCCGCAAGCCAAAAGAGGCAAGTATCCTCTGCAACTCCTCGTTCCCTGCCACGCGAGCCTCCACCAAGCGAAATCCGACATTATGCCAGAAATACTCGTCGACCTTGTCTTCGGCCACATCCTTCTCGAGTGCTTCGTACCACCTCCACAACTCTTGGATCCCCTCCTTGGGCGAACGCGCCACGATCAATTCGCTCACCAAGGTGTTCAGACTTGCGCGCAGGTCATACACGTCCTTGATCTGTTTCAGGGTAAGTTGCGCGATATATGGCCGGCGCCGGGGAGGGATCACCACGGTGCCCTGCCGCTCGAGCTCAGCAAGAGCTTCGCGAACCGGAGTCCTGCTGGTGCCAAACCTGCGGGCCAAATCCACTGAGTTCAAGACGTCGCCCGGGCGCAACCGTCCTTCGACTATGGCAATTGCTATTTCGTCAAAAATCTCCTGAGCGAGCGGCGCCCTGTCCCCGGCGTCTCTGATGCTCAAAAGCAGGAGCGCTCTGCGATTGTAATCAACTATCGAAGGCTCCAGCTTCACCCTCAAAGTAGCTGCCAACCGCTCGCGGCCGGTAGAAACCCCTGGGTCCATCGGCAGGGCATGAGGCGGCTCAGCCTGCGACGCAAAGCCGACATTAGAAACTCCCTCAAATAGCTCGCTCATCATCTGCCCCCCTGGGTAACAATGCTGCTCAGAAATCTGGCCGGGTCCAGCTTGGAATCCTGTACATAGGACCCCGGCTTCCCTGAGAGTCCCCTCCACCCAGGCACCTGCACTCTGGTAAGTTCCCTCATTCTTGAAGACCCGGCCATTTCTTTGCAACCCTGTTTAGAACTTCAGCGCTAGATTCAGCCACCAATGGAAAATCACCCAGGCGTTCGAAGGGACGACAAGCGTCAATCAATGCCCGGGTATTGTAGGCCGGCTGGCCGGCAAGACCCAGCGGGTCTACCCGGCTGCCCCATGAGTAGCGCATGATCTCGATATCGCGGCCAGGATCGCATCTCGTCGATACCGCCCACATGACTTCACCAAGATCTCTCGGATTGATATCGCTGTCAACCACTATCACGACCCGGTTCATATACGCAGTGACTGGATGCTGGGCCACGAGATAGCCAGCTTGGCGACTATGCCCGGCATAACGCTGCTGTATCGCCACGGCTATGATGGACCGTCCCCCGCCCACTTCATGACACCACACGCCGGCAACTCCGGCCAACCCCATGCCAGTCAAAGCATCAGTTGCCATGGCCGATTTCATCACGGATCTCATATATGAATAGTCATGCGGCGGCTTTCCAGGGGGCGCGCCCAAGACAATTGGATCATTCCGGTGAAACAAGCCCGTCACTTCAACCGTCAGCACAGGAGTGACGTCCCCCGAATAGTACCCCGTCCACTCGCCGAACGGCCCTTCCGGACGTTTGCGCTCAGGATAAAGCCATCCCTCGAAGGCAAGCTCGCTCTCGGCCGGGATCGGCAATCCGGTATCGGGTCCGCGGACAAATGGGACGCCTTCGCCCATGATCGCTCCCGCATAGTCGAGCTCCGATACCCCAGCAGGAACCTCCGTGCCGGCTACCACCAAAAAGACCGGGTGCTGGCCCAAAGTGGCCGCAACCGGCGCACGCCCCTCCTTCTCGAACCATTTCGTAATATGTTGAAACCCGTGTTTTCCCGATTCCGCGTTGATGCTTAGAGCCGCTCCGTTGTCCTGGACCTGCATGCGATAGGCGCCGAGGTTCAATACCCCTGTATCCGGATCCGAAGTGATCACCGCGCATCCGGTGCCGATGTACGGGCCACCGTCATGTTCGTGCCAGATCGGGCTGGGAAAGTCGAGAAAATTTATCTCTCCCTTTTTGGCGATGTTTTCGAGAACAGGACCGCTCGCAACTTCGCGCGCCGGAAAATCCGCAGACGCCTTGAGCCACTGCTGGGGTTTGCCCCGCAAAATCTCCACCAGCTCCAAATCGCTGAGATCCGATCCGAGATTCAAGGTCATTCCCAATAGCTTTGGGTTCGAGACGCTGCCAGTCAGCACGCGGTAACCGGGCCTATAACCCTTGATCTCGTCGAAAACCAGAGCCTTGGGCGCCTTGCGCCTGTAATTCAACTGGCTAGCCGCTCCGATCTCAAGAGCGGCATCGGCTCCGTTTACCGTATCCAGCTGACCCGAAGCCCTCGCTGTCTCCAACCACTCCCGTAGATCAAACTTCGTCATCAATCACGTCTTTCTTCCTACATAACCTCGAATTGGGATGATTTGGGGTCCGGCCGCCCGGGTCTTTTACTACTCGGCACTCCGAGAAATATTCCTCAAATACTTTTCGACGTCATCGACGTCGATAAGATCCCCATATTTCTGATTCAGGTCGAACAAGCTCATCCAGTGAGAAGCTTCGAACCTGTCGAAGCAGCACTCGCCGACAATCCCGACGGCGAATCCCGCCGTGCAGGCATCAACTACTGAGGCTCTTACGCATCCGCTCGTCGACTCTCCGCAAACGAGAAGCGTGTCACAGCCTTGAGAGCGCAGCAAAATTTCCAAGGATGTTCCCTGCAATGCGCTGGGCGTCGACTTTTCTATAATGGTGTCACCGGGAGCAGGCGCAATCTCTTCGACTATTTCATAAGGGCCAGGTCCAGCGCCTCTCGGGCGGAGAGCATTGGCACCTTTGCGGTTCCAAGGAGTCGGTCTCCGCCCAAAAGACGTGGTGTAGAAAATTGGTATCCCAGAATCACGAGCCAGCTGCACGAGCCTGACTGTCCTGTCAATGGCCTCCCAGCCTTTGAGACCGCAAGCTGACGGCCATTCTTTCACCGCATCCAGCAGCTCCATCCGCGGATAGCCAAGGGCTGCGTAGTAATCGTCCACGATCAGCAACGCTGGACGATCTCCCAGGCCAAAAGGTCCGCTTTTAGCCCAAGTGGTCGCCCCGAGCAGCGCACTGTCGCTAATGGTAAGGAATCTGGACCAGCCATCATTCATCTGTTTTTACCCTTTCGATCAGTGGCCTGCCGGCGATCCCCGCGTCATCACCCAGCTGAGTTCACCGCCTTTTGCGCAAATGTATTGTCAATGTACTGAGTGATATCCGACGGAACCGGCTTCTTGGCTTTGGCGGCGGCCCTGGTGAACGCGTCCTGAATTAGAGAAGTCTGGACTTGGGGATTCTTTGTCCACACATTCAAGAAGAAGTTGTACGCGTACTTGGCCAATGCCGGATCTGTAATGCCGCTATCGGACTCGATTGCCGCAATCGTCTGGTTCGGGTGATCGTGGATGAATGCGAGGTTCTGGACTTCAGCATTCGCCCACCTCTGCAAAACCTCCGGGTTTGACTGGGCGTACGCGGCGGTCACCGTGTAGCTTCCAACAGCAAACGGAAGGTTCGAAAGATCGGCGATCTTCACGTAACCCTTCTTTCCGGTCGCCGTGCCCTGGGGCGGCTGGGTAAGAAGCGCGTTGGCCGAGCCGCTCTCCAAAGCGGACACCATCGCCGGAATGCTTCCCGCGTAGATTCTCTGGACCGAACTCTCTGGAATGTTATTCTTTGCCAACAGGGCGGTCAGGCCGAAGTCGCTCTCGGAATTCGGCGCTGAAACGGCTACCTTCTTCCCGACGAGATCCTGAACCGACTTGATGCTCGAATCTCCCCACACCTCCAGGTTGTAAGTACCTTCTGAAAGCCCGATAAATTTCAAGGGAATGTTCTTGAGAATCGCGGCGGCCGTATCGTCTGCAACGCCCACCCCAATTTGAACGCTGCCGCCCACCAGAGCCGGCACCAGCTGCGAGCTGGTGTTCAGCTTTACGAGCTTCACGTTCAATCCGTTTTTGGCGAATATGCCGTCTTTGATTCCAACGTAGATGTCGGCGTAGCCCGCGCCGATGGCTGTGTCACCTATCGTGATCGAAATCGGCGCCGCTGACGCAGTTGTGGTTGTAGCTGCCGCATTTCCCGCCGTAGTCGCGGTTGAAGCTGAGCCTGAACTGCCACAAGCTGAAACAAATAGCGCCGCCCCGAGGACTCCGCCCACGACAGGGGCCTTGCGCGCAAATCTTGAACCTGAGATTCTTTTCATTTTTATTTCCTTAGTTCCTATCCTTGAGACCAGTGTGTAAAACGATGCTCGATGCGCCCGATGAGACGCGTGAGAACTACCGCCGCGACAGCCATGATGAAGATCCCGGCCATAGCGCTATCCATATCGAAGTTCGACGTCGCCGTCTGTACGAAATATCCCAAGCCACCCCCAGATAAAAAGAACTCGGCCACGATTGCTCCAACGAGCGCCCGCGCGATCGAAAGTCGAATTCCGGTCAAGATGTACGGCAGAGTCGCCGGGAAAAGCACGGAGCGGTAGAAAGTCCACTTTCCAGCGCAGCACATCTTGGCAACCCTTATATAGTCGGAGTTCAAATTGCGAACTCCAGCTGTTGTATTGATAATTAGCGGCATGGTCGCCGCCCATATGACGAGCAGGATTCTCGACTCTTGCCCGATTCCGAACCAGAAGATGATCACAGGCAGGAACAGCACGTAGGGAACCGAGTTGAGGACATTGATGATCGGCTCCGTCATGTCGTACAGGGCAGTCACCCTTCCGAGAATGAGGCCAAGCGGGATCGAGATCAGCAGGGTTATCAACATCCCCCAGCCGACCTCCTGGGCGGTCACGCCTAATGGACCCCAGATATGGCCACTAGAAAATAATGAAACCTCAGCCTTGACTACCCGAATCGGGTCGCTGGCGATGGTCACGTTTACCAGGCCGAGCGAGGAAGAGACCTGCCACGCAATGAGCACGACGGCAACACCCAATACTCCATAGCCAGCCCTGGAATGCAGCCGGATCCATGTCAGCCAGGCGGGATCTTTA
>DAHVKW010000037.1 GCA_027320695.1 Actinomycetota bacterium | reverse complement strand
ACCTATATTCGCCAAGCTACGCACACCGCTTCAGGAAACGGTCTTTACCGGGCACCACTGCAGGCCGTCCGGTAAAGGGCCGTCCCTAAGAGCCATCCGACGAATAACGACTTGGAACATTGGCATTGATGCCTTCCAGCAGATGCGTGAATAAACTTACGAGTCAGTACGAGATTAAGGATTGGCCGTGAGTCCAACAGAGCCCAAAGAACTGCGTACTGGCTGGACAACTGGAACCTGCGCTAGCGCCGCCGCCAAAGCGGCGGTTGTGCTTCTCGTTACCGGGGAACTTCCACTGCAGATCGACGTTCATCTCCCGTCAGGACAAGTTGCAATCTTCCCCGTCGAGGACTCCGGCGATGGCGGCGCTGTCGTGGTAAAACACGCAGGAGACGACCCCGACTGCACTGATGGAGCCCGCATGACCGTGCACGCCAAGGAATTATCTCCCTTTGGAGATCTTGTGTTCACAGCAGGCGATGGCATCGGCACGATCTCCAAACCAGGCTTGGGCCTTGCAATTGGGATGCCAGCCATCAATCCGGTACCTGCAAGAATGATTACTCAGGCGGTGAGGGAAATCACAGAGAAAGGGATTCAGCTCACTTTCAGCGTCCCGGGTGGCATCGAAATGGCGACAAGAACAACCAATGCGAGACTCGGAATAGTAGGCGGTATTTCTATCCTCGGAACCACTGGCATAGTGCGGCCTTTTTCCACCGCGGCCTACAGGGCGTCTGTGGTCCAACAGATAAATGTCGCGGCAGCTCAGGGAGAAAAGCAGATAGTGCTGGCAACCGGTTCCAGATCTGAAAAATGTGCCATGGAACTTTTCCCTGAACTCGATGAAGTCTGCTTCGTGGAAGTGGGCGACTTCACGGGAATAGCCCTGAAAAGTGCCGCCAAAATGGGAACTACAAAAATAACATGGGTTGGGATGGCGGGAAAGATCTCAAAGCTGGCAAATGAAGTGATGATGACACACTTCCACCGTTCCGACCTAAATAACCAGGTACTACTTCAAGCCGCAAATCTTGCAAATGCGTCACAACCGGTGCTGGATGCCGCAACAGCCACGAATACGGCACGGCATTTCTTCGAAGTGTGCCTGGAGCAAAATGAGCTCCAACCGCTTGAAATCATTTGCCAAATGGCTAAAAAGGCATGCCTGAACCATATTTCGAAGCCAATTGATCTCGAGGTCATCATGGTGGACTACGAGGGTGACAAGGTCGTCGTCCGTGCCTAGGAAGATGTTCGTGGTTGGAATCGACGGATCGGGCCGCTTTGGGGTGGGAAACGACCAGGTCGAGGAAATGCTCGCGCAAAGCGAAGCCGTTGTTGGATCGACAAGGCAGCTCACCCTTTTGCAAAGCCAGAGCACGTCACCGCTTCCCAAGAAGCTGAACTGGGCGCTAGGAATCGATCAACTCGTGAAGGAGATAAACCTTATCAAGGGAAGCCTCTTTGTCCTGTCCTCCGGAGATCCCGGTTATTTCGGGATTGTAAGGCTATTAAACACCAAGCTCCCCAACTTTGACCTCGAGGTTTATCCAGTGATATCCTCGGTCTCTCTCGCATTCGCCAGAGCCGGCACCAACTGGGAAAATGCTGCCGTGATTAGCGCGCATGGCAGGAGCTATCAAAGCGTATTAATGGAATTACTGAGAGTTCTGGATGCAAAGGATCTGATCAACAAACTGGCTGTTTTATGCTCTCCCGAACATCCGCCACAGCTCATTGCGCAACTTCTCCTGGAAGCCCGCACCTCATTCGACCGCTATCTCGTCTGCACCAACCTGGGCGGCACGGACGAGTCTGTAGTCGAAGCTCCTCTCGAAACGATCGCCCAATCTGCATTCGATCCTCTGTCGATCATTTTGGGTATCCGAAGCCATTCCGACGCGGACGCCTCCATATCAAACTTGCTCCCGGTCAGATCCGGCGAAAACTTCCTTCACCGCGGAAAGATGATAACCAAGTCCGAAATTCGGGAAGTCATACTTTCAAAACTTCTCCCCAGCATCTCCGACAAATCCAGCTGCCTTTGGGATCTTGGCGCGGGCAGTGGGAGTGTTGGCCTTTCGGCAATTGAAAAGAATCCCTATCTTCAGGTTTTCCTGGTGGAGAAAGACCCGATCCAGGTAAGGCTTTTGGAACTTAACTCGTCCAAACATCCGAGCGCCACGGTTGTAGCAGGCCGGTCGCAGGATGTGATCTGGCAATTGCCCGAACCAAATGCGGTGTTCATTGGCGGAGGCGGACTAGACGTGCTGGACCGGCTGAAGGAACGGCTCCGCAAACCCACTTTCGTTGTCCAGTCGTTTGCAGCCTTGAACCGGGCTACCGAAGGGGCAAACCAGCTCGGAAACTTGATGCAGATTATGCTTCAAACAGGGCGGCGCTTCCCGGATGGCACCTGGCGCCTTGAAGGAGAAAATCCGGTATTTATAGCCTGGGGCTTACTAGGGTGAACATCAATATTATGGAAACGCTGGCCATTGCCCTGAACGAACGCGGCGCCAAGACTGCGGTCAAACTTGGACTCCCCGTTGAAATTGGCAAGCCCGGTTTCATTCTGGACCAGCACTGGAATACCGGGGAAGCCCTGGTACTAGTTATGGCGCTCCCAATCGTAGTGAGACTTATGTCAAAGCGGAACCTTTCCAAGGACACGGACCCGATCGTCATTGCAGTCGATGAATCCGGGACATTTATCATTCCGGTCCTAGGAGGCCACCGGGGCGCCAACCGTTTCGCGAGCGAACTCGCAAGCCGCGGCAATGGCACTGCGGTCATCACTACCTCATCAGAAATCGCTGGCATTGCAGCCATCGACGGTCTGAGCGGCTTCGTTGCACAAGGCAATGTGGCAACCTTAATTGAGACAATGCTGGACGGAAACGACCCTATTGTCGAATACGAAATCGAATGGCCCGGACCGGTCCACTTGACAGCTGGAAAAGGCCCGGCCAAGGTGATCATCTCCGACTCGACAACCGCACTCGAAAATCAAGAGGAACCAACGGTCCAACTGATTCCACCAAGTCTGGTAGTGGGTGTCGGCTGTTCCAGCACAGCCACGGCCGACGATGTCTCGGAACTGATTAAATCAGCCTTTGAGGAAAACAGGCTTGACTTGCGCGCAATCGCAAAGCTGGCAACCATCGAGCTCAGGGCTGACCATCCAGCAGTCACTGGGCAAAATATTCCAGTCGAAAGCTTCTCCGCCGAGGAATTGTCGAAAATAGATGTTCCGAACTCCTCCGATGCAGTCAGAGCCTATGTGGGTACCGCCTCGGTCGCTGAAGCCGCAGCTGTGGCGGCGTCTGCCTCGCCGGATCTGATTGTAACCAAGGTAAAAAACAAGGTCGCAACGGTTGCCGTCGCCAGACGGCATGCGAAAGGACATCTCAAACTCGTCGGCCTTGGTCCTGGCGAATCGATGATGAGAACACCGGAGGCTGTGGAAGCCGTCATTAGCTCAGAGGTCGTGGTCGGATATGGACCGTATATAGAGCAGTGCCGCGAACTGTTGTCCCCACACCAACTCGTTGTCAGATCTCCAATTGGCGAGGAGCGCGAGAGAGCTCAAATCGCCGTCGCGCACGCCATGCAGGGGCGCTCAGTCTCAGTGGTATGTTCCGGAGATCCGGAAATCTTCGCGATGGCCTCGATCAGCTTTGAGGTTCTCGAAGCATATTGCCAAGAGAAAGGCGGCAGCGATTTAGAGACGCTTCTTGACATCTCTGTCATTCCGGGAATAACCGCTGGTCTGGGGGGTGGCGCACTGCTCGGAGCTCCACTTGGACACGACCATGCTTATCTTTCGCTTTCCGACTTGCTGACTCCGTGGGAAACCATCGAAAGGCGGATCCAAGCCTTCGGCGAAGCGGACATTGTGATTGTCATTTACAACCCGCAGTCCAGAACCAGAACGTGGCAACTCCCCAAAACCATCGAGATCCTTGCTAGGTACCGGCCGCCGGCCACTCCTGTCGCCATCGTTAAGAACGTCGGCAGAAACGGAGAATCGAAACAGCTTTGCACCATGGAAACCTTTGATCCTGCCACCGTGGACATGAGCTCCTTGGTTATAGTGGGATCTTCCGCGACCCGCCGTTTCGGCGACTACATTTTTACACCACGGGGATACGCGATTTAGAACATGTATTTCGAAACCATTCTGCAACGAAGACTTGAGATCTCGGACTCATGCACCGCTTGCGGCGCGTGCCTGTCGACGTGCCATTCCAATGCATTGCAGAAAGGGAAGCTGAAGCCAATTTTAATTGTCGAACGTTGCGACCTATGTTACGCGTGCATCGAAATCTGCCCGAGGAACGCAATTTATGAGGTATCACCTTGATCCATCCGATTGAAAAAAAGAGTTACCAAATTATCTCCGATCAATTCGATTTCGCCGGCTTCGACCACCTGCAACAGGCGGTGGCAAAGCGAATAGTTCACGCGACTGCTGATTTCGATTTTGCTCGATCAATAGCCTTTTCATTCCAAGGCATCGAGAGCGCTATAGAGGCGATCAGTTCCGACGCACCAGTCATCTGCGACGTTGAGATGGTCAGAGCCGGAATTACCAAGTATCCGACCTCCTGCTATCTCGCCGAGACCAAATCCACCGTGACAGGGATGCCAACGCGAAGCTATACCGCAATGAAGATGGCCGCTGAGGCCCATCCTAAAGGGGCGATCTTCGTGGTCGGCTGTGCGCCCACTGGCTTGTTCGCCCTGACCGAGCTGGCCTCGCGGGCTGGTTTTCAGCCTGCACTGGTGATCGGCCTCCCCGTAGGATTTGTGGGAGCGGCTGAGTCAAAGGCACAGCTGATTGAATCCTCGCTCCCCTATGTGTCCAATACCGGCGACAAGGGCGGCTCGGCGGCCGCCTGTGCGGCATTCAACGCAATTCTTACCCTAGCCAAAAGCCAGGATGATAGTGAAATCTGATTCAGACACTGCGATTTTGGTTGTGGGCCACGGCACAAAGTCCCGTCAAGGGATAGAACAATTCAACAGCGTCATCGATATGATGAAAGATCAAGCCCGGCTTCCGGTAGGGCAGGCATTCATAGAATTCGCAGAGCCCAATATGCAAAACGGTGTGGCAAACCTAGTTGCTCTCGTCAAACCGAAACGTATCATCGTCGTTCCTCTGCTTCTACTTGCGGCAGGACACGTGAAAACCGATGTGCCATCGGAGATTGCCAAAGCAAGGATCGTATACAACAAAATCACTTTTCATTATGCGCGAGATCTGTCTATCACTACCCAGCTCCTCGACATTGTTGAAGATAGAGCTTTGCATCCCTTTTCCGGCATGACACCTGCGATTGGCCTCAGGAGCCAACCGAAATATACCCTGCTGGTTGGACGTGGTTCCAGCGACCCGGATGCAAATTCAGATCTGTACAAGATAGCTAGACTCCTCAGCGAGAGAGGGCGGCTGGGCCAAGTCGAACCTGCATTTATCTCATTGGCCAAGCCGGGCGTACCTGAATCCCTAGACCGGTTGAGGTTGCTCGGCGCGAAGAAGATAACGGTGGTTCCATATTTTCTTTTCACCGGGACGCTGCTGGAAAGAATTTATTCCCAAAGCCGAGCCTGGCTGAATTCGAATCCGGCAATCCCAATTCAGCTTGCGAGGGAAATGGGTCCGGATCCACGCATAGTCGAGCTCATCAACCAAAGAGTCGCCGAGACCCAGTCAGGAGGGAGCGCGATGAACTGCGACATGTGCGTCTACCACAACCAGGTTCAGCCCCATGTCCACAGCAAGAGCAATCCTTCGACGTCGGTTGCCCGCCAGCATCGGTAGCGCGTAATTGTCCGGCACTGCGATTAGATAGAACCTTCGCATCCCTAAACGAATTTACTGGACCTGACGAAGATTTCAATTGCGACAGCCAGCAACGCGTTTATTCTTTCAATCAAACGCGCGCCAGCAAGGCCAGAGCTAATTCGGGAGACAAAACTGCCTGAAAACAATGCCACTAATTGGCTAAAATCGCCAGGGTCGCTCAAGTCGCCAATTTGAGCGCAATATCGAAATTCATTGTCGGATATATCTCGCTGCTCCAGAGCGTTGATCGACCTTGCAACTCAGAAAAGAGGACCACATGACAACACCAATTCAGGCAGCGATCGAAGCTGCCCGGGCCAATCAGGCCCTGGCAGTCGCGGGCCATACTGACATGGTCTGGGGCCATGCCTCGGTAAGAGACCCCGAAGGTCGAGGAATCTGGATAAAGGCTTCCGAATGGGGCTTTGAAGAGGTCACCGTAAATAGGCTCGTGCTAGTTACGCCGGAGGGCGAGGTGCTCGAAGGAAGCCACAAACGTCATATCGAATATCCCATCCATACCGAGATCATGCTTGCCAACCCTGATGTAAACTGCGTAGTCCACACGCATGCGCCAATGGCCAACGCCTTTTCAGCACTTGGCGTACCGCTCCGGGCAATCTCGCACGACGGCGTTCCGTTCGTCCGGCCGGATGTCCCCCGCTTCACTCTCACCGGCAATTTAATCCGGACCCGTGAACTCGGTAGAGCCCTTGCCGAGACGATCGGGAATGCCGCGGGATGTCTTCTGCCCCAACACGGCCTCGTTACAGTCGGTCCGGATGCGGCCACAGCGGTCATGAGGGCTGTGCTATTAGAGAGAGCCTGCAAAGTCCAGTTGACGGCGATGGCAGCCGGGCCGCTGCAACTCTGGTCGAACGAGGAAGAGATCGAGGCAAAGAATGCCCTGGTATGGAATGAGTCTCAAACCCACGCCGGCTATGGCTACCTTTGTCGCCACACAGCGCCCGAGGGCGACTAACAAAACTGGCCGGCCACCCCAGCCAATCCAGAGTAACGAGCCAATCGCATAAAGCATGATTGGCTCTGGTCGATATTCTGGCGACGATTCACAAGCCACCCAGACAACTCCCTAGCGAGATTGGGCAGCCATGACAAAGAGCGCGATAGTCACTCACGGGATTATCCGCCCAAGCTTGCTACCCATGGATTTCTGATGGGGCCATTGCCAACGCTCCTGAAATGAGCGTTGGCCGCATTCGGCGGCTGTGTTCCAGGCGCAAATAGCTTCGGCCTTGCGGCAAGGCCTGCTAGGGAATAGTGGGCTCGGCTATGCCTGCCGTTGACCCAGTATCCTCCACCTGGTTGCCTCCAAGCCAAACATCGATATGCGCAGACTTTCATCGCGTGTGCAAGGTCTGATTTGAAGCAGGCACTGTAAAGTTTCTATGGTGGATAGAGATAGCAAGGAAGGCAGTTTTCCCGAAATATGACAAACTTCATCGAACCACTTGTCACTTCCAGACAGTTCCATTTCAACAGGCGCGTAGCTTTATCCGACACCGATCCCTCGGGCAGACTCAGGCTTGACGCATGCGCAAGGTACCTTCAGGACGTTGCCGCCTTTGACGCGATCGATGCAGACATATCGGCGATCGGAATCTGGCTCCTGCGCAAGAACAAGATCGTGGTCGAGGAACTGCCTACCTATGGAACTGAGGTCAAATCAATGACCTATCTGACCGGTTCAGGTCGCGCCTGGGTTGAGCGGACTTCGGTCATTTCGCACCCTGGCTCCGGGAAGGCTTTGGCTAGAGCCAAGGCACTTTGGGTTCTCACAAGCCCCGAAACAGGAGCTCCGATTTCCGTTCCGGAAAATCTTTATGGGATTTATGGCCCACTTGCAACACTACACAAGGTGGCAATTCGAGATGGGAAGAGGCAGAGCCTCCCCCCCGAGGCTTCCAGGTTCGTCTGGCAGATTCGTATCTCCGATCAGGATATTCGCGGACACCTGAACAACGCCACATACTTGGAAGCGCTGGAGGAGGTGCTATACCGCGAAGGCGTGAAGTTGACGACAAATCAAAAGATGAAATGTCAGATCACCTATCGTGAATCAACCTCCTATGAAGATCCCGCCGATACTTATTTCATGATTTCGAGGGACTCCGGCGAACAGTCCGTCAATATCTACTTTGCAAAGAACGGGCTGGTTAGGACGAGCATAGACCTGAAAATTGAAGGTTAGCCACCTCTTCTTGACTGGCCTTTGGCAACCAGTTCCCTCGCAAGTTCGACGTCACTCCGCCTTGGGCCTTTGCCGTCTCCAGGAGTCTCAAGGATGATCGGCACGCCAAGCAGGGCCGGATGCGACACAAGGTTCGACAGTGCATCTGCACCGATTAGACCCTCCGCCAAATTCTCGTGGCGGTCCTTCATGGACCCTAGTGGCGCCTTGGAATCATTTAGATGAATGCAGCCGAGCCGGCCGATTCCTAAGATTTCAGAAAATCTCTTAATCACGTTGTCCGCCTCTTCGATCGTGGAGTACGAGACTCCCGATGCAAAGAGATGCTGGGTGTCTAGGCAAACCCCAATCCGCTCCGAGGAGCCGGCTCCGTCGATTATCCGCGCTAACTCCTCGAAGCTGACCCCAATACTGCCACCCTGTCCTGCGGTATTCTCAAGAAATATCTGGCATGAATCGTCAACCGACTCCAGCGCGCGCGTCAGCGAAGAAAGGATGCCGCCCAAAGACGAATCGAGACCCGAGCCTTTGTGGCTTCCTACGTGAAGTACTACCCCCCGGGCACCGAGCTTCGATGCCGATTCCAAGTTGTCGATCAGCGCGGCCTGGGATCTATTGAACAAATCCTGATCCGTGGATGCGAGATTTATAAGGTACGAAGCATGGGTGACCAAACCCTTGAGACCGTGGATTTGATTTGCCAGTCCTTGCTTGAAATTTGCGATCTCCTCGTCAGCAATCGCGTTCGTTTTCCAAGCTCTGGGACTCTGAGTAAAAATTTGAAAAAAATTCGCACCTATCGCGTGCGCATTCTCGAATGCTTTCATCACTCCGCCGGCAGCCGATACATGGCCGCCTACCAGTTGCTCGCCCATAGATCCAATAGTAGGCGGCCAATCTGGTTTTCAACCTGGGTTCAACTATCATGAAGCTCATCGATAATTTCGCTTTAGCGCTTCGGAAATTACATAGAAACCGTTCGTGAGCGTCTATGTTGACTAAGTCTGACTTAAACAGATTTAAACTTAAGTCACATGGAAAACTAGGATTAGCGATCATTGAAATGGTCGGTGCTTCCCTCTTGAGCCCAATCGCCACAACGTCGGCTGAGTTACCAAGATGAGAACATCCCTATTACGGCATGGAGAGTAGATGTCTTCGCGGATAGAAGTTGAATTGACAAGTCAAAAACCAGATGGATTCTGGACTTGGAGAGCTGCCGGGGCCAAGGAGCCCAGAGGAACTCTAGACGGTTCAATACTTTATGAAGGTGCGAAGATCGGAGATGTCGTTCGGGCGGAAGCCGTGATCGAGATCGATGGGATCACCATCGAATCCGTTTACGCGCCAAAGACCAAGCAGTCGCAATCAAACTTGATTGAGCTGTCGAGCAAAGAGCCCGTTTCTTATCTGACCAGAACAGTTTCAAACCGGGATCGAAATCGTCCGAGCAGCGAGCGGAAGTCACCCGCAAAACCCAGAAGTAGGCGCCCCGAAAGCACTGACGGCGAAACTCGCACTGACCGGCCAAGCAGGCATGCAGAAAGTCGCACCGGCTCGAAGAGGCCTGAGTCGCGACGAACCGGCCCTGCCGAAAGCCAGGAGAAGAAACCCGCCCATAGGCGGCCGGAGCGCGCCAGCCAGCCGTCCCAGACACCTAAAGCTCCCGTAGCGAGATTCAAGAAACTAATACCCCGCAATACTCACAGGGCCAAAACTTTGGAAGGTCTAGCTCCCGAACACCTACCCATTGCCCAGCAACTGCTCAAAGGTGGGCTCCCGGCCGTACGCCAAGCTCTGGCAACGCAAAATGAAAAGGCAATCGCCGAAGGGAAACCGACCATCCCAGAAACGGTTGTTCTAGCTATAGCAGAACCAATGTTGCCGATATTAAAACTGGCCACGTGGAAAGACAGGGCCGAAGTCGCAATTGAAATAGCCAACGATGCGTCACTTCGGGATCTCAGATCGGTCGTCAGCGCTGCCGATTTGATTCGCCACGACGATTCGACTCGAGAAATGCTTGACACGCTCAGGGGCCTCACCGAGCAGCGCGCGGCAAAGCTGCACGCTGACTGGCTCGGCGAAATCCGTGAGAATCTTAACGCCAAGCGCGTAATACGGGCAGCGCGCCTCGCCTCGAGACCCCCGGAACCCATTGCAAAGCTGCCGGCGGATCTTCTAGAAGAGCTCACCAACGCAGCCAACGAGATGTTGAGTCCCGAAACTCCGGCTGACCGTTGGAGCGCACTCCTCGATGCGCTATCCCAGTCTCCAATCAGAAGACAGGTGCAGCCAAAGGGACTTCCGGCTAACGCGCCCGTAGAACTCATCGAGCAGGCAAAAGAGAACTCCGGCAGAATACCTGCGCTTGCCCAACTGTTGGGAATTGCGATTCCGCCGCCGCCACGGCCACGCAAGAAGATTATTCCTGCACAGCCGACTAAACAGGATGCCGAAGCGAGCGCCGACTGCGTCGCCAACGAATTACAAACAGCTCCCGCGGAATCGATCCAAAATTCGTTAGAGACCACATCAGCAGCTGAGGAACTGACGGAAACAACTCAGTCCGACGCAGCGGACTAAGCAGTCCAAGAATCGCTTCCGCAGACTACGACCTGGGGATACTTCGCAATCGGTTCCGGGCCAGCCGCGATTGAATACCAAAAGCATCGTCTCCTCAAGGTTGTCACGTCGAACCTCTAATTGGACCGAGATCCAAACATCTCGACACGCGGAGGACTGCGCGTTTAGACCCTATAAGAGAAGCTGTAGGAGCATGCCGTCGCCGCGTCGCAATGTCGCTGCCCGCGATCACCTTTAGCAATCGTGCTTACTGGAACCCATCTGCCACGTCGCCATTCCCATAGAATTCGTTCCGACTAACATGGCCATGGCGTAGTTCCGGCCTAGCTGGATCGCGGTGATCGGCTTCTGCTTCCAACGGCGCCCCGTCCTGCCGCCCCACCTTTACAGCTTGAGATAAACACGCCAGCTGAGGGCAAAGCGGATGCCCTTTTCAAAAAGACTATTAATGGCCTCTGATCGCCTTGTGCATCTTTAGAGAACGCGCTATCAAACCATTGGATTCGCAGAAATTCTTGGTATGCCTATCGCCTGGGAGCGTTGTAAATTCAATAGCTGTAACGTGCTTGGTTGCCACCCAGTCCTCAAGCAAACTGAAAAGCTCTCTTCCAACCCCGTGTCTTCGCGCATCTTTCAATACCGCAAATACTGGCACGCTGCAGACACGGTCGCCAAACTCGTTCAGAATGATCTGAGCCCAGATTAAACCGCTCAGCGTATTGTTCAAAGTCACCGTGAGGGCAAGCGCATCATCACTTGAAACCGCAATCTTTCGAGCCAGCTCATCTGGACGTCCCAGCTCACCGAGTAACTGAATTCCGCCGCGGCGAAGCGCTAGCTCACCACTGATCTCAGCTAGGAACTCTTCGAGCTCTTCCAGCTTGCCCAGTGCAAACGGCCCCAGCTCCAATACCGGTTCCCGATCACTCAATGCTTGTCCCGTTTTGCTTCCACGCTGCGCAAGATGCTTGCCCTGTTGCGGTGCACTGATTCATACTCCGCAATCGCGGCAAGCTCTGATTGATTGAGCGAGTCGATCCGAGCAATGATTTGTTGGGCCGACAAAGTTCGGTAGCCGCTGATAGGGAGGTAATCGGCATCGCTCGCCTTACCCTTTGCCGCGGTCCTGGTACCAGAAGCAGCAGCTGGAGGCGACGTAGATCCCTGATTCGATGGAGTATTTACGGATTCGGAGCGAGCAGGCTCGTTCTGATCCCTGGAAAAACCAAAAAGATTTGAGACCAAATCCCAAACTTGGTCTAAGGTCGAATCTGTCCTTTTCTGAAACTCGTTCTCAAGATGTGTAACTGCGAACTGGCCCATGAACTTTGCCACTCCAAGCTTTGGCTCTAGGCTAGATTTGCCTTTGGCGACAATCTTCGGCAATGACTCCTGGAGTTCAACCACAACTCCCGCGATGGTGAACAAACCAGTTTCAATGATTTCCGTGAACGTCGGCTTTGTCACAGGTCTCCTAAACAAGCAACTTTGGGGGCACGGCGGAGCGTCAAACGCAATCCCTGCAGAACATCTTTTCTTTGTCGGCGATCTGGCTTCTATTCTTTACCAGAAAGCAGCTCTGACACACGAACTCGTCCGGCTGCTTCGGCAATACCCTGAGCGCGATATCTGTGCGATAGTCAGAGTCTTCGAGATCCTCGTCTTCGTCTTCGTCCTCGTCATCCAAAACAACGAGGCGCTCCTTCAATATATCATCGAGGCTTGCCTCAATGTCGTCTTCGTCCTCCTCGTCGTCTTCGTCCTCGTCTTCGTCCTCGCTTCGTGGTGCAATCACTTTAGGACTGATGAGCTTGGGCTCGATCACCGGGCCATTCTCGAGAATCTCATCTATGTCATCGTGCTCGCCGATGTCATCGACCAGAATGTCATCGTCATCGTCGAAATCTGACTCAAGATCCTCCACGAACTCTTCGCCCGGGAACTCCTCGAACTCAAGCCCTACCTCTTCGGAGTCTTCCTCGTCGCCTTCATCATACGGTTCGTCTTCGCCGAAGACCATGTCCTCGTCGAGTGACTCCTCTTCTTCTGCAAAATTGTCATCCAGATTATCAGCCATACCAATCCTAAAATAAATACTTTGGCGCCGAATTGTACCCGCCTATAGCGTCATTCGCTGCACTTCTAGCCAAGTTGACTTATAAAACAATAAAGATCAGAAAGTATTTCCAATCGGTAAAAAAATTTAGCGAAATCACCTAGGAATTTCTCTTGTACTTTTTGCTCTCTTCTTGACGCAGCGACGAAAGGCGCCCGAGATGATATTCATCAAGGTCCACGAATTTCATGGCAGCAGCAATACTTCTGTGTCCCGCCACATCTTTAATGCAGGCATACATTTCTTGCGCAACCTTTCTATAAGAACTATGTCCCTGAGGGGACGAACGGAGCTCAATCAGATGAAGCGCCTCCCTGGCATTCAAATCAATAGCGAACCTGATCCGATATGCCATTGGCACTGCGTAAGCGCTTATTGCAGGCCCTAAGGCGTTAAGCAGCACTTTATGAAAAGCTTTTGAACTCTCCATGGCTTCCACGTATTTCTCCTTGAGCCCAAAATCATCAACGAGTTTAGGAAGAACATAGCCTAGCGAGGTATCGAGGACCTGCCATTCAATGCTCAGCATGCGATGGCGCTGAAGATCCCTGAATGCCCCATAGTCGCACTCGATCTCAAAAAGATAGCTTGTCTCCTCAAACGCCCTTCCGGGCTTATGACGTCTGTTTTGCCTGTCTCCGACATATTGTCCGATAATTGCCGCCAGTTCAGCTTCTGTAAGCAGATCCGCTGCGTCCGTTGCCGCGGTCATGGTGTGCTGGGACCGACCAAAAATAATCGAGGCGGCGACATGTTTCTCGCCTTGCGGATCGAATCTGACTAACTTCACGCTTACGTCTGGGAACCCATCGGGAACTGGCGGCGTTGAAACTGGAAGTGGCGCCTCAACCCCAGCCTGGTTGCGTGATGCAAGGTATTCGACCCAAACCCCGCCCCTGTCGGGCCTGTCCAGCCTCGTCAGGAAGGCCGGAATAACCTTATCGAGCTCGGCTTTTATAAGCTCCGCGTATTCCCGCACTTCCGACAGATTTGAAGCTCTCATCCTCAGCACTAGTCCCTCATATGCTTGTGCGGAGGCAAAGATGCCAACGTTTGAGAGTACCGAAGCTGGCAAAATCCCTCTGGC
>DAHVKW010000036.1 GCA_027320695.1 Actinomycetota bacterium | reverse complement strand
CGACCGCTACCGCGGCAATCCACAACAGCATCCCGGTAATGACCCAGGGTCTGTCCAGCTCCGTCATCCCTTTGGACACGCTGATCATGACAAGTCCAAAGACGGGAACAAGATAGATCAGCTTTTCCGCTACGAACCTTGGTGAACTGAAGTATTTGAGTGCCTCATCTGTCGTATCAGGGTAAAGCTTTCCGGCATAAACACCTGTGAGAGCGTTTGCTCCAAAACCGGCCACGGCACTCAGAATATGAGCCAGCAAAAGCGCGTCATATACCGGGCTTCTCGAACCTAGCCCCACGCAATACCCTTTTTCGCGGCAAGCTCGTCTATGACATCACCTACAACGCAAATAGCGTATTCGACGTCCTCTTCTGTTGTCGTAACTCCAATAGACAGGCGCAGCGAACCAGCCGCCTCAAGCTTTGACCTCCCCATTGCCAGGAGAACATGTGACGGGTTCAGCGCTCCAGAAGCACAAGAGGAACCAGCGGATGCATATACGCCGGCAGAATCCAGCTTGAACAAAATCTCTTCTGAATTCAGCCCCGCGAAACAGTAATTCGTTATGCTGCACATCTGGGGTGATTCCATGCCGTTGGGCTTCAGAGCGGGAAACCGGTCGGAAAGTCCTCGGCGAAGCATCTGCGTGAGTCCTTCCACCCTCCTAACATTTCCTTCCCGATTCGTCTCGGCCTCGTCGAGGGCGGCGGCCATGGCAGCAATCCCTCCCAAATTTGGAGTACCCGAGCGAAGCTCAAATTCTTGTCCGCCGCCGTACAGCATCGCCCGCAGTCCGCTCGACTTCTTGACCACCAAAGCACCAACACCCTTGGGACCACCAAACTTATGTCCTGAAATCGATACCAGATCGAAACCCCTGGCCAGCTCTGCCACATCAAGGTAGCTCGGAGCCTGCACGGCATCTGTATGGCAAAGTGCCCTCGGCGAATACTTTCTGGCGAGCTTGAGAACTTCAGAAAGCGGCTGAACTACTCCGGTCTCGTTATTTGCCATCATCACGGAGACTACTCCAACCGAGTCTCCCCAGTCTTTGAGCTCGTCTTCCAGCTGATTTAGATCTATCGCTCCAGATGAAGACACTCCAACAAGTCTTCCTTTGCTAGCTCGGACAGCATCCAAAACCGCATGATGTTCGATAGCGCTCGAAAGCGCAACCTGCGAGTCGCGAATCGAGCCGAATATCGCCAAGTTGTCCGATTCGGTCCCACCGGAGGTGAAAATCACCTCGGAAGCGCCAACTCCTAGGCGCAGTCCGACACGTTCCCGCGACATTTCCAAAAGTTCTTTTGCGGCTCGGGCAGCCCGATGAGAACCGGAAGGATTCCCGATGATCTGCGAAGCCTGAATTTGAGCCTCTAATGCCGCAGGGTTAATAGGAGTCGTTGCAGCATTATCTAGATATGCCTCCACTTAATAAATACTATTGGCGAATTTTGCCTGCTCTAGATGGCAGACTAGAAATATGAATAAATTCACAGGACTTAGTCAAAAACTACGCTAGCGGTGCTATAACTGACAGAGGGAATTACAGAGATGAAACTCTTTTCAATAGACGATCTTTCAATATGACAAATGAGCTGAGACTGGATCCGCTCACTGGAAGATGGGTAGTCGTGGCGTATCAACGCTCCATCAGACCATCCGCATTCCTGGATCGCGATGCCGATGTCCAAAAGGACTCGCCCAATGTATGTCCTTTCTGTCCCGGGCACGAAGAGGACACTCCGCCCGCTTTGGAAACCTACTCGGAGCAAGGAAACTGGCTGCTAAGAGTAGTGCCGAACAAATATCCAGCATTTACTGGCGATGAGCCGATGGTGGCAATTACAAAAGGTCCCGTCTTCACCACCGCCCCCGCATCTGGAATCCACGAGGTGATCGTCCTCTCGCCCGATCACAACCTTGGCTGGTCTGAACTCTCACACGAACAGGTCAAACTGGTAATGCGAGGGATCAGGGCAAGAATCGGAGCTCACAGTGACTCCCAAGTCATACGGTACTCCCAAGCCATTGTCAATTCAGGAAGAGAGGCCGGAGCTTCGCTGGAGCATCCTCATGGGCAGCTCCTGGCCACTTCGTTTGTCCCGAGGGAGATTACTGACGAGCTGGCGGCATTTTCCAGATTCCTGGGCGGATGCGTCCTGTGCTCTGCCATGGATGCGGAGCTGGCAATTGCGGATCGAGTGGTTCTGGAAGACTCGGAAACAGTCACGATATCGCCATTTTGGGCCGCTCAACCCTACGAGCTGTTGCTGATCCCCAAGAATCACGGGGAACATTTGCACATGGCAAGAGAAGACGAACTTGATTCTATAGCAGTTTCAATCAAACTTGCGCTGGGAAGCCTGAGGGCGCATCTCGGGGACATTGCATACAACCTTGTCTTCCACTCCGCCCCATATCGAGAGCATGGCCGTTTCCATTGGCATGTCCATATCTTGCCAAAGCTGACTACGCGCGCGGGATTCGAACTTGGAACTGGCGTAATGATAAATGTCGTTCCGCCCGAAAAGGCAGCTTCGGAGCTAAGGCCATTTTTGACCCGGATGCGATAGCCGGAAATTTGAATTACAGGAATTCCGGTACCTTTGATCCCTAGTCGCACCGGATCATTGCACCGCCCACTTCCAGCGGGCGGCACCTGGCAGCCCGACCTGAATCCTGCATTTTCGACACAGGTGAAAATAAGCTAGCAGTGCTGCAGGCGTGCGACCCGATCAGGATTCTCCGGGCTTCCCGGCGGACACCAAGATATGGAAGCCTTGGATTGCAGAAACGTGCGCAGGACGGTTTGCCTGGCAACCAATGACTGATAGTGTCCACTTAGATTAAGCCTAGAAAGCGAGGGTCCCCGTGAGCCGAGGAGACATCGTCGAAGTCAATACCACTGGCAGCTGGCGAAAGGGAGACAGGACAATCGTTGGTCTTCTGACTCTTTCTCACGCAGTTCAGCACTTTTACGGCGCGGGCTTAGCTCTAACATACCCGTTCGTCATAAGCGAGTTCCACGTCTCCTACTCGTCTTTAGGATTTGTCCTGGCAGTCTCCGGCATTGTTGGTGGCTTGCTCCAGGGCGCCGCAGGCCTTGCCAGGAAGTATTCCGGAAGGTTCCTGCTGTCCAGTCAAAACCTTTCCCTCGCAGTCGTCACATTGCTTGGAGCAATTTCACCCGGATTTGCCTTCTACGGAATAATGAGGTTCCTCGGGGCGTTGGCGCTTTGGCCGCAGCACCCGGTTGGCTCTGCCTACCTCTCCGAAATGTTTCCCAACAAACGCGGGACTGTATTGTCCTGGCACACTACCGGAGGCACCTTAGGCACGCTATTGATTCCCATCGCCACAACTTCGATAATTGCGAATTTTGGTTGGCGTACAGCGCTGGTCGCTCTTTCCATTCCTATGGCTATCGGCGGATTCATAGTGATCGGAAAACTACCGCTCGAACCGAGTCACGCAAAAGGCTCCGAAGCCAACAAGCAGTCGCTTCGCCAGCCCGACGGACCGTCGGTCTGGTCGATGGTCATGAAGAACAAAGCCGCCCTAGTCGTTATCGCCGCTTCTACTGTCTCTGCGGCTGGTCGAGGCCTTGGGGTTCTGAGTGCATTCGTTCCGATTTATCTGAAAGATGGAGCCCGCCTCTCGACGGTCACTGTCGGCCTCGTTTACACCGTTCTTGTGGGAGGAGGAGTCGTAGGACCGCTTGCTGCTGGATGGTTGTCAGACAAGATCGGACGAAAGGGGGTCTTGATCACGGCCTACCTTGGGGGAGCGCTGTTTATGGTTCTATTCGTTCAAAAGTATTCATCGGTATGGCTTCTAACCGCCGTCTCCCTCGTTATGGGCATGCTTGCCTATTCCGAGTCTCCACTTATCCAATCGATGTTTTCCGATTCAATAGGGCCAAGTCAGGCGCGAGCGGCCTTCGGGATCTTCTTTGCTATTGCATACGGAGTCGGCGCACTTTGGCTCGCCCTAGTCGGAGTGATCATTGACCGCTACGGATTTCAGCCGGCATTCTATATGATGGCCAGCTCATTTGTAGTCGCGGCTCTTATGATCCTGCCGAGATTCGTCGGAGCCCAGCCCAAACCTCAAAATGCCACCTAGCTGTCCCCATTCATCCCTCGAAAGTAAGAGTTGGCACGAAACTGGGTATAGACGCGCTTGTCGTAGTCGCTCATATCACTGCCAGCTATCCAGTCAAGCTTTTCATGATTTTCGGAAAGCACCTCGTTGCATTTCGGACAGACGACATCCACGGATATCTCGGCACCGCAGTCTTTGTGCGCGATTGCAAGAGGATGTTCCTTGCCTTCATAAAGGTTCCGGTCGCCCCACTGTTTGATGGAAAATAGGACGGTCTTGAGATCCCTTCCACTATCAGTGAGGACGTATTCGTACCTCTTCGGCCTAACCTGGTAAAGCCGTCTTTCTAAAATTTCAAATGTCACCAAGCGCCTGATGCGTGCTGCCAATATGTTTCTGGCAATTCCCAAGTGCTCCTGAAAGTCGTCAAACCGCCTGATCCCCATGAACGCATCTCGTACAATCAGAAGCGTCCACCAATCCCCGACAATTTCCAAGCTTCGGGCCATAGAGGAATTTGTATTCTCAAAACTTGTCCGCCGCAAAAAATCCTCACCTATCCCAAGGTCCCTTGAAATTCAAATGCTGAAGTCGCCTGCCCCGCCGGCACAAGAACATTCCCCGTCTACGGCCAACTTACTTTTCCGGACGACGACTGGATACAAGATATCTGAAAGCCTCTTCATCCGCAATTATCACGCCCGAAAGCACGAGCGCACCTCCAAAAACAACGTTGCCAGTGACAGCTCCCCCGAAAAAAAGCCAGGCAATCCCAGCCGCAAAAATGGGCTCGGTTGAAAATACCAAAGCTACTTGGGCCGAGGGCACTACCAACTGGTAATGGTTCTGTGCCCAAAGAGCAAAAGCGGTGCCTAGCAATCCGTTGAAAAGAACGGCAACCACCACCTCTAATGACGTTACCTCTTTGATACCGGCAATGCCAGTATTGCTCCCAAAAAATGAAAATGCGAGCGCTAGCGCCGCAGACGAGGTAATCCCTACGAATGCAAGCCAAATGGCATCGACGGAGGGCATTAGCTTTTCAACTGCGACAATATCGACCGCTATCAGAAATGCCGACATCAGGACAAGCCAGAATCCGGACATAGGAGTAAACAAACCGCGTCCCGCCACAAACGCCAGACCCGCCACCGCCACTATTATCCCCAACCAAACCCGCAGAGAAATCCTATTTCTAAACAGCAGCAAGGTTATCAGTGGAACAATCACTACGTTAGTGCCAGTGATAAACCCTGTCGCTGCTGTCGCCACCGTCTGGAGTCCGCGTGACTGCAGATAAAAGATGGCGTACAGCACAGCCCCCAGCACAGCGGACAACAACGTGTTGGCGATCGTAATGGTTCCCTTCTTTATCCGGGGCAGGAATGGAACCAGTGCGAGCGCAGCGACGGCAAAGCGCAGGGTAAGAAATTCGTTTACTCCCATATACGCCAGCGCGTCCTTTGTAAAGGAAAGCGTACCGCCCCAAATCGCAGCGACTCCCAGCAACACCACTGCGCCAAGCGACGCGGAGCGGGATCTGAATGTCATTTCGCTTGCTGCAGGGAGTCGTTCGCGATATCGGCCATGACCACTTCTATCCAGCCGCGCCTACTCTCCGACAAAAACGGCCTTCCCCGGCCCGTTGGCGAGGAATGAGCTGACTCCGATCTGGGCATCTTTGCTTCCGAAGACCTCTGAAAATACCAGTCTCTCCACATCCAGGCCGTGCTCAATAGTTCCCGCCAAGCCAACGTCAATGGCTTTCTTGGCCAGCCCCTGGGCCACGACCGCACCCTTTGCAAAGCTGAGGGCCCAGGCATACGCCTCTGAAAATACCTTTTCCGGATCAAATATCTTGTCAACCAGGCCAATCTCAAGCGCCTCATCAGCCGAGACGGCCCGACCGGAAAAAATCAGGTCCTTCGCCTTAGCGACCCCAACCAGCCGTGACAGCCTCTGGGTCCCTCCTCCGCCGGGAATGAGGCCAAGCAAAACTTCCGGCTGTCCAAGCTTAGAGTCGAGCGCCGCCACCCTGAAATCGCAAGCCATGGCAAGCTCACAGCCCCCTCCCAGCGCAAAGCCGTTAATTGAGGCAATGGTAACCCTGGGTATGCGCGCGATCTTGTTCAGAACCTCGTGAAATACGCCTGCAGTTTCGATCGCCTCTTTGATCCCGCCGAATTCCGTTATATCCGCCCCTGCGGCAAAAATTCGCTCGCCGCCATGGACGACCACGGCATGGGGAGGCGAATTTAATAGCTCGTCTGCCACTTTGCCCAGCTGACGCAGTAGCTCTTTGGACAAGGCATTGGCCTTTGGCCGATTTAACCGCACAATAGCTATATCGTTCGAATCCACTTCATAAGTCACGAACTGCTCAGAACCAGACATCTTTCTCCTTTGGCTAAAACTTGTTTCCGAAAATACCGCCCTTTAATCCACTGCAAATTTGAGAAGCTCCAGGGCGAGCGAATATGGATCGATTTCACCGCCAATCAACTCGGCCTTTCTCTCGGCAAAGGAAGGCTCCGAGATCAAGTCGCTAACCTTTCGAGTTATTTCGGCCTGCAAAACATGATTCAGCTCCTCCAAAATACGAGCTTGCCTTCTCTTTTCACCTTCCCCGCTGCGCCCTAAATATTCATGATGAGATTCGATTGCCTGGAAAACCTCATCAATCCCCTTACCCTCGGTGGCAACTGTCTCGACGATTGGAGGTATCCAGCCCTTAAAGGAGGACATCTCCAACATAAGTTCAATGTCTCGCCGGGTTTCCCGGCTGCCTTCGCGATCGGCTTTGTTGATGATAAATAAGTCGGCAATCTCCAGAAGGCCCGCCTTGTTCGCCTGTATGGCATCTCCCCATCCTGGATTTATAACTACCGCAGTCGTGTCGGCAGCTCCAACGATTTCGACTTCCACTTGCCCCACACCCACGGTCTCGATGAATACGTAGGGAAACTGAACCGCCGCGAGTACGCGAATCGCATCTGGTACCGCCAAAGCCAGTCCCCCCAAGTGGCCCCTCGTTGCCATAGAGCGAATGAACACCCCATTATCGGTAGCGTGTTCCTGCATCCGAACCCGGTCACCCAGAATCGCGCCGCCGGAAAACGGTGACGTTGGATCTATAGCAACTACCGCCACTTCCAGCAGACGGTTGCGCACTTGAGAAATTAACCGGTCAGTTAGCGACGATTTTCCAGCCCCAGGCGCGCCTGTAATTCCGACGACGTAGGTGCTGCCCCCTAAACTCCAGACCAAACGTGCCAATTCACGGGCTGGTTGGCCACCGCGTTCAACAATGGACAAAAGCTTCGCCAACGCCACTCGATTCGCCTGCTTGGCCTGCAACAACAACTGTTCTGCATCGTTTACTACCAACGGTCACTAACTCCTGAAAACGTTCTGCCTGGCACTAGTTCATATCAACTGAATACCTAATTTGGAATTTCCGGGCTGTTCGCACCCACGTGCTCTATCTGCGCTCCAACGGCTCTCAAACGACCGGCAAAATCTTCATAGCCGCGGTCGATATGAGAAGAAGCCGCCAGTATTGTTTCGCCGTCAGCAGCCAGTCCCGCAAGGGCCAGAGCAGCCGCCGCCCTGATGTCATTGCCTTTGACCGGGGCTCCAGATAATCGCGCGACACCTCGTATAACCGCGTGATGGCCCTCAGTCCTTATGTCGGCACCCATTCGCCTCAATTCGTCCACGTATTTGAACCTACCCGAAAACAAGTTCTCTGTCACAATCGAAACTCCGTCCGCGACGCTTAGCATCGTGACTATGAAGGGCTTGTAATCCGTGGCCACGCCAGGATACGGCAGCGTGGCAACATCTGTGGCTCTCAGCCTGTCTCTGCAGATCACGTGCAATCCGCGAGACGTCTCGGTAATCGTAAGCCCGATTGCGCTCAGCTTCTCGAGCACCATGTCCATATACATGCTTGGCGCGCCAACCAGGTTTACGTCACCGGTGGCCAGGCCCACCGCCGCGGCCATGGTAGCGGCCTCTACCCGGTCGGCAATCACCCGATGATTGGCGGGAACCAACTCATCTACGCCCTCGACCTCGATCCGCGAAGTTCCGGCCCCGGAAATCTTTGCGCCCATTTCAACCAGCATTTGGGCGAGATCGATAATTTCGGGCTCCTTGGCAGCATTTTCAATGATTGTTGTGCCCTTTGCCAGCACCGACGCCATAAGAACGTTATCTGTAGCGGTGTGGGAGGGAAATTCGAGGACAACTCTGGTTCCCAAAAGACCTGATGCCCTCGCCGAAATATAGCCATGAGAGGCCTCGAAAGCGGCCCCCAGCGCCTCGAGGGCGTTCAGATGGAAATTAATTGGCCTGTGGCCGAAATCATCGCCGCCGGGCATCGACACCTCGGCCCTGCGGTATCTGGCTACGAGAGGGCCCAACACGACGATGGAGGCCCTTATTTTTTCTACCAGCTCATAAGGGGCCCTGGGGATCACCTTGTCTTCGGGCGGCACGATTATTGTCAAGCGACCATCGACAACGTCCGAAACTGTCACGCCCATCGAGCGAAGAAGGTTGGCCATAATCGCTACATCAGTGATTTGAGGAACGTTGTCAATCACGTGGGTGCCCTCAGCCAAAAGGGTGGCTGCCATTAGCTTCAAAACGGAGTTTTTCGCCCCTTTGATCTCGATATCGCCCTGCAGTGGTCGACCGGGCCGAATTATCAATGCGTCCTCTTGCAAATCGACCTCCTTATCGAACTAACATTCCTTAAGCCTCAACGAATATAGTTCAAATCTAACGTTTCGGACCGGAAGAGTACCTTACAAGAGAAAAAGATGCGCAAAAGACACTTGGTAACCACTTTTAGCGCTTCAGAGATGGCCAAATTTGACCACGAGATCGCCGGAATTGTCAGAGAACGCCGAGCTGGCACCGCAAGGTCGTTTCAAGCCGAAAAGTCTTTATTTGACCACTACCAGCGCGATATCGTCCAATCGCCAGACTCCACTTGGTACGAAGTCATCGAATTTACTTTATATGTTCCTGGAATCAGCTGGCTTTTGGCATTGGGCATTAAACGCCAATTGGGAAGATTAAAAACGAGGAATCTCTTCCCCTTCTGGCACCCGCCCACCCAACTCGATTCCCAAACCATTCGCACCGTGTGGACATTGATCGGTATCTCCTTCCTGAACAGCTACTATGCCACTCTGCTTGGCCAACTACTGACATTCACCGCCAGGGAGTTCCACAATTCAACCGCCACGCAGGGACTTGTTTTGGGGATATCAAGGCTGGACATCATTCCGGCGCTGATACTTTTGAGCCTTGCCGATCGCATCGGTCGAACAAAGATAATTCTGTTCTCGACTGCTATGGGCGCGCTATTTTCGACGCTGGGCGCAATTTCTCCAAATATCTATTTTCTCGCTGGCGACCAGGTGGTCACAAAAGCATTTGCCACGGCTTCGATCCTTCTCATTGCGATCGTCTCTTCCGAGAAGGTTCCCGCCAATTCCCGCGCCTGGTCGCTGGCAGCCTTGGTCATCGGCTCGGCGCTTGGTGCTGGCGCAGCGGCGGTCATGCTACCGCTCGCCGGCCTGTCAGTGGGATCTTGGAGAATTCTTTACGCAGTTTCGATTTTCGCGCTTCTTGCCATCAAGCCATTCTCAAAGCACCTCCGCGAGTCTCGCAGGTTCGAAGTGCTTTCAAAGGCGTCTTACGATATACCCCAGATCAAAAGATCCCGCAAAAATCGGAACGCCTTGGTTCTGTTGTCGGCTTCCACGTTTTTACTGAACCTATTCACGATTCCTGCGTCACAATTCAGAAACCAGTTCCTGAGCCACGACCGCGGATTTTCCGCTGCCGCCATCAGCGCATTCACGCTGATTACAGCAGCGCCGGGGGCAATAGGTCTGGCCCTAGGCGGAAGGCTATCCGAAACTCGTGGAAGAAAACTAGTCAGCGTAGCTGCCCTAGTCCTAGGGAGCGGCGGCCTGATGCTGGGCTTCCTTTCCCACGGAGCCTGGATCTGGATTTGGGCATTAGCGGGGTCTACAGTTGCGCCGGCCATAATACCAGCACTTGGCGTTTACCTTACCGAGCTATTCCCGACGAAATACCGGGGAACAGCAAATGGAATCATTGGCATCTGGGCCAGAATCGGCTCAATAGTCGGCGTAGTTACCGTGGGATATCTGGGTTCGACGCTTTACAGCAACGTTGGAACGCCGCTTGCGCTAATGGGGGCAGGACCTCTTTTTCTCGCAGTGATCGTCTTTTTCAAATTCCCGGAGACGAAGGGCCTCGATCTGGAAACGATCAACCCTGAAGACTCTGAATTTCACGAATCTTGAAACTTCCCCCTGTCGCGCAGCTCGCCGAGAAACCTCTCGTACGCACCGAATTCAGCTTCAAGAGTTTCTGGAGCCGAAAAGCCATGGCCCTCGCCGGGAAACAGAACGAACTCAACTTTTTTTCCTAACGCTTGCGCCTTCGCGGCAAATTTCACGACTTGACGGTGGTTTACAACAGGATCCGAATCCCCGTGCATCATGAGAAGCGGTATGTCGTCAAGCGCCTCCGGCGTTACAGACCGGTCCCTGTAAAGTCGAATCTCGTTAGGCAAAGCGCCGACCATGGTGTCGAAATATCGTGATTCGAATCTGTGGGTCGAAGCCACCGAATCAGCCAGGTCTATCAGCGGATAAACCGCGATTGCTCCGCAAAAGAGACCCCTGGTAAGGCTAACGCTCCGCAGTGCGGAATATCCGCCCGACGATCCCCCGTTGACGACGATTGATCCAAGCTTGACTAGCCCTCGGCTGACGAGATCAGACAAGACGGTGAGCAGATCGACGATCTCGACAACTCCGAGACCATAGTCCAACTTTTCGCGAAACGACTTTCCCCAACCAGTCGAACCGCGATAGTCAAAACTCAACACCTGATATCCAGCCTGCATAAACGCGACATTGCGGACTGAATAGGTAACCAGAGACTGGTCGGTGGGACCACCATGGAAAGTCACAATCGTCGGCAAGCCCTTTGCGCCTAATCCTGGCCGATACAAGCGGTAAGGGACGTCTAACCGCTCCACCGCTTCAAGAGCGGCCCTAGATCTCGGCTCAATAAAGTCGTGGAGCGATGTGGAGTACGCTGCAATCCCAAGGTCGGGCTCCGTGCGAATCCCCATATAGAACTCTTTCGGGTACACCCTCTCGATCTCCGTGCGGTCTCCGCTCTGGAGGTCATATGTGACGATTACATTTGGAGTTTTGGCACCTGAACGAAGCGCGACCAAGGAACTTCTCGAAGTCTTGATGCCAAAGTGGTGGGCCTTTCCCAACTCCACGACCGATGACGTCTGAAGCTCCGCCTCCAGGAGGCGGCCGTGTCCGGCCTCGTTTCGGGAGAAATAGATCCTTTTGCCGTCGTACGAAAAATCAAAGGTTCGATTGCCGTTGCCCCATGTCGCTCCTCCGTGTTCGAAATTCTCTTCAACGACAAGCGCGCTCGACCATTCAGCGAGATTCGCCGTCCAAAGGCGCAAAAATAATTCATCCTCGGCTAGGAAAGCAAGCCGGGATCCATCGGGAGAGAATCTCGGCTGAGCCACAAAATAGTCGCCACCTGCACATATGATGATCTCAGGGTTGCCTTCCTCCCAGTCGTCAAGATCCAGGAGAGAAATCTGGCTTCGCTGCCAAGGCATATACGGAAGAGCCCATTCGTGCCAGGCGACTTTCGTACCATCCGGGTTCAGGCTGACGTCAAATATGAAATCGGGGCGCTCCCCAACAAAATACCCAGTCCCACCAGGCAAGCCATCGAATCGGCCAAGAGTTCGCGGCAGCTCCGAGACAACAATAGGATCTGACTCCTCGGCAGGATTGAACAGAGCAACTCTGTCCCCGAATATGGTCGCCGCAATCCGGGATTCATCAAGACTCATGGAAATTTGAGAAACCCCTGGCCCAGGGTAGATGTCATAAAGTTTGCCGGAGGACAAATCGAGCAGCGCTATGCCACCTGAACTGGTCACAAAATAAAGCCTTTGTCCGTCCAGTGAGAGCTGGGTGACACCCCCTCCGAACGGATGCGCCGATTTTACCGGCACAGCGTGGCGCGTATTATTGGCAGGATTGTCGAAGTCTACCCATAAAACTTCCGATATCGCAGATGATTTCTTCAGGTATGTCGCAAACTTCCCGTCCGCGGAAATCTGAGGATCGCTGACGGAGTCCAGGTGGGAAAAGTCGTGCGCTGAGAGTTTGTAAATTTCGCTCATGAAATCAAGCTAGCTCATCGATATCACGGCGCGGCACGATCAGATTGCGGTTGACTCCCGCCACGTTCCAAATATCTCTTCAAGCGCGCTCATCATTTCACCGACTGTGGCTCGAGCGCGTGCCGCTTCGATTAGAAATGGCATCATATTTTGAGAAGGATCTACCGCTGCTCTTTTGAGGCTCATCAGCGCGCGAGCCAAAGCTTCGGAGCTTCTTTGCGACTTCGCTTTGGCCAAGCGCCTCTTCTGCTCCATTTCCACCTCTTCGCCAATGACCAAAGTCGGAATTTGATCTTCGTCATTACCTTCCACGAAGGCATTCATTCCCACGACAATACGCCGGCCAGAAGAGATCTTCTTTTCAATCTGGTATGAGGCATTTGCGATCTCGTTGACGAAATAGCCGTTCTCGATTGCCGCGTAAATTCCTTCGAGGATCGACCCCGATCCAAGCTCATCCAAATAAGAGAAGATAGCTTCGGCCTTGGTTTCGATCTCATCGGTCAGAGCCTCGACAAAATATGACCCGCCTAGCGGATCAGCCACATTTGGCACGCCGGTCTCAAATCCTATAACTTGCTGGGTCCTTAGAGCAATGCGGGCAGCGTGCTCAGTCGGCAGGGCCAGCACCTCGTCCATGGAGTTGGTGTGAAGCGACTGCGTCCCTCCCATGACTCCAGCCAGAGCTTCAATAGCAGTCCGGATAATATTGACTTGGGGCTGCTGAGCTGTGAGTGATACCCCTGAAGTCTGTGCATGGAACCTCAGTTGCGTCGATCTTGGATCGTTTGCCTTATAGCGTTCTTTCATCCAGCGGGCCCAGATCCTGCGGGCAGCCCGGAATTTGGCGATTTCCTCAAAAAAGTCGATATGGGAGTTGAAAAAGAAAGAGAGACTGGGAACGAAAGAATCAACATCCATTCCAGCCTGAATTCCCGCCTCGACGTAGCCAAAACCGTTGCCCAGGGTAAAGGCAAGTTCTTGGGCGGCGGTTGAACCCGCCTCACGGATGTGATATCCGGATACAGATATAGGATGCCATTTCGGCATCTCGGCTGAGCAATAGCGGAAAGTATCGACAACGAGTCTCACGGATGGACGTGGCGGAAATCTATACTCCTTCTGGGCCTGATACTCCTTGAGGATATCGTTTTGGAGCGTCCCTCCAAGAGCCGATGTCTCTATTCCGCGCTCACGGGCCGCCTGAACGAACATCGCCAAGATGATTGGCGCCGGAGAATTTATTGTCATTGACGTAGTTACCTTGGACAAATCGATCCCGTCAAACAGATCCAACATGTCATCGACGATGTCGATTGCGACGCCACATTTTCCCACTTCACCTTCAGATTTAGGATCATCCGAATCCCGGCCCATCAGTGTCGGGAGATCAAAAGCCGTCGAAAGACCATTGCCGCCGGACTTGAGAATATCGTGAAAACGGCGATTCGTATCTACTGCGGTCCCGAAGCCGGCGAACATCCTCATGGTCCAAAGCTTGGAACGATACATTGAGGCGTAGGGACCTCTGGTGTAGGGATACTTCCCGGGTAGCTCTCCAGCTTGAGCGGCTTCATCGTCCGGGCTCACCGGCCCATTTGGACCGTACACCGGGGCAAGGGGAATCCCGGACAAAGTCTCGAATTCTTCATCCCGCATAGGAACGGATCGGTAAAGCTCACCCCATGAACTAGGCATAAAATAATTCTATCTCGGCGGCAGCAAAACCATATGGGTCCAAACGATAAATATATGGGTCCAAACGTTTTCTCGACCCAGCGTCTGAAACTCGCGTGTTAGCCGGTGGGAGTCGTCACGCCTGCCGTCCGCTGGCCTGGAACATAAGCCTCCAAGGATTCTCGGGCTATCGCTGAAGAATTGGCTGAAGAAATCTTGCCGAAGGAACCAGGTAGCCGACATCATTTTCGACCGCTCTTCTATAAGCCAGCATCGCAATGGCGGCGAACTGAATTCCGGTGCCGTGTCCGATGTAGCATGTGACCTGGTCCGAGTTAGTCCTTCCCTCGTGCTCTCCAGCAATCACATCAGCAAGAAACGGGAAGCTCTCCCAAGCATGGTCCGGCTCTTTCCACCATCCCGGGGCAGTCTCATTTAGTTTCTTATCGCGAAGTTCTCCAACTATCACGTGTGCGGTGTCGCCCGTGCTGCCGACGACCAATAGATCACACTTTGCCAACACTTCCAAATCAACTTCCTGTTTTTTTATGCAGTTGATATGCATTCCAGGCCTGATCCATTCGGGCATTATCGTCCGATGCAGCGAATTCGTCGCCGACACGAGAATCTCTGCCGACTCCACCGCTTCGGCTGCGCTTGAGGCGGCCTCGACCCTGCATCCGGTAATCCGAGACATTTTTGCGACGAACTCGTGAAGATGAACTGCGTTTGGGCTGAACACCCTCGCGCTCATCTGCGGCAAAAGCACTGCCAAAGCTTGAAACTGAGTTTCAGCCTGATAACCGGTGCCAAGGAATCCGACATTGGAGCAGTTGGAATTGGCAAGATATTTGGCCGCCAACGCGCTGGTTACACCAACTCTCAGTCTCTGCACCTCGCCGTCGGTCAAAATGGCCAGGAGCTCTCCGGTTGAAATCTGGTACAGCATCAGCAATCCATTTTCTTTGCCGATCCTGACTGCCTCCTCCTGAGAACTTGTGAGTTTCTCTCTCCGGCTGCTTCCTCCCACCGCGGGCGTCCGCAAAAGATCCGAATCGACCCTGAGGCAGGCTGCGTCCATAGACGGCACGACGCCACTCATCGATTTGAAAGAATTTATGGCGTTGAACTGCGGTACGCTCGACAGGACGTCATGCCGGCGAACGCTCGCCGCATCTCCGTGACCCAGATCCCTGAAGGCTGCCTCCAACGGTGGGAAACAACTTTCTATATCAACCAGCGAGGCAACTTCGTCATTGTTAAGAAGCCTGACATGTTCGGCCATCATTCCCCTCCTGGGTGCCTGTACCCGGGGCAGGACACCCTACGCCAACAAATTTACTACTTGACTGCTCTGCGCCGCATCAAAGCGCCCATCTTGAGTCAACAAGGTTCAGGACTGGTCCCGAAAACCTTCTTTTCTTTCGTTCTGCCATGACCAGCACTGGTAGCGGCGGCCCAGCCAAAACCACCTGTTCTCGGACAGCAGTCGAACCGCAAACGCAAGGATCAGCCCTTGGGAACGACCCTCGCAATCACTTCGTCTGCAGTGCGGACCCGGCACATTCTCGGAAACACATGGTCGAAGAAGAACTCCCTTTGTTCCCTGAATCCATGGCAGCCGTCACGGACCACGGTAACCTGGTAATCCAAGTCGCGTGCCGCATATGCAGTGGATGCTATGCCAACATGGGTCGACCCTCCGACCAGCAAGATGCTAGAGATGCCCATCGCTCTAAGGCTGATATCGAGGGCAGTTCCTGCAAATGCTGACCAGCGGTGCTTAGGGATGTCATAATCGGCTTCCGACATTTCCAATTCCCTCAACGGCAACAGCATTGGCGAGCCTGAGCCCCATGGCGGAGCCGTCGGAGGCTTGTTTGCCGGCCCCCATGATTCGAAATGAGAATCTGTATCCGACATGGTCAGGGCAAAATCTCTTCCATCCGCCCGAT
>DAHVKW010000035.1 GCA_027320695.1 Actinomycetota bacterium | reverse complement strand
TAATCTTTGCCACGCCAACACCCCAGAACAGACCTATCATGCGCCGCAGCGCATACTTCCCAAACAGTTCCCGAGCACCACAATTCGAGCTACTCATCTTCTAGGCAATCGATGCCATATAGCGCCGTTCCGCTTTAAAAAGCAACAGATCGGCATGCAGCTTCGCTCGCCCCGCGCATGCCAGAAACTGGCTCCTACACGACGGCCAAGAGAATTGAAGGATACAAGCTTTCCCTTCTCGCACCCTCCATTCGCCAGATCCTATCGTGCGGATGTGACGCTCTAGGGCTACCGCTGGACCCTCGGCCCCGGTCACTACGGAGAACCGGTCAGAATCGGGTCATTCAACCATGGAGGCAAACGGGATATTCGGGGTTAGGCGCCGCCTAACTCTCATTGGAGCGGTATCGCGCATAACATGACATCGCTGAGCCTTGGCCAGTATCCGGTCTCGAACCCGCTAGTAGCCCCGGAGGTGTGCGGCCGGGCGCGGACGCAAAGCCCAGTTAAACCAACCGAGGGAGGCAATGCCTCCCTCGGTCTCAGTTGCCTATCGTAAGGCCCGATTTCAAACGGCGTCTATGCCCGAACCTGACTCGGCCAGCTCGATCACTGGAGGAACGAAGCCCTCAACTGATCTGAACACGATCTCGCCATCCTGGGCATCCACGACAACGGTCTCACCGACCCTGAACTCCTTCCAAAGGAGTTTCTCGGAAAGCTGGTCTTCAACCATACGCTGGATCGCACGGCGCAAGGGTCTGGCGCCAAGCGTGGGATCGTAGCCCTTTTGAGCCACCAACTCCTTGGCCGCGTGGGTCATTTCAAAGCCGATGCCAAGCGACTCCAGGTGGGCCTGTACGCGCTTGATCAGCATGTCCACAATCTCCGTGACTTCATCCTGCGATAGCTCATGGAACACGATCACATCGTCGATTCGGTTCAGAAACTCCGGCTTGAAGTGAGCCTTGAGAGCATCGTTGACCTTGAGCTTCATCCTTTCATAGGTAACTGCCTCTGAAGTCTGCCCGAAGCCAATGCTCGCTTTGCGCAGGTCGGCCGAACCAAGGTTGGAGGTCATGATCAAAATAGTGTTCTTGAAATCAACCGTTCTCCCCTGCGAATCAGTCAAGCGGCCGTCCTCGAGTATCTGAAGCAGAGTATTGAAGACATCCGGGTGAGCCTTTTCAATTTCGTCAAAAAGGACTACTGAGAACGGCTTGCGCCTAACTGCTTCGGTTAGTTGGCCACCTTCGTCATAGCCGACATACCCTGGAGGCGACCCAACTAAACGGGACACCGTGTGCTTCTCCATGTACTCGCTCATGTCAAGCTGAATCAAAGCCGATTCATCGCCAAACAGGAACTCCGCCAATGTCTTCGCAAGCTCAGTCTTACCAACCCCGGTTGGACCAAGGAAGATAAAGGATCCACTCGGACGCTTAGGATCTTTCAGGCCAGCCCGCGTACGCCGAATTGCCCGCGACAAAGCCGAAATAGCCTCCTGCTGTCCGACGATTCTCTTGTGGAGATCGTCTTCCATGCGCAGCAATTTGGCAGTCTCTTCTTCAGTCAGCTTATAAACCGGAATACCGGTCCAGTTAGCCAGAACTTCCGCGATGACGTCCTCGTCGACAACGTCAAATAGATCGCGTCCTTCGCTGCGCCACTCAGTCTCAAGTGCCGCCTTCTGGTCCAGCTTTTCTTTTTCCTTATTGGACAGCCGCTTTGATTCGTCAAACGCCTGCTTCTCGATAGCGCTGTCCTTGTCACGGCGAATACGTGCGAGATCCTCGTCGATCTGGCGCATCTCCGGCGGCATCGACATCCTGCGTATGCGGAGTCGCGCCCCAGCCTCGTCAATAAGGTCGATGGCGTTGTCAGGAAGATAGCGATCGGCAATATACCTGTCCGCAAGATTGGCCGCTGCAACCAGAGCTTGATCGGTGATAGTTACACTGTGATGGGTCTCGTAGCGCTCGCGCAAACCCTTGAGAATATCAATTGTGTGGGCAAGCGCAGGTTCTTCAACCTTGATGGGTTGAAAACGACGCTCAAGTGCAGCGTCTTTCTCGAGGTGCTTCCGATACTCATCAATCGTGGTGGCACCAATTGTTTGCAGCTCGCCTCTAGCCAGCATTGGCTTAAGGATTGAAGCGGCATCAATCGCGCCCTCTGCTGCGCCCGCACCAACGAGCGTGTGCAGTTCGTCAATGAACAAAATGATGTCGCCGCGAGTGCGGATCTCCTTCAGCACCTTCTTCAAGCGCTCTTCAAAGTCGCCGCGATATCGGCTGCCAGCGACAAGAGCGCCCAAATCCAGGGTGTAAAGTTGCTTTCCCTTTATGATGTCGGGAACGTCATTTGCGACGATTTTCTGGGCTAGACCCTCGACGATTGCTGTTTTCCCGACACCAGGCTCGCCAATCAACACGGGATTATTCTTCGATCGTCTTGATAGCACCTGCATCACGCGCTCAATTTCACGATCCCGTCCGATGACCGGATCCAGCTTCTTCTCACGCGCCATGGTGGTCAGGTTACGTCCAAATTGGTCAAGAACCGGGGATCCACCTGGAGCGTCTGCGGTAGCCGCAGGACCTACTCCCGTACCTGCGGTCTCCTTACCCTGGTATCCGGATAGAAGCTGAATAACCTGCTGGCGAACTCGCGGAAGATCGGCGCCAAGGCTTACCAAAACTTGAGCAGCCACACCCTCACCTTCGCGTACCAAGCCCAATAGCATGTGTTCAGTACCGATGTAATTGTGTCCAAGCTGCAATGCCTCACGCAACGAGAGCTCCAGAACCTTCTTGGCGCGAGGCGTGAACGGAGGAGATCCCGCCGTTGCACCGCCCGCTGGGCCTATCGTCTCCTCTACCTTTTCCCGGACTGCTTCGAGAGTGATGCCGAAAGATTCAAGAGCGCGCGCAGCCACTCCTTCACCCTCGTGAATCAACCCAAGGAGAATATGCTCGGTTCCTATGAAGTTGTGATTTAAAAGTCGAGCCTCTTCCTGCGCCAGGACAAGAACTCTTCTCGCTCTATCTGTGAAGCGTTCGAACAAACTGTCCGCCTCCCTCTACGGGCCTATGGGACTAGTAATTAGTCTACCGTGACCGCGCTTGTTGTGTGAAAGCCTTTCAACTCTTTCTTTCTTCTTTTCTTACAATTACTCAACACCGGAACCGCGAATATACTTCCCAACTAATTGCCTGTCACCTATCAGAGATTTTTGAACTGCATTGTAAGTTTTTTTTCGATAGAGCCTATCTTCTTTAATAGTGCACATTACAGATGCTTTAACTCAGGTCAATTTGGATGCCAACCTTGAGGATTTCGAGAAGCTTCTCAGGGAATCGGTGGCGGTAAACGACGATTTCCTTTCTGAGGTCTCACGCCACCTGATAGAAGCCGGCGGAAAGCGAATTCGTCCTATTCTGGCAATCGCCTCCGCGGCAGCCGGCGGTTCAGAAATCACCCGCGAGGTTTTACTTTCCGGCATTGCAGTTGAACTGGTTCATCTCGCCTCGCTCTATCACGACGACGTCATGGACGATGCCTCGCAACGACGGAGCGTTGAAAGCGTCAACTTCAGGTGGGGAAATCTCGTCGCGATTGTCGCCGGAGACTACCTGCTGGCAAAGGCGGCCGGAATTGCCGCCCGACTGGGGCAGGAAATTGCTGAGCTCCTTGCAAATACGCTCGCAGATCTGTGCGCCGGCCAAATTCTCGAAGTGCAAACCTCCTATCTCGTCTCTAGGTCGCACGATTCATACTTCAAGGCAATTTCCGGCAAGACAGCGTCTCTCATGGCTACAGCGTGCCGCATCGGTGCTCTGGCAGCAAATCTCGATCGAAATCACATAGAGGCGGTCACCAAAATTGGACGGTCGCTGGGAATGGTGTTCCAGATCCGGGACGATATTTTAGACCTAGTGGCCACTACGGAGGTCCTCGGCAAAATGCCGGCCCAAGACCTTCTGGAAGGAATTTATACGCTTCCTGTTCTAGAGACGCTAAAGATGCCCTACAGGATCGACCTCGAGCCTCTCCTAACCAGGAATATGGATCAAGCTAGCCTCGACAAGGCTGGTGAGATCATTATCGCTTCGGGAGGCATTGCCAAGGCATGGCAAACTGCCCAAAATTTTGCTTTGGAAAGCCGCCTTAGTGCCGCCGAGCTCAAATCACCCATAGCAGGCGAACTGGGATCATTGGCACAGTTCCTTTTGGATGAAACCTATAGCATCGTTCAGCCATACCTAGATGCCAAGGCATAGGCCGCTTCGCAAAGCTGCCTAGCGGCCTTTTTGGAAGCGATCAGTGTTCATCTGTCTGTTCATCCCGGGGAATCGGGTCAAGGCCTGGACTTGTATTTGAGTTCCAACTCCTGAACTTCGGGAAGGCCGATGAAACCGAGGAATTCCTGGAAAGGCACCATGGCATCCATCGCTTTTATTGGCGTTCCTTCCTCGCGGATAGATTTCAAGACGGTCCTGATCGCCTTAGTTGCGCTCAGCAATGCACCAACTGGGAAAATGATCAACTTGAAGCCAAGCTGCTTGATCACTTGGTAGGCTAGCGGAGGTGTCTTTCCTCCTTCAGCCCAGTTGTACACGAGGGGAATATCTGGAAAAGTTCTCGCAACCGTCTCTATTTCTTCGATTCCTTCCGGCGCTTCAATGAAAAGCAGGTCTGCTCCGGCATCACGATAGCTCCTGGCTCGATCCAGGGCAGATTCAAGACTTTCGACCGCCCGGGCATCCGTGCGTGCGATAATGACGAAGTCCGAGGACCTCCTCGCGTCCACGGCAGCTTCGATCTTGCTAACCATGTCATTTTTCGAAATCAGCTCCTTGCCTGACATGTGACCGCATTTCTTGGGAGCGACCTGATCCTCTAGATGGATTGCCGCCACACCAGCAAGTTCGTATTGCTGCACCGTCCTAATTACCGAAATCGGATTTCCATATCCCGTATCGGCATCGGCGATGACAGGCAGCGGACTAACTGCCTGCGATATTTGCCTGGCATGCTCCACCATTTCAGTCATTGTAAGGAGACCGACATCGGGTCGGCCCAGCACGGAGGCAGCCGCGCCAAAGCCGGTCATATAAACCGCATCGAATCCGGCCTCCTCGATGAGACGGGCGCTAAGTCCATCGAACGCCCCAGGTGCCAACAGCGGATCTGGCCCGGCAAGCAGTTCACGGAGACGGGCTCCAGGATTGGATGCCGGGTTAACCAGCTTTCCCATAATTAATCCTTCCCAGCGTATCTCCATTCCAGAAATCTGGAGGAGTTCACCACGCTACCTTAGCCGCCAGGTTCCCTCCAAAATATTTTCCGCGAAGACCAGGAGCTGCCTGCTTGGCAATCCATCGCATGCTTTGCGGCCAATCTTTTCGATCCGCCGCAAAACCCAACGGCGTCGCGCTGCATCTGGATGAGAGCGGAAATGCGGATTAGCCCGCTACTTCCAGACCCGCTTGGGCGCAAACCATATCCTGGCTATAGTGACCACCGGAACAACCTATGCCTCCGATAACCTTCCCGTCAACAACTATCGGGTATCCTCCGCCAAATACGACGAGCCGGGGAGTGTGCACAATTCCGGTATTGAGAGGCGGGTCGTTCTTTATGAACTCGAACCAGGCGTCCGTCGCCATTCCAAAGCTGACCGCGGTGTAGGCCTTGTTCTGGGCGATGTCGACGCTCAGGAGTGCCGCCCCATCCATACGGTGAAAAGCCTTCAAAACACCCGATTCGTCAACAACAGCAATGACCATGGGCACGCCGATCTCGGTTGCTTTATTAGCCGCGGCACTGATCATTTCGCCCGCCAACTCAGCAGTGATGCTGAGCTTCTCGTATGTGTGGGCCATAAGGTTCTCCTCTTAGTCATAATGCGCCAAGTGCCCCCGCAAAAGGCGCAAACCAATGCTATCGCGATAGAAAATAGATGGACGGCAAATTAATGAACAACAAGCCCAACGCTGAAAAAATCAACCCGGCACCGGCCTAAAAAGTCAGCGCTACCTGTCCTGTTCCGGACGCATGGTTGGAAACGCAACGACTTCCCGAATCTGAGACTGATCGGTCAACAGCATTACTAGACGGTCGATCCCAATTCCAAGACCACCAGTCGCCGGAAGACCGTATTCCAGGGCCCGGATGTAGTCTTCATCCATGGCCATTGCTTCATCATCGCCCGCTTTGCTCTGACCAACTTGATGGAGAAAGCGCTTTCTCTGCTCGACCGGATCGGTCAACTCTGAAAAAGCATTGGCAAGCTCACGTCCGGCAATGATAACTTCAAATCTTTCAACCATGTCCTGCTTGGAACGGTGATCGCGCGAGAGCGGAGATACTTCCAGCGGATAATCGCAAACGAAGACAGGATTCCAAATCGTGTGTTCAGTAGTCTTTTCGTAGACTTCCAACAGAACCTTCCCCGGCCCCCACGAAGGCCCTACGTTGATTCCATGCCCTTCAGCGAGAGCGGACAAAGCCCCTAAGCCCATATCAAGCCGGACTTCGATGCCAAGTTGCTCTGACACCAGCTCCTCCATAGTCGCGCGCTTCCAGGGAGGAGTCAGGTCGATCGGCTTACCTTGGTAGTTAATGACCGTGGAACCACAAACGAGGCGAGCGAGATGGGAGACGAGCTCCTCGGTGAGATCCATCATGTCGTTGTAGTCAGCGTACGCCTGGTACAGCTCGAGCATCGTAAACTCGGGGTTATGGCGGGGAGATATCCCCTCGTTCCTAAACACTCTGCCAATTTCAAAAATACGCTCGAATCCGCCCACGATCAGGCGCTTGAGGTAAAGTTCAGGCGCAATTCGCAAAAAAAGATCCATGTCGAGAGCATTGTGATGGGTTGTGAAAGGCTTGGCCAATGCTCCGCCGGCGATTGGGTGCAAAAGTGGCGTCTCGACTTCCATGAAGCCCTTTGCCTCAAGATAGCGCCTCATCTCAGAAATGATCCTGCTCCGCTGAACAAAAACTTCTCTGGTATGAGGATTCGCCCACAAATCGACGTAGCGCTGGCGATATCGCGTATCAGGATCGGTCACGCCGTGCCATTTATCGCCAAATCCTCTTTGGGCATCGGCAAGCACGACCCAGTGTTGAATCTTTATTGAAAGCTCACCACGCCTGGTAGTCATCACCTCTCCGGTGACGCCAACCCAGGTTCCCAAAGACAGGCTGACGAAATGTTCAAATTTCTCAGTCGCGTCGCTGCTCGCAAATAGCTGGATATGACCGGAAAAATCTCTCAACTCGGCAAAAGCGATTTTGCCTTGCGTCCGCAAAAGCATGATGCGCCCGGCGACAGAGTGAACCACGCCGCTGCTCTCTCCCTGGCCCAAATCAGCAAATTCTTCGCGTATGTGTGCCGCGTCACTTGTCCTCGCGAATGAGTAGGGCAAGTCGGATATTTCATTTTGGTCACCGTTGGGACTGTTTGACACCTAAAATTCAACCTCTCGAAGGAATGTTCATCTCATATATGAGTCGTAACCCATGAAGCGTTAGCCACGGTTCCACAACGTCGATCTCTTTACAAAATCGGGAGATCAGGCTGGACAAACCACCGGTTGCGATCACGGTAGTATTTTCTCCAAGTTCGGCCTTGAACCGTCTGCACAATCCGTCCGTCTGTTCGGCAAATCCATACAGCGCTCCAGACTGAATGGATTCCACCGTCGACTTGCCAATCACGCCCCTAGGTTCTATAAGTTCCACCTTGCGAAGAGCTGAGGCGCTTCTGAACAAAGCGTCCAGAGATATTTCGATTCCTGGAACTATTGCTCCACCCAAATATTCCTTTTTCGCCGATACCGCTTCAAATGTGGTTGCAGTGCCAAAATCGACGATCAAACAGGGCCCTGGATAAAGGTCATAGGCGGCAACTGAATCGGCAATGCGATCGGCGCCAACTTCTTTGGGGTTATCGTACAGAATGGCCATTCCTGAGCGAATGCCTGGTGCCACTACAACCGGTTGAACATGGAACCATCTATCCACCATGTCCCTAAGTGCGGTTGTTATGGATGGCGCGGTGGAGGAGAGCACCAATCCCGAGATTGAACTGAGCCGATCGATGCCGCGCATGCCCAACAGCTGCGAGAACAAGAGCGCATGTTCGTCTGCCGTGCGGTCAGGCACTGTTGCGATCCTAAAATTGTGACTCAGCCCGAAATCGGCCTTTCTGGGTCCCATTGACGCCCTGTCGTTGATTGCCAGGCTGTCGGGATCGTAAAGCCCAAGCACAGTCTGCGTATTTCCTACATCAATTGCTAAGAGCATGGCCCAGACCTTTACACACGTATCTACACGCCAATATTATCTATCAGCCTCACGCCGCCGACCCGCGCGGCAACTAGCAGCCGCACCGGCCCATCGATCCGCTCCGGCTCGACAAGAGTGAGAGGATCGACCACTAAAGCGTAGTCGAGCTCTGGCTGGTTGGATTGTGCGATCCCCGCTATCTCACGCCTGAGCTCACGTACCATCAACTCTTCTATCTTCCCCGTATCTTTCTCGCCGCCAGCTATGGCGTCACGGGCTGCAAAAAGGGCCCGCGACAAGGATAGCGCGGACTTTAGCTGCTCCGAATCCAAGCGAAGATTCCGCGACGAGAACGCTAGCCCGCTTGTATCCCTAACGATTGGCACGGGGACAATTTCAACCGGGAAATGCAGCTCTTCGACCATGCGCGAAATAACGGAGAGCTGCTGGAAATCTTTTTCGCCAAAATACGCCTTGCATCTTCCAGCTAGGGTAAACAGCTTTGCCACCACTGTCGCGACTCCAGCAAAATGTCCCGGCCTGGACGCACCTTCAAGGATGTCGCCTAAGCGATCAACTTCGAGGTGGAAGAGTGTCGGCCGGGGATGCATGTCCGCGGACTCTGGAGTAAATACTAAATCAACCCCGAGTGAACTAGCTATTTCCAGATCCTTATCTACGACGCGAGGATATTTCTCAAGATCGACAGGATTATCGAATTGAAGCTCATTTACAAAAATTGAAACAGCTACAATGTCGCACTGATCTCGAGCCATCGTTATCAGCTGCCGATGACCGCTGTGCAGCGCTCCCATTGTAGGAACCAGCCCAATTGTCCTGCCGTCCAACCGCAGGCTCTCGCACTCGGCCTGAAACTCTTTGGCTTTAACAATCCGAAACACGCTGCTCCTCAAAAAATTGAACTCTTCGAAATCCGATTCTAAATCTCAACAAAGCGGCTCGCCGTAGATGCTCACGCCTGGATAGACCTCCGATAGCCCAAGATCTACAGCCTGTCGGAGAATGGCGGCCATTTCCGGATTCAGGCGCCGAGCAAGCTCTGGGTCAATATCCATCAACGGCGCAATAACGAAAGCCCTGTCAGAGCATCGCGGGTGCGGCACCGTCATTTGCGGATCGTTTGAAACCATCCCCTCGACATATATCACATCTACGTCAAGCGTGCGAGGCCCGTGCGTTTGGATGCGAATACGGTTTGCCTGCGATTCCAGGCGATTGACCAGCTCAAGAAGCGCCTGAGGGTCCGCTTTGAAATCAATCCCGACAGCAGCGTTCAAGAACGGTCCTGAGCCCGCCGGAGCTTGCACCGGAGCAGTCTCATAAACCCTGGAACAACGCACTGGGCCATTAAGCGCTTGCACTGCATCGCGCAAATAGTCGATTCTGGCTCCAAGATTTGAACCCAGCGCCAGATAAGTGCTAGTCAAGCGTTCTCCTAAGAGTCACGCCGGCATGGTCAAGCTCAAACGCAACTGGAGGCTGCATCTTTCTAACAGTTACCTCTACCTCGGCAATCTTGGGAAGAGACAGTAGATCTCGCGCTATTGCTTCAGCCAGCGCTTCAATTAAGTTGAAGACATTGGAAGTTGCTACTTTTATGGCCAAGTTTCCCAGCGTCGAATAGTCAACCGCATCATCAAGATCATCGGTTTGGCCCGCCTTGCGAAAGTCGCCGCGAACAGCCAAATCGATTTCGAAAGGCTGAAGGTTGGCCTTTTCCGAATTAAGCACGCCATGTCTGGCTGCCACTTTGATCCCGCGCAGAAAAACTGTATCCATCTTCAGCTCGGCTTGGAAGATTCGCCGGGACGCCAGGACAACAGAGTCAGAAGCTCCTTTGTCTCTGCCACGTCGTGCACCCGCATCATTGTGGCTCCATGCAGAAAACACCAAGCGCACGACGACACAGAGACTTCGGTCCGCTGGATTGGCGGTACTTCAAATCCCGTCGACGCTTTTGCAAGCTTCCCAAGAAAGGCTTTGCGCGAGGTCCCAACCAAAATTGGCACGCCGAGGCCCGTTAGCTTGTCAAGCCCGCCTACAAGGGAAAGATTGTGATGAAGATTCTTTCCAAAACCGATTCCAGGATCGGCCCAAATCTCTTCGACTCCAAGATCTCTAGCCCAGTCGATCTTGCGCTGCAGGTAGTCGTACACTTCCTTGACGACATCCTCATACTTGGGATTGCGCTGCATGGTCTGAGGGCTCCCCTGCATGTGCATGGCCACCCAACCAACTCCATAATCAGCGGCAACCTGCGCAAGACTCGCGCTTATGTCATTGATCAGGGTGGCGCCGGCCTCAGCCGCCTTAGCGGCGACCTCTGGCTTGAATGTGTCAACTGAAACCCTGTAGCTTTTCGAAAGCTCCTCAATCACCGGAATGACCCGCCGCAGTTCCTCTTCCACTGGAACCGACGCCGAACCAGGGCGTGATGACTCTCCACCGACATCAATGATGTCTGCACCCATTTCGGCAAGCTGACCGCCACGCTCTATTGCGGCCTGTATGTCAAAATATCGACCGCCGTCGGAAAACGAATCGGGCGTCACATTCAATATGCCCATGATGCCCTGTTCAATGCCGAGAGCCCGGTCGGAAAGCCTGATGGCTTTAGCGGGCTGCATCTCGTCCCTTTCTAATCAGTTCGAGCGCCTCTGCCCTTGTGATGCCGTCTTTCTGGAACGCGCCGCGCACCGCGGATGTCATCGCTCTCGCGCCCACCTTTTTCGACCCCCGCATCGACATGCACAAATGCTCGGCCTCCACAACCACCAAGACTCCCTTCGGCTTCATCGAGACTTGAATAGCATTGGCTATTTCCGTTGTAAAGCGCTCCTGGACCTGCAGCCTCTTAGACACCCCATCGACAAGTTTGGCAATACCTGAAAGACCTGCTATATGACCGGATTCGTTTGGAATGTAAGCCACATGGACGTCTCCGAAAAACGGCAGGAGATGATGCTCGCACATGGAAAAAAACGATATGTCCCTTAAAATAACCATTTCTTCGTGGCCGGCGGGAAACATTGATCCGAGAAAGCTCGCACTTGGCTGATTGGTTCCAGACAGCAATTCCTCAAACATTTCCGCAACCCGGTAGGGAGTCATCTTTAGCCCCTCCCGTTTGGGATCCTCTCCCAAGGCTTCGATGAGTTCGGCGATCAGCCGCTGAACTCTCTCCTTTTGAAATTGAGGCTGCTTACTGCCCTTTGCGGATTCACTAGCCATACCAAGAACCTCTTCATTAGTCTTTATAAACCGCCACGTATGGAAGATTTCGGTATTTTTCGGCTAAATCGAGCCCATAACCAACGACAAATACCGGTGGTATCACAAATCCAGTGTAGGCAATGTCGAGCCCGGGTGGCTGCATGCCATCCTTGACCAGCAGCGCGCATACCTGAACCGATCTCGCGTTTCGGGCTTGCAGATTGCGGACAAGATATGAAAGCGTCAAACCAGAATCGACAATTTCTTCGACTATCAAGACGTCTTTGCCTGTCAGATCCGTGTCAAGGTCTTTAACGATCCGTACCACTCCTGAGGTTTTGGTGGTCACTCCGTAGGAGGACACAGCCATGAAATCGAATTCGACGGCCAAATCGATGGCACGAGCTAGATCGGCAACAAACAGCAAAGCCCCTTTTAGAACTCCGACTAGAAGCAACGAACGACCCGAGTAATCCTGAGAAATAACCTTTCCCAGCTCCCTAATCTTATTTTGTATTACGGACGCTTCAAGAATCACTTCGCCCAAAGACGGGTCTGACTCAGCCCAGTTGGAACCTGATTTGGAATTTAAATTCATGGCATGAATCAACTTAGCTCATGCGCAAGGGTTCAAAACAATCAAATTGAGCTATCGGGCTTAGCATGGCCAACGGCGAATTTCGAAAGCTTGCCCTTTGATCGACGTACCCTGATAGCTCCGGGCAGGTCAGTGGCACCTTTCTCACCTCTTGCAACTCTTAGCACATCTTGAGCAAGTTCATAGGAAATAGAGTGCCCGCGTTCATCCGTCAACCACCGCCTGATCGCCTCGGTTGCGACGATTTCATCGGCGGCGGCAAGTTCCTTAGCCTCCGTTGGATCTAGTTCGTCAGCTTGGGAAGAGATATAGTTTGCAATTTGGCGCAAAATATTTGCCGTGCGAGAAAGGATAGGAACTACATCTCGGTGGGACACATCTGACAGCAGCGGTAGAACCTCATTCCTGACGCGGTTCCTTAAGAATCTGGGGTCCATGTTCGACTCATCGCGAACGAATTCGATGGAAAGCGCGCGGCAGATAGCCTCGGTTTCAGCCCGTCTCAGGTCAAGTATTGGGTGTTGGGGGCCTGGGGCCATCGAACCAAGCCCACTGGGGCCTGACCCCCTGACGAGATTGATAATCATGGTTTCGCACAGGTCATCAGCCGTATGGCCTGTCGCAACCCCGTCAATAAAGGCAGCGCGGCGTTGATCCCTAGCCCGCTCTTCGAGATTGGACCCATCTTCGACTTCGATGTGTAGAATTTCCACCTCCGCCGAAAGCGCGCGAGCTAGATTTTGGACAAATACCGCCTCATGACCCGAAGAAGGGCGCAATTGATGGTTTAAATGCCAAACCCGTACATTTGGATTGGACAGGAATGCCAAAATCAGCAAGGTAACTGAATCTGCGCCACCTGACACGGAGACTTCCAGCAGGCTGGTTTGAGGGTGGGGTTCGAAGGTACAGCGCCCAAGCAACTGCGCGGGATCCAGGCCGGCGCGGCTCAATCTGTCCAGAATGAAACCGGCCTTCTCCTCGGGATTGATCCTTGACAGCTCTTCGATGCCCACCAGCCAAAGCATACACTTCGTTATCGTGTAGTGGCTCAGGGCGGACAACCAGGCCGAGAGATGTAATCACAAGTTTTCCCTGAAAAATTTACGCCTTAGCGGAAATCTAAATGCCTGATTTTGCCGTCATTCGCTCAATCCAGAGATCCGGTTCACGTATATCCGCGATGTCTGGAAGATTCTCCGGACGTTCCCAAACTTTGTTGAATAGTTCCGTGCCGCCAAATTCTTCGACTCTTTGGACGAACCTCTCGCCTTCCTGATACTGGCGCATCTTCGCTTCGGTACCAAGAAGTTGGGACATCAGCTTGGCAAAGCCGCGCTGGGAACTGCGGCGCTCTGCAAAGATCTCGGCAAACCGAGTGGACTGCAAAATATCACTCGCCCCAGCACGATTCATGATGACGTCGCCGTGGCCTTCGAGCAAAGACATGAGTCCCGAAATTCTGTTCAGAATCACCATCTGTTCGGGCGTGGCAAACATTCCTATCGGCCCATTTTCTGCTATAGGATTCCTGCCTTCCCGAATCGACTCAAAGGCCTTTTTCAAAGCCTCAAAAAAGATGCGCGGGTCAGGATTTGCCAAGCTGATCGAATCGTGGAGAAGCTCTTTGAAATATCCCCTCATCCACTCCACGCCATTGAACTGGGCCCTATGGGTAAGTTCATGCAGGGCTATCCAGTGCCTGAACTGCTGTTGGTCGAACCCGTATTTCATTTCCACCGCAATGATGTTCGGGGCAACGAAATAAACTGTGTCCTGGTCCAGATCTATGCCTGCATCGGCAAGTATCACATCGAACTGACCGAGAACCTTCGACGACAACCAGCCCAAGATCGCTCCCAACTGGACCCCCGCGACTCCGGCACTCGCCCCCGATACTCTCCAACGGGGCAGTTTTTCCGATAACTGCTCGAGGAGCGGGGCAAGAGTACTCTTAAATGACGTAATATTCGCTTCAGCCCACTGGGCTCTCGACATTACCTGTGGTGTTGGCGAACCAGCGACGGCCAGTCCCGTGGCGGCGGCAACCTCAGATTCTGCTTCAGGAAAAATCGAGACCAGGTCAGCCTCGAGCGAGTATATTTCAGATCTGGGCGGCTCGGGAAAATAACCTGCCACATTCTTAGCTACCCGCGAAGCCACATCCCAAGAGATCACGTCAGGCATAGCACCCCATTTGAGCCGTTCACTTCATTTAGGCGAGCTTACGCCCTCGGGTTCGCGGGACAGTTATCGGCTGATGAATATAACAAAATTTTCCACGGTTATATATCGACAATTTGGTGTCACAACTTGGTTCGCTGCACACACGATCCTTTGTGTATGCCCTAGAGGGCTTCTCACCACCGATAAGTGGCACCGCGCCAATAATCTCAGTACTAGTTGCCATGTTTTTAATAACTTGGACAGACCAGATTAAATTCCAAATTATTTGTTATCGAACAATTTTGCTACTAGATGTTAAGGCTTGGCCTAAACAACCTTGCCGTATTTCATAATTGCGGCAATCTTGTTTCGCAGAGCATCCGGGCAACGGTCTCTTGTCTTGGATGCAATCATGCTCCGCAGTTCCGCTTCGAATTCGAAAGCCTCCAGACAAGGCGAGCATTCGTCCAAATGCCGCCTGATCTGTTCTTTTCGGTCTTGAGTCAATTCACCGTCTAAAAACGTGTATAAGCGCGCGATTGTCTCATTACATTCGCCGCCCGCAGAATCAGTATCTTGCGTTCTTTCCATCATTCACCCAAACCTAAACCCCTGCGCATTCCAACGTCGACTAGCGCTTTTTGCAGTGCTTTTCTACCTCGATGCAGACGGCTCATCACTGTGCCTAACGGAACTCCGACGATATCGGAGATCTCCTTGTATGAAAAACCTTCTACATCTGATAACAGCACGGCGATGCGAAATTGTTCCGGAAGTGACTCAATTGCTTCTTTTATGTCAGAGTCAGTAAAGCTTTCCAAAACTTCCTCTTCAGCGCTTTTTCCGATTGTTCCCCCCTCAAGGGCGCCAATTCTTCGGTACAGATAGAGATCCTCAATATCGTCTAACGCACTCTCATCAGGCCGTCTCTGCTTTGCCCTGTATGAATTGATGAACGTGTTAGTCAGGATCCTATAAAGCCAGGCTTTGAGGTTAGTACCTTCTTGAAAAGTGCCAAAACCTCTATATGCCTTTAAGTATGTTTCTTGAACCAAATCCTCTGCTTCCGCCGGATTTCTCGTCATTCGCAACGCAGCGCCATATAGAGCGTCTGTGTACTCCATTGCCTGTTCTGCAAATTTATCCTGATCAGCCACCAGAGTAACCGTAGCCGAAATTAGAGAAAGTGACATCAAAATGTTCAACAAATTAACTGCGTGAAAATTCCTTACTTCGACGAACCAGCCTCAGGCTGTGCGATTGTCTTCTCTCAAGCACCAGCTGCACAGAACCTTGATCCTGGGCACTCAAGCAGTCATTGGAACACATCGACAATGCCGGGCGAAGAGCCGATTTCTTAAGGCGGCAAAGCCTTGGAAGGGGTAGCAGACTTCACCAGCACTCATGTTGAAGTTGTTGGTGAAGTATCCCTTGATCCCATCCCATTTAGAAGCGGCGTCAACTGCCATCTGATCGATCTTGGGTTTTTCCTTGATGGTGAAATCGAGATACTGGTGCCTTCTCACCGCCTGGTTCTTGGCTATGAGTTGTTCGAGACGGGCTACTGAGCGTTTTCTCTGTGAGATGGCCCTTTTGGCTCGAGAAGGCGAAAAGGAGACGACAAGTCTTCTGTTTTTATAGACGATCTCTTTTGTCATCTCGTCTGTGAAGTCAAGGCTCAGGATCTCCTTCTCTATGGAATTAGGGAGTGATTTCAGCCGTGCTCCAACGATGCAGGTGAGGTTTCGCTCTTCGAGTGCGATGAGGTTCTTCTCGCTCAACATTCCAGCGTCACCTACAACTGTCAGCGAAGCCTGATTCAAACATTTTAGGGTGTCGTCAATTCCCCTAATCAGAGTCGATCCC
>DAHVKW010000034.1 GCA_027320695.1 Actinomycetota bacterium | reverse complement strand
TCATCCTCGACATCATCCATAGCGGCTAAGCACCATGAGGCGTGGCCACGCTGGGAATCTCCGCCGCATTCGACACACTTCTCTACTGGAAAGTTAAATGCTCGCTTGGCTTGTCTTGCTTCTTCGTATCGCCTATGACGTCCCTTTTTCACGAGCCACTCCTAGTGGAAATCCCTAAGGACCCACTCAAATATATTGAGTCACCGATTTGATTTTCTGACCTGAAAACTTTAAACCATGGTCGGTGCGCATGACTATTCGTTGCTACACATACATTGTAGTGCAATTACCGACCACTTTACCCTGCACTAACCAGGTATTCCCGCTGCAGCTTGCAAATTCAGCCTCTAAATATCCCAGACTCGCCTTCTGCCGACAGGAATCTCCCCAAGACAAATTTGCCACCTCGGTCACCATCGCTTTAACACTCCGGCGCACGCTTAGTTCCTTTCGTGCTGTTGCCGCACTGCCCCGCTCGCCCATTCCATCCTTTCCTCATGTCGGTCGACCGAGGGCCAGCCACTGCAGTCACCTTCGCCACGTCCGCTTGGCGTCCCGGTATTGGGCCGGTCGATTCAAGACTTTGAAACTAGTTCCCTTGGAACCGCCAAGACGCTGCTTTCGGAAAACCTAGAAACAATGGCGCGTATAAGCTATACGTCCATGAGCAATGAATTTGATCCAGCTGCCATGATTTTGCGCTTCCAAGAGCGGGCAAAAGCGGTAAAAAACCGCGGAATTCCCCCTGTCGAAGGACCAGAACGACGAGCATTCGTGGAACGAGCCAAACTTGATTTCATGGACTATGCGATGCTTGGGGACGCCACGGCCGAACTAGCTGACGGGGTTCTAACCCTAACTATCGATCTCAGAACAAGCAAGGACTAGGCGCCAGAAACGTACCGGACGTAAGACCTGTTCTCGAGCTCCAATTCGCCGTTGGCATTTACCGCCAGCGCCAGTTCACCTCTGGTGAGTTTGGTAATTGGGTCGCCCAGCACCTCGTTCCTCCATCCAGTAGCGATCCTGGAATTTTTGTCCCCGTTCAAAAAACCAGCGATATCGGAGCGGGTTGCGAGTAAAAGCGGATCGATCTTCAGAGATTGCGCGAGCTGCGACACCCATGTAACCGCCATCGCAGCAATTGGTTTGAGCCTTTTATCGGACTCCTCAACTACGGGCACGCACAGATCAGAATCTGAAAGCGATCTGCCCCGGCTGACGGCTTCAAGAATCTCCCTATCCACGCCCTGAACAAGGAAACGATGCTCAACTCCACGTAGAATGGCTAATGCGTCCACTGTCATGGGTAGCTCCTGGGAAATAACAGCGATTGCAAGGTCCGACAACACATAGCGAACTGGAATATCCAGACGTGCTGCCCTGAGTTCACGCCACACGGCGAGCGTCTGGGCCACTTTTCTGGACTCGCCTTTCAGGTGCCGACACTCTTTGATCTTCCACCAGGTCCTTTCGATCGGCATTCCCCTCCTGTCTTTATTGAGTAGGACCTTCGACTCGTCCCAAGCCCAGTCCAGCCGGCCCATCACGGCAAGTTGAGACTCGATTTCTGATTTGAGAGACAGGAGATTTGCCACGTCGGATGCCGCGTAACGCAGTTGTCCTTCGCTCAGAGGCCTTTTTGTCCAGTCGGTAAGACGGTCTCCCTTTGGAAGTCCAATACCGAGAAGCCTCTCGCTAAGCAGCGCCAACGATGGATTCGAAAATCCAATAAACCCTGCAGCCAACTGGGTATCAAAGATGGATTGCGGCAAAGTCCCAACGATCCTAGAAAGGATCTCCAAATCCTGGGTTCCTGCGTGCAACACGACGGTCGCGGGACCGCTGAAGACCACACTCAAAGCCGTGAGATCCAGTGCAAATGGATCCAGCAATGCCACCTTGTCGACCCAGCCAATTTGCACTAGTGCGAGTTTGGGATAGTAGGTCTTTTCCCTGTGGAACTCCGTATCGAGGGCAAACTCACCGACATTGCGAAGTTCCTCGACTAACTCCGCGAGTCTGGGCTGGCTGTCGATCCAGATCCACCCTTTTTCTTCATCGGCGCTATTCAGCACGTGAGTTCAACCTTCCAAACCTCCCCATACTAGAATGCCCATGAGCAATAAATATAAAAACTGGCGCACACAAATCAGCTGTCTTCAGGCTGTTCTCGGCAACGCAACGAGGCAGTCCCTGAATGGCATGGCCTACGAACAAGCGCAACGGAGGTCAATGTCGTTATGCGACGGCGGGCATATAATCCATTCGCCATTGCAAGAGTTCTAAGAACAGGCTATAGCGAAACTCACGGACCCGCCTACCCTCGCACCCTTACAACCACGTAGTCTTTCTTTCCGCGCCTCAGGAGCACGACGCCTCCAACGATCAGATCGCCCGAGGAGACGCTGGCTTCGATATCTGAAACACGGGAATTGTTTACATACGCGCCACCCTGAGCAATCACCTTGCGCGACTCTGATTTTGAGTTGGCCAGGCCTGCAGCATAGAACAGATCGACAACACCAACGCCCCTTGCAAGCGCGTCGGCAGAAACGTAGTGCACCGGGGCATCCTCGATAGCCATCTCCAACACATCAGGCGATAGGCTCAGGATGTCCTCGGAGAACAGTGCCCTAGCCGCAACCTGCACTTTCCTGGCCATTTCCGGGCCGTGCACAATTTCAGTCACCGCCTCAGCTAGCGCGCTTTGGGCGAGGCGCTTGCTCGCCTGCTCAGCAGTGGCCAAGTCCAATTCGCTAAGCTCGTCTTCTCCTATCCATGTGAACGATCGGAGATAGCCGCCGACCACCTCGTCCTCCGCCCGCAAAAAGAATTGGTAAAACTGGTACGGCGAGGTCTTTTCCGGATCAATCCAAATCGTGCCTGACTCGCTCTTTCCGAACTTTGTTCCGTCGGCCTTTAACACCAGTGGAGTGGTCAAGCCGTAAGCTGCCTGCTGCCGCATCTTTCTAATCAGCTCGATGCCCGATGTGATATTTCCCCATTGGTCGGACGCCCCCATCTGAAGCCGGCATGCGAAGTTGTCGAACAGATGCAGAAAATCGTAAGACTGAAGAAGCATGTAAGAAAACTCCGTAAAAGAGATTCCCTGTTCCCTCTCATTGAGTCTCGATTTCACCGAATCCTTCGCTACCATCTGGTTGACGCTGAAATGCTTAGCGACATCTCTCAAGTAATCGATCAAAGATATCTTTCCCAGCCAGTCGGCATTGTTCAAAACGAGCGCGGATGACTCGCCGCAGTCAAAATCTAAAAACCTCGATAGCTGGGCTCGTATTTTGATCAAATTCTGCGACAGCACCTCTGAATCCAGCAGATTGCGCTCCTCGCTTTTGCCGGAAGGATCGCCGATCAACCCGGTTCCTCCCCCTGCCACAGCAATTGGCCTGTGGCCATGCTCCTGGAGCCTTCTCAGGTTGAATATCTGGACCAGATGGCCAACGTGAAGAGAATCGGCTGACGGATCAAACCCGATGTAGGCGCTGATAGACGAGCCGTCTAAAATCTCCGCAACTCTTTCGTCTGTAACCTGGGCAATCAAACCCCGGCTCATCATTTCTTCATAAAGACCCACGTCGTCTCCCAATGCTAAAACTCTAAATTCCTTGGATACCAAGCGTATCCTCGGCCAGACGCTTTCCTTCGTCGAAGGCCGCCTGGTGAATAGCCACGTTTTCAGCTCGGTCCGATCTAACTATGACCACTCGGACGCCGCCTTCGCGTCTGAACTCCTCAAGTTCAACCCTAAAAGAAGCGACATCTTTGACCACTTGAGTGTGCAACCCAAATCCCCGTCCGATCGCTTCCAAATCGCCGGACTGAGGTGCCGCAAACAGCCTCTCAAACTGGTCCTTTTCCAACGACGCCGAGCGCGCCAAGAACGAAAAAATCCCTCCGCCGGAATTGTCAGTCACGCAAATCAGGAGGTCGAGGCCGCATCCAAGAAGGCCTGCCAACGACCCGAGATCGTGCCGAAACGCCAGATCACCGATGAGGAGCACGGACCTGCTGTCGGGATTCTGCCTTTGATGGGCTCTGCCAGCGCCATGAAAGCTCGCGATCACCCCATCGATGCCGTTCACGCCCCTGTTCGAATAAAGAAGGGGCTGGCTCTCGGTCAAAGGAGCGAACCACTCCAAATCCCGTATGGGCATGGAAGACGAGGAGAAGATCATGTCCGATTTGCGGGCAAAGGAAAATATCTCGGCCGATATGACGGGATCCGTGAGTTCCGTTCCAAGACTCTCCCAGATCCCCCGAAATGACGCCTGATCAAGGTCTTTGAGAAGTGCGCGGTAAGAATTAGCACTAGAAAGATCTGGCAATCGGGACATGAACGACCGAAACGAGCCAAAATAAAAATCCGTTACTACGTTTGCAGGGTCCTTCCAGCGCCATTGATTTGAAATCCTCACAATCCTCGACCCGCTTTTTGCCGCCTGTGAAATGAATCCGTTCACATTTCGTGAAGCGAGATCACCTCCAAGCAAAACCACGACCTCGGGCAGGATCTCACCTCTGACCTTCTCCGAGCGCAAAAATGCCTCGAAACTGCCGAGGGAAGACTTCGATTGCAGCCTGAATCCGGAATTTGGACCTGCTATTACCGGCCAGCCCAACCGCTCGCACTGTGCAATCAATTCCGCGCTGATTCTCTCGTCCGATTCTCCCGCAACCACCAATACGCGCCCCGCGCCGCGCAACTCGTCAAAGAGCTGGCTACTCGATTCTGAATGGATCCTGTACCAGGGTTGCTTTGACGACCTAGCAGGAGCGACCCGTGGATTTTCCTCTATCAATGGTTCCCGGAATGCCAGATTCAGCTGTACCGGCCCTCGCGCCATAGGGTTGGATACCGACTCGTGAAACGCCCTGGATGCAAGGGCACGCCAATGGGACATGTTTATTTCATCGGGGACCGACGGCGAGGATCGGAACAGGACTACGTCCGAAAAGAGCTCCTCTTGTTCCATGGTCTGCGCTGCGCCAAACTTGTGGGCTTCCAATGGCCGATCGGCGGTCAAGATTATCATTGGAACCCCCGAATGGAAGGCCTCTGTCACGCTAGGCCTTAAATTCGCCACCGCAGTGCCTGAAGTTGTCAGGACCAGGGTCGGCATCCCGCTAACCTTTGACAGCCCTAACGCATAAAAACCCGCGGAACGCTCATCCAGCACTACATGCGTCGAAATCTTGCCGCTCCGCCCCAATGCCACCGCCATAGGACCGGACCTTGAGCCAGGCGATATTACAGCGTCTGTGACACCTGCCAATTCCCATTCGCTAACTAAGCTGAGTCCAAATCCAAGATTCATTGTCCCTCGTCTCACGGAGTGCCTAAAGCGAGCCTAAATGAAATTACAATTCAGCGATTCAACCGTGTCAAAGGGCGAGCGATTAAAAGTGCTGAAATCTCCCGCCACGCCGTCGCAGCTTGCTTACACAAGCTATGTTGAAAACGCCGTCACTCCAAATGCACGTATTGTACTGATCCACGGCTTCACCCAAAACGGCGACTCTTTTGCCACAATTGCCAGCGAACTCGCGCTCCGCCAGCCCTATGAAGTCATTTGCGTTGATCTTCCGGGCCACGGCGGCTCGAGCAACCTGCAAACCGGCCTGGACGAAACCGCCGATCTACTGCTCTCCTTTGGCGTCGACAGCATCTGGGCCGCCTATTCGCTCGGAGCCCGCCATCTTTTAGCCATGTGCCTCAAATATTCCAAATTTTCGTGGAACGTGATTCTCTCAGGAGTCAATCCGGGAATCGAGGATGAAGGCGAGCGGCTAAGGAGATACCAAGCCGATATCGCCATTGCAAATGAGCTGAACAGCATTGAAGGCGACGAGGGGCACTTCAGAGAATTTCTCACGCGTTGGATGTCGATGGCTCTCTTCCAGCCGAGAGGACCGATAAATGAGGACCTTCAAAACAGACTGAAAAACAGCCCCAAAGCCCTCGCCAGCTCTCTAGTGCATTCGAGCATCGGCATGCAGGATAATCTCTGGCCGCGCGTTCAGGAGCTGCGCGGACACCTAACGCTGATCACCGGGGGGGCCGACGCCAAATACCTTGCCATTGCCGACAGACTCGCGTCTCTGCTCGAAAAAAGGGAGCAAATCGCCGTACGCTCGGAGATAATAGATTCGCTCGGGCATGCTGCAATCTTTGACAATCCTCAAACCCTGGTCAACGCGGTGATTGCTAGTTCGAAGATAAGAATTCAAAAAAACAGTGGAAGCTAATCGATGCGCTCATATAATTTGCCAAGCCCTGGACCCAGAGTCGCAAGAACCCTGAAGTGAGCCTCAAAATAGGTATTTACGCTCGGCGCCGAGGGGACTCTTCTGTAGCTTTGCGGAGAAAGCCAGACGTAATACGCCGTTTCCAAATCAGATCGCCAGGCTGAAACCACTCGCGGATTCAGGCTCGCGCCTCCATCTATGGTCCGGCCTCCACTCAGTTCCAACGCCGTACCATAAGAATCCACCATCTTTGGACAGCTTTTATTCGACGCATAGAACCTGTTCGCCGCAACGGTAAGCGACACCTCGTCGGTTACTACGCAGGCGCCCTTTGGAACCAGCTGCTCCACCAATTTTGCAGGCTGCGGGTCTGGACTTTTAGCCGTCTCGTACGAAAAGCTTGCAATCACCCAAAGAAACGCCAGTATCACCCCAGCGAGTAAAACCGGTCTCCAAAGACGATCGTGGCGCAGGCCAAGACGTTGCAGCCATTGAGCTGATACAGCGATTGCGATTGTAATTGCGAGATATGGCGCTATGAAATCCGCGTAGTGATAGTAGAAGTCGCTGGGCCACAGCAACGCGAGAAATACCGCAGCCGTGACCAGAGGCGCAAAGATGGTGAAATTGGACCGCTCCACCCTCATTTCGAATGCCGCAGCCAAAAACACGACCAGCAACGCCACAGAAAGGACAGCGGTCACTACGCCGGAATGCCCGATCATCTTGACAACAGGTCCAGTGCCGGCAATTTCCCTCATTCTGGCCTGAAAATCAATCCGCTGCCCAGGAACTCTGCTGAGCTGAGCGGCAATCACTTGATTGAAAAAAGCCTTTGGCGCCAGAAAGAAGAATGGCGCCGACAATAGGGCGAATCCAAAAGCGACGCCGGCGGCAAACGACGCCAGCTTTCTTATATTTTTTGCTACTGGCTGTGAAGCGGCAAATAAAAGCGCCGCCACCACAATCGCTGGCACAATTGCCCACGCCTTTATTGAACCAGCTACGCCAAAAAGCATCCCTCCAAAGAAAAGCGCCGCAATCGAAGATCGAAACCTCGAGTCACGAAAGCAAAGATACAAACCAAGGAGAGAGAAGAAATTCAGAAAAGGCTCAAGCAGAACCGTTTGAGACGAGGCGATGGCCGCTGGATATAACGCCATCACCGCGCATGCTGCAGAAACGGCAATTCTGCCGCGCCATCTGACGAGTAAACCTACCAATACGATGCTTGCGCCGTCGATGACGATGGTGACGATCCGAGCTAAGGCCAGACCGTTGGCGGTCCCGATGGTCTTGGCAATGTAGGCGATCGGAGTTAGAAGTACAGCTATTCCGGGCGGCTGGACCAAGACAAAGTCTCTATAAGGCACCGCGCCCTCGATTAGACGGAGAGCAGCGCCAAAATAAACCCCATCGTCATATTCGGTAACGCCGAAGAGATGCCCCGGCTGGGCCAGCAGATAAAACCTGAGCAAAAGCCCGACGATGACAAATAGCGCTATCACGCCAAGATAGCGAGACTCTGATTCGGAATCATAATTGCCAAATAGTCTTTGCGTTTGCGACACCATATCCCGGGCACTCGGTTCCGTCGTATCTCGTCTGCGCTAAATGCTAGTTTTTGCTATAGCGCAATTCCCACCGAAAAGAAGAGCGCTAAGGCGAGCTGCATTTTCCCTGTCAGGCTAAGTGCGGAGATCAAGTCTTTGCCGCTCGCCCCTTTCAAAACCGTCTTCAGCGGACGAATCGAAAACGGTATCGCAATAAGGCCTAGAGGCCCAAAGCGAAAATACGCCCAGGAGCCGGCTACAAAAAGGAACATCAGAACCACCAGCATGAAGTACAGCCGCCTCGTTGCCAAATCCCCTATCCGCACTGCAAGCGTCTTTTTCCCAGCCTTGGAATCAGACGGAATATCGCGCAGATTATTCACGACGAGCAAGCAGACCGATGAAATTCCCACAGGGATCGCCACTATGAATTCGCTCAAGTCCATTCTGCCGATCTGGACATAAGCCGTCCCCACCACCGCGACAAGGCCGAAGAATATGAAGACAAACAGCTCTCCGTAGCCATAGTAGCCATAAGGTTTGGGCCCTCCGGTGTATAACCAGCCGGCCAGAATTGCCAGCGCGCCCACAATGATGAGCCAGTAGCTCGTAAGAACGGCGAGCACCAGGCCAAGAACTCCGGCAAGCGCAAAGGAACCAACAGCAGCCATTTTGACCGCCTTTGGGCTTTTCAAACCCGAAGCCACTAGGCGCAACGGCCCCGAGCGCTTTTCGTCAGTGCCTCGAACTCCATCGGAATAGTCATTCGAGTAGTTGGAACCGATTTGCAGCGAGAGTGACACGCCCAAGGCCAGAAGGGCTTCGAGCGGCCTAAAACTTCCGGCTGATACCGCTACCCCACTGCCCACCGCCACCGGGACCACTGCCGCCGGCAGCGTTCTGGGACGGGCACCGGCTATCCAGAGACCGAATGACATCTATCAGCTCCTCCAGCAGCCGTTAGGTGGGACATCGAGCGACTATGGCCTTCGTGGAAAACGGGTAAAGTCAGGCTTGCGCTTCTCTTTGTAAGCATTGCGTCCCTCCTGGGCCTCTTCGGTCATGTAGAAGAGCATCGTGGCGTCGCCAGCCAGTTGCTGGATACCGGCAAGCCCCTCGTCAGCAGCATTGAACGAAGACTTGAGCATTCTAAGGGCTATAGGCGAAAGGCTGAGCATCTGCTCGCACCAGTCAACTGTGGTACTTTCCAGTTCCGCCAGAGGAACAACGGTGTTCACCAGACCCATTTCCGCTGCTTCATTTGCGTCATACTGGCGGCATAGAAACCAAATTTCCTTTGCCTTCTTCAAACCTATGGTGCGGGCCAGAAGGCCGGAACCGTATCCGCCATCAAAGCTCCCGACTCTAGGCCCGGTCTGGCCAAACCTCGCGTTATCGGCGGCAATTGTCAGATCACAAACCAGATGCAACACATGACCTCCCCCGATTGCATAACCGGCAACCATGGCAACTACCGGTTTGGGCAGCCTCCTAATCTGTATCTGCAGATCGAGAACATTCAGCCGGCCGATGCCAGCCTGGCCTATGGAGTCGCTGCCTATATAGCCGTCGTTTCCACGAATTCTCTGATCCCCGCCGGAGCAGAATGCCTGGTCCCCTTCGCCTGTAAGAATGATTACGCCGACCGAAGTATCGTCCCTCGCTTTTTTAAAGGCATCGGATAGTTCAAATAGTGTCTGAGGCCTGAACGCGTTGCGAACCTCCGGGCGGTTTATAGTGATCTTTGCAATTCCGCCGCTCTTTTCGTACTTGATGTCGTGATAGCTGGCTAGTGACTCCCAAACTTGTTTCGACATAGGTTCTTAACCTCGCTTTGATCCACATTAATCATTCGATAAAGGCCAAAAAGTCAACTTCTAAATAAGAAGGAATCATCTAAATTTAGACTTTGACAAGTAGCATTCGGTAAAAATCAAGTTTTTCTCTCGCTAGCCTAACCTTTGTGAGAGAACTAGTTGCGCTGGATATGCCGGCATCGAATTCACTGGCCGATGTGATCAAAGCGATATGGGATGACGGAAATGGGTTCGTGCCGATTGATCAGCGTCTGTCATACAAGGCCAAACGAATAATCGTCGAAGCACTCCGACCTTCACAAATCATCGACTCTTCGGGAAATGTGACTTCGGTTCCAGATGCGCTGCCGCTGGAAAATGAACAGTGCTTGGCAATGGCCACTTCGGGAACAACCGGCCAGCCAAAAATGGTCATGTTCACCATGGCCCAAATCGCGGCATCAGCATCGGCTACGTCAGGCCAAATTGGCATTACTTCCTCGGACAAATGGCTCTGCTGCCTCCCCATAGCACATATTGGCGGGCTGTCGGTGATACTTCGTGCGCTGCTGACTGGAAATCCAATTGAAATCCAAAACGGATTCAACGTCGACGACGTCAAGGCAGCGGCGAGGGACGGCGCCACGCTGGTCTCGCTTGTCCCGACTGCCATGACCCGGCTGGATCCCTATATCTTTAGGAAGATTATCCTTGGGGGCTCCAAACCCCCTAGAACTATCCCTTCCAACACCATGGTCACATACGGTTTGACAGAGACCTGTTCGGGAGTGGTTTACGACGGGATGCCGCTTCCCGGCGTGGAGTGCAAAGTGACATCCGCTGGAGAGATCTTATTGAAGGGCCCAATGATCGCGGATCGTTACAGATCGGGCTCAGCGATCCAGGATGAATCGGGCTGGTTCCATACCGGAGACGCCGGCACTTTCTCGCAGGGCAAGCTCGAGGTAGATGGACGGATTGACGACATCATCAATTCGGGTGGAGAGAAAATATCTCCCGCGCTGGTAGAGCGGGTGCTCGAGACGCATCCAAAGGTACAGCAGGCTGCTGTAATCGCGCTTCCTGACCCGAAATGGGGTGAGGCTGTGACTGCAGTGGTTGTTCCCAATTCCAGCCTTGCAGCCCCCCAGCTCGATGAACTGAGAGAGTACGTTAAATCCGAACTCCCGGCCTATTTTGCACCCACGAGACTGCAACTAGTAAGTCGAATGCCCACTACGAATCTCGGTAAGATCCAAAAGAACGTGCTGAAAAAGCAGCTAGATGAACGACAGGCCCCTCACAAGAGCGCCGCCATCGACGACGAGATTGGTTCCGGTGATCCACCTGGATAGGTCGCTCGCCAAGAACAAAGCTGCGCCGGAGACATCCTGAGGTTCCCCGATGCGCTTCAACGGGAGACTCTCGGCCAATTGTTCGCCCCAGCGCTCCCACAACGCCCTAGCAAACTCGGTTTTGACAAGTCCCGGCGAAATTGAATTAACCCTCACACCTGGCGCGAGTTCGTTCGCAAGTTGCCTGGTCAGGTGGATCACGCCAGCCTTAGACACATTGTAAAATCCGATTCCCTGCTCCACTATCATTCCGCCAATCGATGCGATGTTGATGCAGCTGGCAGGCCTTTGACTATTGCTCCAGAAATTCGACCACAACTCAGATGTCCACATCTGCACCGCCTCGAGATTGACTTCCAAGATCTTTCTCATGGCCGATAGCTCGATGCTGACCGTAGAGCCGAAATATGGATTTGCCGCCGCGCAATTGACCAGAATGTCAACAAAACCGAACTCTCTTTTGCAATGGGCGACCACGTGCTGGAGTCCAGAGGGATCAGAAACGTTTGCAGCTATCCAGCTAGCCTTGTCAGCACCCACCCCTTGGTTGATTTTTTGAGCGGCTGCACGAAGTTTTTCCGATTTGCGCGATACCAGGAGGACTCTTGCCCCAGAGAAAGCGAAGCTTTCCGCGATCGCCTCGCCAATACCGCTTGAACCGCCGGTAATAACTGCAACCTTGTTACTTAGACTGATCTCCATACTGAGACTTTAGGCTCAGTTGATGCAGCTTTGCTTGACATGGAAGGTTATTCATGAACCATCTCGCCAACCAGTCCAGTCCCTATCTTGTCCAGCACAAGGACAATCCGGTAGATTGGTGGCCCTGGTGTACCGAGGCTCTGGAGCTAGCCAAGGCGACGGACAGGCCGATTTTCCTTTCAGTCGGCTACGCGGCATGCCACTGGTGTCATGTAATGGCTCACGAATCCTTTGAGGATCACCAAACCGCGGCCTATCTCAATGACAATTTCATCTCCATCAAAGTCGACCGAGAAGAACGGCCCGATATCGACGCTTTGTATATGGAGGCGGTACAAGCGATCACCGGCTCCGGGGGCTGGCCAATGAGCGTGTTTCTAACGCCGGACACCAGGCCCTTCTACGCCGGCACCTACTTCCCTCCACGGGAAGCTGGGGGAATGGCCAGCTTTACGTCGGTTCTGGGAGCTCTTCATGACGCATGGATAAATCGCCGCGACGAGGTCGAGCGCCAAGCAGACCAAGTCCGCACCGCAATCTCCCTGAGGACCTCGATCGAAGGAGACGGCTTCAACCTCGAGACCGGCGAAGGACACAAGTTCTTGGCTTCCTCAGCCGCCCAAGTGCTGCAAACTTACGACAGCAAATGGGGAGGATTTGGACCACCGCCAAAATTTCCCCAGACGAATCTTATCGAGCTTATCTTCAACAACTACCTGAGATCCCACGCTTCGCAGGAGTTAGAGGCAGCATCCACAACTCTTGACGCGATGTGCTCCGGCGGCATTTATGACCACGTTGGCGGGGGCTTTGCCCGCTACTCGACCGATGAAAAATGGATGGTCCCTCATTTCGAGAAAATGCTATATGACCAGGCGCAAATGGCACGAATCTATTCAATCGGATGGGCCCTGACCAAAAATCCCAACTGGAGGCAAGTGGCCTGCGAAACGGTCGATTACGTGCTGCGGGATCTCCACACAGATGGCGGAGGCCTGTTTTCAAGCCAAGATGCCGACTCCGAAGGGGCGGAGGGAAAATACTATCTCTTCTCCGTTTCAGACCTGCAAGAGATTCTGGGCGAAGATTCAGATGAATTCATCGAACACTACGGAGTCACCGGCGGGGGCAACTTCGAAGGTTCAAACATATTGTTCCGCCCAAAAAGGGGAGATCTGACTCGCGGAGCGCAAATCGAAGCGTCCAGGAAAAAGGTGCTCGCTGCCCGCTACAAACGAATTCCTCCGGCTCTTGACGACAAAGTCATTCTTGAATGGAATGCCATGTTCATTTCCTCTCTGGCGCAAATTGGCTTCATCATGGATCGAACAGACTGGATAGCCACCGGCGAATCACTCCTGCAATTCCTAGAAGACAACATGAGGCGAGATGGAAGGTGGATGAGGATATGGCACCAGGGATCAGTATCCCAGCCAGCCTTTGCTTGCGATTATGCCAATCTCCTGGACGCCTACACACGGCTCTATGAGGCGACCGGGAAGCCCAGGTATTTAGCAAATGCGGAAACCACTGCACGCCAGCTGCTGGACCTCTTCGAAGACAAAGAGCACGGGGGTTTCTTTACCGTCGGCGAGGACCAAGAGAAGCTGATCGTGAGAACGAAAGACCTTTTTGACGGAGCTATACCCTCAACCAACTCAGTCGCCGCGCGGAGTCTTGCACGCCTGGCCAAGCTGACTGACGGTCGGCAATTCAGGGACTCTGCAAGTGGCGTCGTCGACTTGCTGGCTACGACAATTTCCCGCCATCCAGGCGCTTTTCCGGTAATCGTTCAGTCCATTGCGATCCTAGGCCCCCAGTCGCAAGAGATCGTGATAACCGGTGATCGCCTCGATCTTCTGGATCAGCTCAAGGGCAGATGGCTTCCCAACGCGGTCATCGCCTTTGGAGAAGAATACCCCTCTCCGCTATGGAACGGACGCCAAAGGGGATTTGCGTATATTTGCCGAAGTTTCAGCTGCCTTCAGCCAATATCGCAGCCGTCTGAGCTATCCGACGCACTAGATTCACTGCTCTAGACATTTTTCTACGAGTTTAATGGATTATCATCAGGACTGACATGAACGCAATTAGGCCTAGTTTCGGAGAAAACACCTCATTAGAAATTTCCGTTCTCGCCAATTATGGTAACGAAATATTCGCAATCGATCAGAATACGAACGCCTTTGTACGCTTTGATTTAGAGCCTGATAAATTCCAATCTGCCTCCTTCAACCCGTTTGCTCTTTGGAAAGTTCGCCTGAGCGATGAACCCGGCATTCGGGATCCCGCAAGGCCCGAACTGATTGGGGTTAGCGAAATAAATCCGATAGGCCAAGTCCATAGGAAGAGCGCCATCGCCCAACTTTCCAAAGAGTGCTCGAGCCCCAGCGCAATGCCAATTCTTGGCTTCAACGGACCCTCTATTTCTTACGGACTGGTCACGGGCCGATCGCCTTCCATCACCATTATCGAGCTGACTAAGAGACAGGCAATCCGCAAGAACAGCTACGGCGAAATCACCATTAGCTTTCCGTGGAGCCAGATCATCACCTCACTTCCGATCGGAAATCAAGCTGAGAGACAACTCTTCGAGAAGGCCAACCGGCCACTCAACACGGATCGCGAGATTGCCTCAGTGTTGGGGTTCAAACCTAAGTTCATGGTTGTCGCCCTTGCAAAGCCTCGAGGCGGGTACTGCCGAAAGGTCGCTGTCGGACTGCTGCCTAAGAAGATTTCCCGGAAAACTGCCAAAGTCCTGAAAGCGAGACAGCTCGAATCGGCCGCTGCAGGGGTTTGGCCAGTTCAAAATACCAAAGCGACGATCATCAGCGATCTTACTGACGATAAAGATTGACGACCCGCAGCGACGAGGGACAATCCGAAAAATAAAAGCCTTGCACGGCTAATGCCGACTGGGCATCCGGGGCCGCGCCCGGCCCTCATTGTTGGTCAGAGCGCAAACGCCGCCATTTAACGAAGCGCATGCAGGAGAAACCTCGCAAGCCGGAAAAGCAGGACAAACAAAACCAAATACAGGAACATCCGGATTGGAAGCAGTACCAGCGAAGCTACAACTCCGGACAGCGCCGTCAACATCGCAAAACCTATCGCGATAATGACCAAGGGACCCAGAATCGCGAGTCCACCCCGTCCTTGACGCCGGTGGCCGGGGTTCACAATCTGAACTTTACTGTGCTGCGCCTTTTGCCACGGTTTATACGAATTGTAGTCAGGCAGTTCCCGCAAGCATTGATGAAGCTCGGCATATGTTCTTGCCGCCATAGCCGCGCTAATTCGATCTGAAAGCTCGGAAATAGTTAGACGACCTTCGGCTGCCGCCTCCCTAAGAAGATTGGCGACGTCCGCTCTGTCTGCATCTGACGCCCGAGTTGTCATCCATCTCCCGTCCATAGTTAAATGATGGCACTTATCTACGACCCGCGAACGTCGCAACGAATCAATTATTCGATTTTCTCCAGGCGGATCGGCCAGAATAGCCCTGACCAAAATCGAGCTGGGCAATATTTGGCCCGTTGGCCAAAAATCATGCCAATTCCAAAATCCCAACCAAATGCGTCGACCGTCGCGAAGTGGTGACTTTGGCTGACGACAGATCGAGAACCTCGATTCCGTAGCGGAAAACGCCACAGTCCCTAATCCCGAGCGCTAGCCACGGAAAATGAGATTTGATTGGAGTGAGCCGCCGATGCCAGATATGGATCGCGGCATGAAAGCCAAATAAGTCAAGGATTGCCGAGAGGCCTAGTCCAGCCCGATCCCGGCTTAGATATCCAAAATGGGCCCTTACCCGCCGAGAGGACCGAGGGCGCTCGAAGGTGGAAGGTCAGCTGCGGGGTTGCTCGCGAGCGTCGTCTTAGGATTAATGGGTAGAGGATCCGGCGGTCGCGGCATCTGGGAGAAGTTAAAGTCCGCCGCCAGGTTGCCGAGCACCGGATTGCTCTCCCTGACATCGGGTCGAGGATCAGGACGTCCATCGGTTTTCGGGTTGAGCCGCTGGCCGCCTAAGAAATCGTCCTCGATGAAACGCAGGTAGGCATCGTAGGACAAGACCTGCTGGTCGACCAGACCTGCGCGAGCATAAGGGCTGATGACGATGCCGGGAACTCGTATGCCATAACCCAGCGAATCCGGAGTCGGAGGAACCACCTGGTCGTAAAAGCCTCCCCAGTCATCCCATGTCAAGAAAATGGCAGTGGAGTTCCAGTCGGGACCTTTCATGACCGCGTCGACCAGACTGGTAACGTAAGACTGGCCCGTCGACACCTTTGCGGGAGGATGCTCGCTGTCAGCGGGATTAGGCAGCAGCCATGACACCGAGGGCAGCGTGCCGGCCTTAGCCTCGGCCATGAACTCAGGGTCACTCTTCACATTGTTGAGCTGATTGTCCTGGTGCACGTCGGTGAAGCCTGGCAGCACATCCCAGATTGCCGGTACACCCTGGCGGGCAGCATTTTGTGTCCGTCGGGCTGCAGCAGAGCGACCGAGGCCAGTTGCGGCCCCTGTCCCCGCTACGACAGTGCTTGCGGTTCGAGCTAAGGGCTTGTTCTTCGTGGGTCCCTGGACGCTCGTGCCGCCGTGGTCCAAGAACCAGGTCCAGGATACCCCAGCCCGATGGAGCA
>DAHVKW010000033.1 GCA_027320695.1 Actinomycetota bacterium | reverse complement strand
CTTACTCAAAATGTGGGATTCAGTAAAAATCGCCGAAGACGGGATGTGGCAATAGTTCCAATTAGCTTCATTTCCGAACACATGGAAGTTATTTATGATCTTGACACCCTTGCCGCAGCAAAGGCAACCGAGCTCGGCATGGCCGTTGTCAGGGCGAAGACTCCATCGGACTCGCCTGAATTCATCGACATGATCGTCGATTTGACCCAGGAACTGCTTGACCGCCGCAAACGACCCGCCACGCTTGGGACCTATTCCAATCTCAATGGCTGCACCTCGAGTTGCTGCCCAGCGCCTCCCCGGGTGGCTAAAGGCACTGCATAAACGCACCTAGCGGCAAAATGGAGTATTCCAACCTCCGGCGGAAACCCAACGCGGATCCTAGTGAGTTCAGCCAGTTTGAAGAGATTGGGTCAGCGAATCAAAAAACGCCATGCTGGTTCAACTGCCGGATTTGCGGGATTGACGCAGGGGGCCTGACGCACAAAGAAACAAACTGCTCAATGTAGCGAGCTCCGCGCATTGCGGAGCCCAGTACATTTTTAGCAATTCTCAACCATTTTCTAGATCGCCGCCGACCTTCGCAACTCTTCGAGCTGGTCGGAGAGCTCCTTCGGGAGATCTTCGCCAAACTGCTGGTAGTGGCGGGCGATGTCCTCCGCCTCATCGATCAGCTTCGTGGAATCTACCGAAAAGAGAGTCTCCAAAACCTGCGGCGCGACAGACATTCCGGTGGTGTCCAAGTCCTCCGGTATTGGAGTGAATCCGAGTGCCGTTTCTTGCGCGCCAACCCTGCCCTCCAATCGTGCGACGATCCACGCGAGCACCCGCGAGTTTTCGCCGTAACCAGGCCAGAGGAATTTGCCGTTCTCGTCCTTGCGAAACCAGTTGACCAGATAGATCCTAGGGAGCTGTGAGGCATCGGACCTGGAGCCCATCGAAAGCCAGTGGGCAAAGTAATCGGCCATGTTATAACCGCAAAACGGCAGCATCGCAAAAGGATCTCTTCTGAGATTTCCAACTTTGCCTTCCGCTGCAGCGGTGGTCTCCGAAGCAATTACCGAGCCAAGAAACACCCCGTGCTCCCATGACTTCGCCTCAGTCACGAGCGGAATCAAGGAAGCCCGCCTTCCGCCAAAAAGTATGGCCGAAATCGGCACCCCATTTGGATCCTGCCATTCCGGAGCAATGTAGGGAGCCCTGTCGGCGGCGACGGTGAACCGGGCATTTGGGTGAGCCGCAGGCGTGCCAGATCCTGGTACCCATGGATTGCCCCTCCAGTCAGTCAGGTTCGGCGGAACCTCGCCGTCAATCCCCTCCCACCATATGTCGCCATCCGGGGTAAGCGCAGTATTAGTAAAGATGGTATCGCCTGAAATAGTCCGCATGGCGTTTTGGTTGGTCTTGTTGCTGGTCCCAGGTGCAACGCCGAAAAAGCCGGCTTCCGGATTCACGCCATAAAGTCGGCCGTCCGGACCGAACCTAAGCCAGCAGATGTCGTCACCGATTGTCTCCACTTTCCAGCCGGGAAGCGAGGGCAAGAGCATTGCAAGGTTGGTCTTGCCGCATGCCGAGGGAAACGCGCCGCTGATATAGCGCACGCTGCCAGTTGGATCCGTAAGCTTCATTATCAGCATGTGTTCGGCCAGCCAGCCGTCATCACGAGCCATCACCGATGCTATCCGTAGGGCCAAGCACTTTTTGCCAAGAAGGGCATTTCCCCCGTAACCGGAACCATATGACCATATTTCACGGGTTTCAGGGAAGTGGACAATGTACTTGTTTTCCGCATCGCACGGCCATGGCACATCGCGCTGTCCGGGCGCCAGCGGAGCGCCAACGGAGTGAAGACAGTGGACGAAATCGCCGTCGCGCCCGAGTTGGTCAAGGACAGCCTGTCCCATTTTCGCCATGATCCGCATGTTCACGGCGACGTACCCGGAATCGGTTATTTCCACGCCAATTTGAGAAAACGGCGAGCCAAGTGGGCCCATGGAAAATGGCACAACGTACATCGTGCGCCCCTTCATGGAACCCTTGAAAAGTCCATTCAGCACATCGCGCATTTCGACCGGATCACGCCAGTTGTTGGTCGGCCCAGCGTCCCTTTCAGATGCAGAACAAATGAATGTGCGGTCTTCGACTCGTGCCACGTCGGCTGGGTCTGAATGTGCCCAGTAAGAATTAGGCCGCTTAGCGTCACTGAGCTTTTTGAAGGTTCCATTTTCAACCAAGAGCTGTGCCAAACGGTCATATTCTTCGCTTGATCCGTCACACCAATATACGGACTCCGGTTCGCACCACTTCTCGATCTCATTGACCCAGTAAATCAGCTCTTTGTTTTCTGTAGGATACTTCACCCTGCGAATACCTCGATTCATATCGGTCCAAGCCACTGAGATTCGACCCAACGCCTAGACGCTGCACATGACGACCCTGATCCAGAGTCCATATATTTTTACACGATTTGAATTCAAACCACCTAAACGAAAACTAACTTGTTTCACATGCACGGCAAAGATGTCAACTCTGAGTTCGTTAGGATTTCAGAGATTACAAGATTACTTGGTGACCAAGCTTGTGACCTTTCCAAACCCTATAAGACTCTAATCGGGGACGACGCTGCCGTCATAAATTTCCAAGAACTGAAACTTAACCTTTTCGCATCAGACATGATGGTTGAAAACATTCATTTTCGGACATCTTACTTCACAGCCACCGATATCGGCTACAAATCAATGGCTACAAATGTCTCCGATATGGCTGCCATGGGAGGCTTTCCCCGTTTCGCTACCATTTCGCTGGCCTGTCCCCGGCAATTCGATATGGAAGCTTTTTATAACGGGGTCAAGCAGGCCTGCGAGGAATACGGATTCCATATCGCGGGAGGAGACCTGTCTTCCTCAGAGCTCATAATGGTCTCAGTCGCGATGATCGGATCCACTTATAGCCAACCAATACTGAGGTCCACCGCGCGCAGTGGCGACTTCATCTATGTGACAGGTTCGCTGGGTGGCTCATCGGCTGGGCTGGAACTACTTTTGATCGATCCTCACGCCGCGGGACCACTTGTCGACAAGCACAAGAAACCTATGGCAAAACTGGCGGAGGCCAAGGCAATATCTAGGCTGAAGGCAACGGCGATGATAGATGTTTCTGACGGCCTGCTCGCCGACCTGAACCATATCTGCGAAAACTCGGGCTTAGGCGCATCGCTGGAGAATATTCCTGTTGCAGATGGCGCGACGATCTCTAATGCGTTGCATGGTGGCGAAGACTACGAACTGGTTTTCAGCCATTCCGATCCCGCCGAGGTTGCGATGATTTTCGCGTCCGCCAATCTAGCCCGGCCAGCGCAGATCGGCCGGTTCAACGATAGCGCAGTGATAACTGTAGATGGGAAAGAAGTCGAAATAGAAGGCTTTCAGCATAGGTTCTAGCGGCACTCCCTTTCGAAAAACGTATTGCCCTTGGGCGTGAGCATTGGCTTTGAATTCGAAATCGGTGTGGCAGTTCAGCGCCATGTATAAGCCCTGGCTGAATTTACGCGCAGTTAAGTCTTGCCGCCTATCGCATTCAATTGATGTGGGGTAAGTTGTTTAGGCGATATCTGTTAGCGCAAAAGGATTCAGGGAGTCGACTGTGAACGTGAGAGCATTTATCTTGATACAAACTGAGATTGGGTTCTCGGATTCGGTTGCCAAGCAATGTCAGGAATTGCCGGACACCATATCAGTGGATCAAGTTACCGGCCCCTACGATGTCATCGTGGTGGTTGAATGCTCCTCGATTGAGGAACTCGGATCGAAGGCCGTGACGCAAATTCAACTTATTCAAGGCGTCACCAGAACGTTGACCTGCCCATCTGTGCATCTCGTCAAGAACTCGATAATCACAGAGTAGGCTTTCCTGCCCTAGGCGTTTCCATGAGCCATATCTGCCCAGGCAAAACTTAAAGTGTTAAGCTTCTTGGTCTCGATGCGTCGCGACGTTGCCTGCAAATATAGGAGCCTTGTCAGCACAGCGACAGGGAACCGAAAGAAAACTTCTAACGATCGGCTGAGGCGACCCAGGCTGAATGGTGCAACATAGGTCAGCAAGATCTTTTTTTCGCGAACCAGGCTCACCTGACAGGTTAGGTTCGGTCCCAGGTCGGAAAGGTGATGGACTCCATTCCGTCAAGCGGACCTAGAGTCACCCTGCGTACCTCATGGGAACGCCTGAAGAGGTATCCCTGTCCCCCTTTCGACCGCGCAATCTCCCATGGCTCCAATAACGGGCGGAGTTCCTTCGATCGGGTGATTCCACGAGGACCAATGAAACGCTCCACCACCGATCCACCATAGCTTTTGGAAATAGAGTCGTATTCGACCTTGCCTGAGACCTGTGAAAGCTGGTGCAGCGAAGCCAAGTCGGAAATTCCGGGAAATACCAGAGCCGACCCAAAAAGTGTGAGAAAGCCCTGCGAGGCCTCACCCCATCGGATCCGTGCCTGGGACAGATCCTGCAGAGCACCAAGCAACATCACCTTCTGGGAGGCCCCTTCGGATAGGATCGATGAGATCGAACCGAGCGGGGCAATATTGGCCATCTCGTCAAGAATCAGTGCAACCGGCAGCCTGCCCATGTCCTTTTCAGGATCGGCGCTAAGAGCAAACGACCCGCCCTTCACTTCGTCGATCAATCCAACAATCACCGGAGCAATGAGCTTTTGAATATGCGATGGCGACACGATATAGATTGTGTCGCTCGAATTCAGGAATTCCCGGGAATTGAACCGGGCCAGATTGCTCTGCTGGTGAAGCTCCGGAAAGTTATAGCCTCCAAACAGCCCGAGCGCAGTAGAAAATATGCCCGACCTTTCGCGCTCTTCGCTAAGCAAGACCCCCTTCAGCGCGTCAAGCGCAAGCGTCTCGCCGCAGGCCTTCAAGATTCCGGCCGGATCTCCGCACTCTCTGCGATTCAGCCAAACCATCAACGTATCCATTTCATATCCACCGATTTGAGCCGCGTGGACCAAAGGAGCTATTAGCGAAGCGGCGCGCTCCACCCAATGGGAATAACCCGCCTGGCTGCCGCCGAAAAGCAGCGACGCGTCAATCATGGCCCTGGTGACTGACAGAGCATCCGAAAAAGTGCCGTCTGGGCTTATCGGTGACCAATAGACCCTCTCTACATTGGCCGGAAGCGGGACCGATCCGGACGGATCGAAGGCGAAAACACGGCCTTTTGCCGCGCGTTTGACGTTGGTAGCCGCAATTAGATCGCTTTTGGTGGAGGTGGCTATCACCGGCCCGGGAACCATCAAAATATTTGGGATTACGATGGACCTGGTCTTGCCAGAGCGCGGAGGCCCTAACACCAACAGATGTGATTCGCGGGGAAGAAAGACCGGCCCTCCAACCCCATTGCCGGCATAAAACACCGATCCTCCGTTACCCGAATGCGCCCGACTCCTCGAATGCAGAAATTTCCTGGGCAAAGTAGCCTAATTCTCCAAGTATTTCATCTCTGTGCTCGCCGGGAAAGGGTGCTGGAGCGATAACGGGGTGAAAGTTCTCAAATCTGGGAGCCGAACGGGGATGGCTGATTCCCTGCACTTCTTCAAAAATACCTCTTTCCATCAGGTGGCTGTCCCGTTTGGCATCCGAAAAACTGTTCACCGGCATGACGCAAGCGTCAGCGCCGGCAAACAACTCCACAAAATATTCCTGGCTCTTCTTTGAAAAAATCTCGGTCAGCACCTTGCGCATTTCGGGCCAGGTGTCGCGTCGATACTGATCGGCGAAAGCAGGATGCCCGCTTAGTCCCAGCCTTGAACACAGCTCGACGAAGAATTTAGGCTCGAGAGAAGCCACGGCAAGGTCTTTGCCATTTTCACATCTATAAATCGAATAAAACGGCGCTCCTCCATCGAGCAGATTTTCGCCCCTGTCGACCGTCCACAGGTCCTTCGATATCAGCCCCTGGAACATGGTGCCCATCAGCGACACTCCGTCGACGATTGCCGCATCGACAACGCTCCCTTTGCCTCCAGCTCGGGCGCGGATAATGCCTGAAAGCATGCCTATCGCCGCCATTGTTCCTCCGCCGCCGAAGTCGCCCACCAGATTGAGAGGGACTACCGCGGATTCTTTGGTACCTATGGCATTCAAAAGCCCGGTGATGGCAATGAAGTTGAGATCATGTCCCGCCGTTTGCGCCAATGGACCGCTTTGCCCCCACCCAGTCATGCGGACGAAGGTCAGCCTGGGATTCAGATCTAACAATACATCGGGACCAAGGCCAAGGCGTTCCATGACTCCTGGCCTGAATCCCTCTATAACACCATCCGAACTGGAAATAAGCCGCTTGACGATTGCAATGGCCCCGGGAGATTTTAGGTCCAGTGCAATCGAGCGCCTATCACGGTTCATTGCATCAGAACTGAACAGATCAGTTCCCGCGGGAGTTGCGAACGATGGGGGCTTGTCGATGCGTATTACATTCGCCCCAAGGCCGGCAAGTATCATCGACGCGAATGGCGCGGGACCAATGCCAGCAAATTCTACTATTTTTACATCGCCAAGCGGAGCTTCGGAATTATTCACTCCCCAACCATAGCCCACAACCCAGCCATCCTTCGACTTAGCGATCTACATCGCTACCAACCCGACAGAATATCGATTCCAAGAAGCAACCCCCACTCTCATCCCCCGAAAACCCCGCCTTTTACGATTGCAAAGCGGCTCTATTGATATTGGACATGATTGCATCACGGATGTCATTCCAAAGCGGTTCCGGGATTTCATGCGCCATGTCTTCAAAGGTCACAATCCTTGCGCCCGGAACAGCAGCTGACGTGGCAAAGCCACCGCTAGGGTCCACTAATTTATCCGCCAGGCCATGAACGACCAAAGTCGGTATCGTCACCCGGCGCAAGGATTCAGTACGGTCACCTGATACCAGAATGGCCATAAGCTGGCGCAGCACGCCGTCGGGACAGTAGTTGCGATCATAAGACTGGACTATGAGTTTCATCTCCCTGGCCTCGTCGAAATAGCGGGCTGAAGCGATAGCTCTCGATATCTCCATGGAAACCGCAATATTTGCCTCCCTGCCATCGCCCATCGGCTGCATAAGCGCCGCAATTAGCTCTGGCGAGGGCTGCCCGACGTCTTTGGCGCCCGTAGTGGAGATCATGGAACATAAAGTCAAAAAGCGCTCCGGATGGTCAATCACCGCCTGTTGGGCAATCATGCCGCCCATCGAAACGCCTATCAGATGAGCAGTTTCGATGCCGAGGAAATCCAGAAGCCCGACAGCGTCATTAGCCATATCGACAAGGGAGTAAGCGGCGGCGGAAGCATCGCCGCGCATGCCGGCAAACAGGTCTGGGATTCCAAAGGAATCAAACTTTGTTGACAGGCCGCAGTCGCGATTGTCAAAGCGAATTACGAAAAAGCCCATTGCGGCAAGTTCGTTGCAAATTACCTTAGGCCATGCAATCATCTGGGCGCCAAGACCCATTATCAGCAGAAGCGCCGGGGATTTTGGGTCGCCAAACGTGTCAAATTCCAGTTCAATATCGTTGGACTGTGCCGTTGCCATGGATAGTCCTTCCTGCCTTGGCCTCAAAGACTGTTTACCAAGCTAATCCGATGCCGATCTATGGGCAAGGCGCAAACTGACCGTGAATTTCCCCAGGATTGGTCCGGTACTCAGGTGCATAAACCAGCCTACAACCAATATGCCGAACCATTTTCGATTGCCGAAGCGCAATATTGTGACTGCAAATTCCCAAGCGACGCGAAACGCCCAACCGCTCGAATGATTATTTTTAATGCGCCATTGAACTGGATTTCACGATAAATCGACGAGGATCTTCGACGTTGGAAACTATGCGGTTTGATGCCGTCGCGAAAGGAGCCCCCCGGAGACTCATAAAGCTCCATAGGCGTTAGCCTGGCTCACCTTGTTCGCCATTGACAATTCCGGGCGTCGCCCCTGGCCCGCGGTACCGGAAGCCTGGGGGCTGGCGAGCATTGCCAAAAGCCTTCAACCGGAAGCTCCAACTTGACTGTGCCATCGCGGTCATCGGGCACATGCGGGCTGCTCAGAACTTCTCAGCGCCGAAAGAGGCCGTTCATGACCCAGTCCTCAGGATTGGCGATGAGTGAAATGCTCCCGGATTTATCCCTCGACCGGCGTAAAGCCCGTCAGGATTCTTTGGTCCACCAAATCAAACGGCTTCGCAGCTCCTCTAACGGATGCTCCGCGAGAAATTCCTCTATTAGCGGATCCATCGAGGGATCAAGGCAAACCCTCTCTCGGATGGATCTCACCATTTCATCATTTCCCGGATGCGCGAACTGCCTGTCCCTGGCGAAGGTTAGCGATTCAGGCTTGATTCCTAGACTCTCGATGATCTGAACCAGCTGGCTGCCTGTCGGTTGACATGACCGGTCGACATTCCAAAAGTGCTTCCACGCGCCAATAGTGCTCGAATGAGGATGGCTCTCGTGAACCTCGATCACCACGCCAATAATCGCGGAATCATTCAGTTTCAATATGAATTCGCAAGGGTCGGGAACGTTATACATGACATTTGCACAGATCACGACTCCGGCGCGCCCCACTTTCTCGCCTACCGCAGGCCAGGAGCCCTGCACCAGTCGAAGGTTTACGCCAGTCTTGTCCAATTCGAAGAACCTTTGCCTGAAGGCGTCTAACATCTCCTGGGACGCGTCTACAGCAGTCAGCGACGCCAACTCCTGTAGAAGCAACAGAGAGATACCTCCTGCGCCGCAGCCAACATCAAGTACGCTTTTGTTTGCCGGCTGGGACGACGAAGACAGCAACTCCTTGATCTTGGTTATGGTGGGAGAGCTTGCACGAGCTTCTGACGGGGCAAAACTTTCAGGCCTGAGTCTCCATGGCGAGGAACTGGCCTTGCTTAGAATCTCGTCAGGAATCGCCCAACCTTCGAGTGAACGCCGCCACTCTTGACACAACGCCTTGCTATCCATGGAACCAGGTTATAGCCAGCCCAGATCTATATCTGATCGAGCAGGCGCGATTTCGCAACATCATACTCAGCTTGGGTGATCGATCCGGACTGCATGAGATGGGCAAGCTTGGTCAGCTCATCAAGGGGAGAGTAGGCCTTTGAGACTCCTTGGATCGACGAACGCCGCGAAATCTGGGACGTAACAAGCCTGACAATGCGTTCAGGCCTGCGCACATACTGGAAGGTCGCCTTTCCGTGTTCGCCGGAATGGTCAACTTCAAGCAGACCGCATCCGAGAATCCGGCTAGACAGCTTCTGACTGAACGATAGGTTAGAAATCTGAGATATTGGAATCTCCTGAGAGCGACGCCCGAGTACTCCGCTCACAAAGATCAGTCTCTCATTTGAAACGATCAAGCGAGACGTCTTGTATTTCGCAAATCGAAGGCCAAAGCGCCCAAGCAGGAATACAAGCAGGGCCAGCGGAAATAGGATCGTCCAAGACGGCAGAAATGAAACGTAAATAATTCCCAAGACAGCTCCGGCCACAACGACCGCAACCTCAACAATTGGCGTCATCAGCATGCTCCAATGAGGTTTTTGATCAATTACCAGATCTTCATCTTCGTTTAGCTCGAACCGCCAAAGCGCCATGGCCTAATGCTACCTGATATCAGCGACGGACGACTTTACGCAAGCTTGGCAGCGATCGAGCCGGCACTCGCCAGAGCCGACCCATCCGCGCCAGCAGTAACGGGCATGTACGTCTTGTTCTTTTGAGCCTCGTCGACCAAATCGCCGAGAAGCTTTCCAAAAGCAATCTCCGGTGAAATGAAAAGATACTTCGACAACGAACCAGGAATCGTGTTCACCTCGCTCACGTAGAGCTCATCTTGGCCGTTCGACAGAAAATCAATCCTAGCTACGCCTCGCAATGGAAGAATGTCGGCGACAATTCGAGCATACTTTTTCACTGAATCGGCGAGAGCTTCCGGAATCACTGCCGGCAGCTCGCGCGGCGCCGCAACCATTCCTTCGCCGGCGACGTATTTGTCTACGTAGGTTAGAATCTCCGAGCCTGACCCAGTGCGAACCGGCTTCTCGATTGCCGATAGCTCAACTTCGGGAAAACTCTTTAGCGCGACCTGAAGATCGAAAAGCTCCGGCCTGAATGGCTCTATCACAGCACCCTGGCGAAGATGAACATTTGATCGAAGTCTCGCTAAAGCCGTATCGAAATCCTCGACGATGTCGATACCGATCGATGATCCCCCATACCTTGGCTTCACTATGTAAGGTCCCTCAAAGCCTGGATGGCCGACGGCCCCGCTCAGGAGTTTCCGCGGAAGCGTTGGCACTCCGTGAGCTAAAAGCAGCCCGCCAAATGCCAGCTTATCCATGCCGACAGCCGCACCTTTGGATCCCGGACCGGTATAGGCGATCCCTGCGAGATCCAGCAGTGCCTGTACCGAACCATCTTCGCCGGCGCCTCCGTGCAGGCAAACGACAATTACGTCTATTTCCAATTCGCGCGCCTTCGAAAACCTGCCGCCACCAGCAGCCGCAAATCCGGAATCCAGATTGAACGAGATTCGCCTGGCGCCGGAAGGAACTCCCAGGGAGAAGTCTTTTGCTTCCAGAGAAGCGTCGACCTGAAAAAACTCGCCGGTTTTCGCCCAGTAGATGGCGGCCGCCTCATGAGAAGTGGCTGCAAGACCCCTGAGCGCCTGAAGACCGGTCAAAATACTTATATCGTGCTCCGGCGAAACTCCGCCAAAAAGGACACCGACTCTGGCCATCTGCTTTTCAATCTCCAATTCTTTTTATCAAAGTCCCCTCAACCGCTAAAAAGATTAGACGCGCGGCTGCTCGGGGTGAAACGTTCAAAGCGAGTCATCCCTTAGAGAAAATGATCGGGCAGATCGTTTTCGTAAAGCACCGAATCTCCGCTATGAAGATGCTCCTTGACCCATTCAACTGCCTGTTTACGATTTGCGGTAAGCACTACGTTAGGATTTGAGCCTTCTCCATTTGCGTTCCTTATGCCCTGAAGCAAAGCACGCCGATTGGTGAAGCCAACAATAACAATATCTGTGGCAACCCGGGCAGCAGCGCGCGCAAAAAAAGAATTCTCCTCTTGCTGCTTCTTTCCCAGTTCGATCATCCCCGGAGTGACCACGACGGCACGGGCCAAAGCTGTCTTGCGCCGTTCCAGAGCGCCTAGGGCAAGTCTTGAGCCAGCCGGATTGGAGTTGTAGGTATCATCAAGAACGGTTACACCCTCGGGGCTGACTGAAATGTTCAATCGGTTCTTTGCAACCGGCAGAGTAACCAGTCTTTCAGCAATGCTAGATTCCGATACTCCCAGCTCGAGGCACACCGCTACCGAAACTGCGACGTTGGTTCTCGAAACATCGAGAAACGGCATGGCGCACAAACGCTTCTGACCCACGTAAATGACCAGATTTCCTTCGTCGTCATCCTTTACCGCCACATCCGCTTTGATGTCATGGCCAGACACCATCCATAGGGTTTTCCCCTCGGCGCTCAACTTTCGCGACAGAGGAACCAAATAGTGGTTATCGGCATTCAGAACCACTACTGAAGCATCTTTGGTTATTTCTGATTTGGCTTCGACAATATCATCCTCACTGCCGAATCGCTCCAAGTGCACTGGACCAATCGAGGTGATCACGGAGATCTCCGGCGGAATCCAGCTGCACAGATCAGCGATCTCGCCCTTTTTGAAGGTACCCATTTCAGCTATTAGGACTTCAGTTCCCGGTGACAAACCCTCGTTGATTGCTCGTGCGAGACCCGCGCGATTATTGAACGACGCCGGCGATGCAAATGTCGTAAAGCTACCGGATGCGAGATGATTTATGTAAACCTTGGTTGAAGTCTTGCCGTAGGATCCGGTAATTGCCACAACTCTGGGAGAGATCTTCGCGAGCTTCTTAGTGGCCATGTCTACGAACTTCGTCAGCTTCCTGCGCTCCATCGGAAGCGTCGCCAGGAGAACAAAATCCACAGTTGCCGGAATCACTATCATCGCGATGACGCCGAAAGCCATACCTAGGCTAAACCATGCGCCAATCGCGATGAAGACCAGATTTATAAGCCACGTAAAAACTGCGACAGTGGTAAGTCTCCGCGTATATTTCAAAGGAGAGGTGGAACCTCGATATCCGAGCCCGCGCGGAGCCACGAGCGTAGACGCAAGCACCACGATGAAACCCGCACTGGCGGGTATGAGATCTGCCGGCCTTGCCACGGTAACAACGCCGGCAATCACTGCAGCCGCTCCCAGCAGCGGGTTCAGTATCCGATACCTCTCCAGATACCAGCGAAGCGCAAACCTTAGCGTATACCCGGGAATATAGTGCTCCCGCTGAGCGACGCGAAGCCACCTAACACTCGAAACAACTATGGCCGCCACCGCTACAAGGGCCGCCAAGTAAGAATAAGTGACATTCATCTTTCTACCAAAGACCAAATGAACGCCGAGCACCGAGATTGACATCTAATCTCTTGTCCTTTGAACTAAATGAATGACTTCGTCCAAGAGCACCTGGGGGGACGCTACAGCTAGAAAATGGTCGCCCGGCATCTTTTTCATGCTAATTAGCGATGGACGCAGGTTAGCCGCCCGCTCTGCAACCGCTACAGGCGCCACAGTATCGTCTTGTCCCCACAGGAGGGACACGGGCACTTTGAGATTCCTTATCAGTTCAGAATAATCTTCATTCACAATTTTGACCAGGACATTGCGCATTACTCCTGTAGCCAATGCGTAGTCGCGTGACCCGTACCTGACTCGTAGAGCTTCCATCCTGCTTTGCGAAATCAAGCGATACTTGAACATCGATCGGGCGATCCTAAAGGTCAGCTTCGGCTTGCGCGACGCTCCCGGACTCCGAAGCAGTGGCACGCCACTTAGCAAAACCGCAGACAGGGCAAACTGATTTTGGCCGACCGAGGTGAGCGACAGCGCGACCCGTCCGCCAAAGGAGTGGCCTATGACCACCACTTTCACCTCAGAAGGGTGAGGCATAGAACCGGCTGCCTGTCCAATCGCCTCGCCTACGATCTCCGCATATTCATAAGATCCAGACGGCAGCTCCGGCGCGGGAGAAGTGCCAAATCCGGGAAGATCAAACCGAACAACCCATGGCGTGTCAGACCCCTTTGCCACCAAGTTGGCAAAAGAATAGAAATCTGCCATTGTCCTGCCCCATCCATGCAGGAGCACCCATAGCTCGTCATCACGGGTCCCAGGCTGGACTTCACCGAAGATCGCACCACCGACAAAAGACTTGAGCAGAATTCTCCCCTTTGGTAATCCCAGAGCGAAAAGCAAACACCTAGAGGCTAATACCGAGACAGCCGGAAACAGCTGTTCTTTCGATCGGGCCGGGACGTTTAGACCACCCACTCAGGGACTAAATACCTCTTTAGACCATCGAGAACGGGCTATACGAGCCCCTTAGGAACGATTTCGAGTCAACCTCTAGAAGTCGGTCGAAAACCGTTGCATAGACGGAGCGAAAGTCAGTGGTGAAGGCAAGGTTGCCTAATTGCAAATGATTCAAATCGGACGGCTCGCCATAGAACCCGCCCTTCACCATTGGACCTACCACAAAAACGTTGTTGGCCCATCCATGATCTGTGCCTTGGTTCGAATTGACAGATACGCGTCTTCCAAACTCGGTGTAGATCACTACAACCACGCCACGGCCTTGCGCGCTGTTCGCCATTGCATCGACGAATGCGGACACGGCAACATCGAGCTCACCTAGCAACTTCTCCTGAGTGGGCAGTTGGTTGACGTGTGTGTCGAACCCGCCCAACTCGACGCTGTACACTTCTGGGGTGGCGCCGGCAAGGACTAGGTTCGCGACGATGCTCAACTGCGTAGCAAGAATATTGGCGCTGGACTGCCCTCCTCCCCCGTTAGCGATCGCCAAGGCGGCCCCGCCGTTTCCTGCAATGTCACTCGAAGTGGCGTCCTTCAAATGCAGAGGATCGCTGGACGCGGTGGCCGAAAGAGTCGGACCCATCTGTCGGCTCAACTGAATCAAGTTATGGCTGGACGCTGCAGCCTCAGCCAACAATTGAGGCTGCCCCGAACTCAATTCAGCCAGAGCCGAATAGAGCGTCTGCTCGGTGGAGTCTCCTGGAAGAACCAGCTTTCCCGGAGGAATAGCCGCACCCTGAACTTTCTCTCCTGTAAGCAAGGTCGGCATTGTCGGCCCTATGCTGACAGCCCTGAGCGGAGAGGAGTTCGTTGCATCCAGCCATCTGCCCAGCCATCCCGTGCTGCTCGGCGTGCCACTCACTCCGCTCTGCCATATATCCATTGATTCGAAATGGCTGTAATTCGGATTTGCAAAGCCCACGCCTTGGACTATTGCCAACCGATTGGCATCCCAAAGCTTTTTGAACCCGGTCATAGCCGGATGCAGAGCATAACCATCGGTCAGAGGAAGCACCTTGGCGGGATCGATTGCGAGATTACCCCGATTTGACTCATAAATGGGAGACTGGTACGGGATTACCGTATTGAGCCCATCATTTCCACCATACAGAGTCAGCATCACAACAGTTCGCCTGACGGGAGGTGGAACCGATAGCGATTTCGGTGAAGCAGATGGCTTCGTTTCAGGCCGAAAGAAACTCTCCCAGAGTCTTGGACCGAGCGCCCCAGCCAAAACCCCCGCGGCACCGATGCCACCGGCCAAAGCCAAGAATTTTCTCCGATCAAGGCCGGAACCGGCCCCAGCCGGGGAAATACCGGTCTGGTCAGACTCCTCCTGGGGTTCATCCGCCCCAGTCCATATGTGATCGTTTCCGCTGTCGCTCATTCGACTCCTCAGTTCGCTACAAACTCGGGTGACACTAGGGCTAAAGACACCAGCATGTGAGGATTACCGACTGCTTGCTTGAGAGCAGCGCTGGTCGACGAAGACCAGCTGCTGATCGAAAGCATCTCCGCGGCAGCGTCAACCCTGGAAGAAGGAGCGGAATCGGCTACAAGCGAAATGTCGCCGGCAAGACCCAGCCAGTGCGCGAATCTCCATCGCGCCAATGCCGATGACGTGGACAGCCAGTATTCATTTTGCGGCCAGCCACCTACGCTCGGCGGATCGAACAGCACCTGACCCAAACTATTCAAGAAACCGATAATTGGAGGCTTGAGGGTGGGAATTCGGTTCGGGGCCACATGAAGCGCTCTTAGGGCTCCTATTACGTATTCGGCCGGCTGCTTGATAAGTCCGTTTGCCGATTCGGGGGAAAGAAAGCTAGGGTGCCCAAATACCGCCCGGAGAAGATTGGCCATGTTCCTGTCTTTGCTGTAGGTTGCCGCCAGCTCAGCCACCAAGGGATCAGTTGGCGTAACGGGATAGGCGAATCTGCTCCATACGGACGCTACGACAAACTTTGCGCTGGCTTGGGACTTCGTGGCGATGTCGATAACCTGCTGACCGGTAGTAACTCCCTGGTGCCCAAGAAAATTCTGCGGCAAAGAGCTGTGCTGCTTGGCAGCTATTGCGAACTGGCCGGTTGCGGTATTCAGGTGCCAACCGGTAAAGGCAAAGGCTGCCGCCCTGACGTCGTACTCCGAGTACGTCCCTATTCCCATTGTGAACCGTTCCATCAACTCCCTGGCAAAATTCTCATTTGGGTCGGGAAGGCGATCCGTGCCCGCATCCAGCCAAATGAGCATTGCCGGGTCAGTTGAGACAGCAGTGGTCAGGGTCGTGAAATCCCCGCTTCCCATAGATCGAAAAATCTGGTTCTGCCGATACATATAGACGGGATAAAGGACTTTTGAGATTGCGGTCGGAAAATGACAGTGCAAAAAGAACGTAAGCTTCTCTTTGAGCGGATTGTTTGCGGCCACCATTCGCCCGATCCACCAATTGCTCAAATCAGTCTGCTCTTGCGCAAGCATACGGTTGAAGTTCTGTCTCGCCGACGGCGAGTTCAGCGCGCCGGGCTTGAAAAAAGGGGGTTGAATCATCGTGGGAATCGCGATGGCGTCAGCCGACGAATCGGGGAGTTGCAATCCCCTAATGAGCTTGTCTAAAGTGCCCGCATAACCCAGTGCCCGTGCCTGGGCAAGGTCGGCCGGCGTACCTCCAAAACCTGCCCGTCGATAAAGCAAAGCTAAAGCAGATTCGCTATCCATTCAAATTGACGTCCTTGATCTGGTCAAGGAGCAGAGATCCGCCCCATTGCAAATGATAGGACCCATCAAATTTGAATTTCCCTAGGAAAAGCTAAGGATTTCTTGAGAATAATTCAAGTGCGTCCGTACGCGCCGGCGTGCATGCTTATCCGAACTGGAACACACAGATAGTTCGGCAACTTGCTCGGCGTTCAATAGAGCACTGATCGAACCACGCTCATTGCCAACATGCTTTCCAGGTCACTCCATGCGATTTAGTACCGAGAGCCCGCAATTAGCCCAAACAGCGCCTAGAAACTTGGACTTGAATGTC
>DAHVKW010000032.1 GCA_027320695.1 Actinomycetota bacterium | reverse complement strand
AATCAGTCACCTGCCTGAACTTCGCCAAATCCGTGCTACCGAGGATGGAGGCTTCGAGATCGGGGCATGTGTGACATTGACGGAAGTTGTTGCCAGCCCTGCGCTGCAGACGGCCTTCAAAGGTTACGCCCGCGCTGCGGCGCTGGTCTCTTCGCCGGCATTGCGAAACTCGGGAACGATTGGCGGAAACCTTTGCGTGGATACGCGCTGCAATTACTACGACGAGAGCTATGAATGGCGCAAAGCACTGGGATTCTGCATGAAGAAAGATGGAAACATCTGCAGGGTTGCTCCCGCGAGCGCGACATGTAGAGCAATTGCGTCTTCTGACACCGCGCCTGCTGCAATAGCGCTGAAGGGGACCGTGCGTCTCGTTGGTCCCAACGGAGAGCGCGAGGTTCCAGTTGAATCTCTATATCAAGATGACGGACAGTTCTATTTGACCAAAGCTGCAGATGAGATTTTGGTAAGCCTGAAAATGCCTAATCCGGGTAGGTGGACGTCATCGTATGTCAAGGTGCGCAACCGTGGCACAATTGATTTCCCGCTGGTTGGAGCAGCAGCCGCACTGCAAATGAACGGCTCCATAGTAGAGGACTGCCGAATAATCATTACCGCAGTTGGGCCACAGCCGCTGGACGTGAGCCAGGCGGCGCGACCGCTCTTTGGGAGAGCGATTGATGACGCCATTCTCGAAGAAGTTGCGACTGAGGCTGCAAAGCCGGCCAGGCCTCTTGACAACGCTGACATTTCTTACGTATGGCGAAAGCGAATGGTAAGGCGCGCAGTCGAACAAGCGATAAAGGAAGCCGCGGAGGTCGCATAATTTTTACGCCGTAAGCCTTTGCGGCGCAACGTAAAGGCTGACGGCAGGAGCAAGCATCGAGTTAGTTGCAGAGAGTGAATAACCAGTATAGATATTTGCATTGAGTTCGTGAGTGAATCGATATGAGTAAGAGGAAGTAAAGGTGTCGCGACAGGCTGTTCAGCATTGCCGCCATTTGGTTGCAGTGAACCTGGCGATGGTGCTGCAGCTGTCTGGTGATGTTGGTCCAGGGAATGAATGGCGGCAAAGATTCTTGGCTGCGAGCCGGAACCTTGTCAGCAGGTGCCTCTTTTTAAAGGGGACCCCTCAAAGTGGAAGAGAACAGTTTGCCTTCGCCACCAGTTATAACGAAAGGGAAGTTTGGGGGATGGTCAAATGAATGTGATCAACTTAGCCATTGACATCGACGATTTAAATATTTTAGGTAGCGCAGCAGCGGAACATAATCGGTCCAGTATCTCTGGAATGGCTGGTTGTTGTCGAGTTCTGCACCTCCCAATCGGAGCTGATGCAAAATGAGCGCGAACGCTATTTCATTCGCAAATATCAGGGAAATCCAGCTTGAGAAATTGCAGGCTGGCGTGGAAGAAGTTTTGGCCTCGAATGCTTTCTATCAATCGAGGCTGCATAAGGTCGATACTTGGGACGATTTTTACGCGCTGCCTTTTCTAACAAAGGCGGAAATCGTAGAGGATCAAAAGAACAACTTGCCTTTTGGCACCAATCTCACCTATCATCTCGCCGACTATGTCCGCTTGCATCAGACTTCGGGAAGTTCAGGCGGGAGACCGCTGCGATGGCTGGATACTGCCAGGTCGTGGTTGTGGTGGACTGGCCTCTGGGCTAATCATATCTATAAGGCGGCGGGTATCACAAGTGAAGACCGGATTTTCTTCGCGTTCAGTTTTGGCCCGTTCGTAGGATTCTGGTCGGCATATGCCGGTGCGGAGAGACTTGGCGCAATGGTGATTCCTGGTGGTTCCATGAGCTCTGAGCAGCGCGTACTGGCGATTCGCGATCTTCAGCCAACCGTCCTTTGCTGCACTCCGACTTACGCGCTTCGCCTCGGCGAAGTTGCCAACCAGATGGGGATCGACCTTTCGAAATCTTCGATTCGCAAGACCCTTCACGCGGGAGAGCCTGGAGCGAGCATACCCGCGACTAAACGGCTGATAGAGACGATGTACGGTGCAGAGGTTTACGATCATACCGGAATGACCGAGCTGGGCCCGACCGGTTTCGCCTGTTCAGCTGGAGATGGAGTCCATTTCATAGAGTCTGAATTCATAGTCGAAGTCATTCCAGTGGGCACTGAGCCACAGAGCAATGCCACCCAAACTGACGGCAAAGGAGAACTGGTAGTCACCAATCTCGGGCGCTTCTGTTCCCCGCTGATTCGGTATCGCACAGGCGATCTTGTTGATCTCTCGCGCGAGCCGTGTTCCTGCGGGAGCCCGTTTGTGAAATCCGTCGGCGGAATTCAAGGCCGGGTCGACGACATGTTCACAGTTAGGGGTATCAACCTTTATCCGTCGCAGGTTGAAGAGGTCTTGATGCGTTACTCCGAAATTGTGAACTTCCAAATCAGGCATCAGAAGGTTCGCCAGATGGACGAGGTTTCCCTCCTAATTGAGACCAGGGAAGGTACCGACGACATAGTCGAACGGGTAGTGCTCGATCTTCGCCACTCGTTTGGAGTACGCATCGATTGCAAATCGGTGCCCGCCGGTTCCTTGCCACGCGAAGAAATGAAGGCAAAGAGGGTTGTCCACGTAGAAGGATGATGGAGGCAGCTGCCGCCCAGCGGAGACTGCGCAGCCAGCGGATTGCAGTCTCCGACCTCTTGTGCGCCGGATGATGTTTTGATTTGAGAACCCACTTGCTTAGATTTGCCTCGCTAGAGCGTCTAAGGCCAAGCTAGTTATTGCTGCAACCTAATCGATCGTATAGCTCATATACATGAGAAGAGCGAAAAGTCGTCGTTGGGTGCGGTACTATTGCCGATGATTGCGCACTAGAAATATCTGGGCAGTTAACAGGCTCATATCAATCATACGATGGAGAAAGTCATGACCGGAGATGAGGGTGTCTCGTCAAGCAGCTTGGGATCCGAACCGGGGCCAGATCATGAGCTGCACCAGCTAGGTGGGCTTCGAACACGTTTAGAAATCCCATGGGAAAGTCAGTTCAGGGATCCTTCGCGGGAGTTTAGAAGACTTTTCAGCGAACTCTTTGGGACATTTTTCTTGGTTTTGGTCGCTGCCGGAGCACCCACTGTTGCCGCAGCGGGAGCCGGTTCGATCGGCCGATCAGCGGCAGTGGTTGCGCCCGGGCTAATGGTGCTTGCGATCATTTTATTCATGGGTACCGTATCAGGCGCCCATCTTAATCCAGTGGTGAGCATCGCGTTTGCAATGAGAAAGGATTTTCCCTGGAAGCGGGTGCCGGGCTATATCGCAGTGCAGGCACTTGGCGCCGTCCTTGCAGGTTGGTTTCTTTACGCCATGTTTGGAAAAGTTGGCATGCTCGGCGCGACCTTGCCTGGCAAGGGGATAACTGATCTCCAGGCTTTCTTGATGGAAGTGGTTCTGACGCTGGGTTTGGTTAGCACAATCTTGGGGACTGCGTCCAAGGCGCAGAACGTTGGAACGATGTCGGCGGTGGGCGTGGGTTCCTATATTGCTCTAGCTGGCCTGTGGGCTAGTCCGATCAGTGGCGCCTCCATGAATCCAGTCAGGTCATTTGGGCCGGCGGTCGCTCTCGGTGATTATTCGCACCTCTGGGTATATCTGGCGGGACCACTTGTCGGAGCGTTGCTGGCGGTGGTTGTAGCGATTCTATTGCGAGGACCGGGAGGGCATGATCCGGAGGCGCGTATTGCGGCGCAGGGGCGCCTTCAGTGATGATTTCTATCTCGGGAGACATGCCTGAGAGTCAAGAGAGAAAGGTCACACATGGCAAAGAAGAAGCATGTGAGAAAAGAACTGTGGAAAGATTCGCCGGAGGAGCATGATTTTCCGGCCGCGTTCAGCTATCTATCGCTGATCTGCGGCGAGAAGGCTGCAGAGGCTCTCGTCAATTTACTGAGGGATGCGCCGGTGGAACGGCGAAAGGCGAAAGATCTTCTGCGCGCGAGCAGTCTTCCGCTGCTGCCAGGAAATGACTATCACGTTGCCCTGGATCTGAAGAAGATCTCGAAGGGGATTCCCCTGTCACCCGTTCTTCTTGTGAGAGGCAATGCGGCGAAGCTGTTAAGTCTGACAGTGGCGGACGGCTATCATAGGATTTGCGCAAGCTACCATGTCGACGAAAACGAAGATGTTCGTTGCAAGATTGTCGAGCCGAAATTCGTGTAGCTATCTTCTCGACACACCTGCCGACCCACTTTGCCAGGACTGCAATTATAGAAATCGAGGCAATTCCTAATCTTTCCGGATTGCGGAGAAGCCGTTTCCGGCGAAGTTACCCTTAACACGTTGGCGGGAACAGCGGCCTGTTATCCGCTGCAAGCGCGGCTCTGGGAATACCGGGACTTTTGACGCGATGATCCAAACCAGCTGCCCTATGGCTGGTTGGATTCCCGGTCGAGCCACCTGCGACCCCGGACATACAACGCTTGTACTTCGGGTCCATCGATTCCCGGCATATCAGCCTTGACTTTATATCCGATTCGAGTTTGCAGGTATGCAAGGTGCCTATAGCCGATCGGGTACTTGTTCAGGAGTTCGCTGTCAAGATCAGGAAACTTTCCGGGCATTAAAGAACTCAGCCGGTCCATTTCGTAGATCGGTTGGCGCAAGACAAGTTTCCACTCGCCGTGGTCTCTGCTTAGGAAATCATAAAATCTTCCAGTGCAGACTACGTCGCAAAGCACGCCCTCCACCTCGGCTCTTTGGGTAATCGTCATTTTAGTCTGCGCAATAGCTCGATCCCCAGACAAATCAATTGAGCTGCCGCCAAGAAAGTGGAGGATCCGCACCCCATTATTCCACCCGTCGATGCTTGATTGGATGAACTCTTCGGCAGTGCCTTGTTTCCACGTGGCCATCATTATTCCATTGCCGGCCCAGAGTGTCCGAAAGCGTTCCCAATCGCCGGCATCTCGCCAGACCGCCCAGTTTTCTACAAGCTCGCGGATTTGCAGACGCTCAATAATCTGATTTCTCAAAGTTGGTATCTTCCTGCCGGCCTGAGTGGCCTGTACAATAGGGGATCTTATCTGTTGTCGATTAGGTTTCGATGAAATTTAGCCGACTCGTTGCGTGTGTTGAAGTTCTTTTTACGCGGTTTCGTGATTGGCGTGTCGCCAAATACTATGATAGATAGGAGCTGACCTGGTAGCTTTTATTTTTGGGACTTGGCATGCCGGGCAGATATGCGCTTTTGGCGCGCTTGGCGTCACACGCTGATAATGTTCCGCAGGTATTGATCCACCTTCGTTTTTTTGGGAATGACACTTTGACAAACGTAACCAGGACAGCAATGAGCCACTATGAGGTTCAAAAGAAGCGCCGTGCTAAATTCATCGAAGATTGGCGCAGCAATTACAGATCTGTGATTCATCTTCGAGATGTCGAAATGCGCAAAACACCTCGCGGCCTTACCACCGGCGTCTATTTAGGCAAAGATGGAGACCGGCCCGTTAGAACGGTGGACGCGGCCGCGCACGAGATCGAGCCCGGTGCGGTAACCACGGTTCACCGGCACTCTTGGGATGCGGTGATGCTCTGTGTCGGAGGAAATGGATGGACCGAGGTCGATCACGCAAGAGTCAACTGGGGGCCAGGCGACGCTATTCATTTGCCTGTGTGGTCGTGGCACCGGCATGGGAACGAGGGAGAGTCTCGGGCCAGGTTCATGAGTTTCTCAAGCGAGCCGTTCATGGATATCCCCGGCTTCGCCATGATCGAAGAAGGGGGACATTCCTCTATTTCGCAACTTGCTGGGTATCCTTCATATGCTGCTTCTAGCCCCGGCAACGACGTTTACGCCAGAAGGATTCGGCGCCTTGCGGCAGGCCTAGATGAAAATCGCCGCGGTCGTATTCACACGAGTTGGGACGAGCTCGAATTCCTCCAGTCTCCAAGAGGTACCAGAACGACCTTTCTTCTGGATCGCGCTGTGGGCTACAGAACCTCGGGGCTGACTATAGCGATGTTTGAGATCGGACCTGGCCGAGCTCAGTCCATGCATCGTCATTCCGGGGAGGCTTGGCTATACGTTGTCGAGGGACATGGTCATTCGTTCATCGGAGATACGCCCAGCGAGGGAGAAAATTACGAGTGGGCCAAGGGCGACCTTATCGTCGTGGATCACTATTCCTGGCACCAACATTTCAACGATGACAAAAAGACGACCGCAAAAGTTGTCCGTGTCCATATATTGGACACCCTGCTCAACACTATGAATGCCCTTTGCTATCCATTGAATTTGTTGGAAGAGCCGCCCGATGACATCAGGAGCAAACAAACCGGCGACCTCGGCACCATTGAATGGCCACAGGTGCAAAGGCCGGTTTGGCCCTAAGCGGTTATCGGTTTAGGCCCGTTATATGAAAGCGGCCGGCAGAAGCCTAGGTCGGCCAAAATCCCGCCGCATTCATATAACCGATTTTTCAGATTAGACAAAACTTTCTTGGAACTTCATGAGTTCGCTTTTGCCTGGACAAAGCTTCTTGAAAGGAAGCGTTATCAGCGGCTCCTCGGTTGTGCGGTTCAAGTCATGTATGTCGGACGATTCTTGATCGATGAACAGCAGACCTGTAGGTACTTCGCCATTTGCTTTGGTGCGGCTGACATAGTTGACCGCGGCATTTCGGTCGCGCGGATCGTAATTATCAGGCAAGGTTCTAAATAGGATCTTGGATCCATCATGCATGGCGATGCTGACGCTTGAGTCCCTTGGCAATTCCGCCGTAATGACCTCGGAAGGCTGGAGGAATACTGAGTCGATCTCGTTTAGCTCGTGTTCCCGCATGTATTTGTAGCTCTTGGTAGAGCCCTGGTGATTATTGAACTGGATGCAAGGAGAGATCACATCTATCAGGGCAAATCCATGGTGCTCTACTGCTGCTTTGAGAATTGGAATGAGCTGCTTCTTGTCGCCGGAAAAGCTTCGGGCTACAAACGATGCCCCAAGACTCAGCGCGAGTTCAACCGGATCGATCGGAGGGACATCGTTCGGTACTCCCCGTTTAGTGGTCGAACCAACATCGGCGGTAGGCGAAAACTGGCCTTTTGTAAGCCCGTATACGCCGTTATTTTCGATGATATAGACCATGTTGACATTCTTGCGGATTGCATGAACGAGATGCCCGGTGCCGATTGATAGCGAGTCTCCGTCGCCCGAGATGCCGATGTGGATGTTAGCCCTGTTGGCCGCATTGGCGCCCGTAACTATTGGTGGCATGCGTCCATGGACGGAGTTGAAGCCGTGGGCACCAGCGACAAAATATGTGGGAGTTTTGGAAGAACATCCGATGCCGCTCAGTTTTGCAATCAGCTCCGGAGGGGTGCCCAGCTCGAAAAAGGTCTGGACAATCGCCGCCGTGATCGAATCATGTCCACACCCAGCACAAAGTGTGGACATCGAACCTTCGTAGTCTCGAACTGTCAGGCCTAAGGAGTTGGTGGCGTGCGGAGCGAGCGGGATCAGTGGTTTGCGTATCGATGGCATTTTCAGTCCTTTAACTGGTTCAGGAGTCCGTCAACGACGAGATCAGCACTGATCGGGAATCCCCCGTAAGACAGTACCGAGCGAAGTTGGTCTGGAGATGATCCGGTTTCTAAAATCAGAAGTGAGCGGAGTTGAGCGTCCCTGTTCTGCTCTACGACGACTGTAATCTCATGGGAGTCGATAAAAGCCTTCACCTCGTCGGGGAATGGGAATCCACAGATTCGCATGTAGTCCAGCGCCAGCCCGTCCTGGTCCAGATTGTAGAGGGCTTCTTTGACAGCCATTTCGCAGCTTCCAAGCGTTATAACGCCAAATCTGGCTCCAGGCTTAGTCTCGACTATTGGCGCCGGAATGTATTTGGCGGACGCTTGGTGCTTTTTAACCAGTCTGTCCACAACCTGAATATAGGAATCTGAACTCTCGGTGTAGCCTCCAAAGCGGTCGTGCCCGGAACCGCGGTTAAAATAGGCGCCTTTTGTAGAAATGCCGGGAAGCGTGCGTGGAGTTACGAAGTCAGCATCCTCGTCGGAGTAGCGGTAAAACTTTGCAATTGATTCCAGGTCTTCGGCGCTAAGAACCCTTCCGCGATCCCAGTTGTAATTGTCGTCCCAGTCAAGCTTGGGCACCACCCAGTCGTTCATCCCGATGTCCAGGTCCGATAGAACCATTACCGGAGTTTGAAAATGTTCGGCGAGGTCGAATGCCTTGGCCGTGAAACGGAAGCACTCCTCAGGGTCAGCAGGGAAAAGCAGTATGTGTTTGGTGTCTCCATGCGAGGCATATGCACATTCCATGATGTCTGCCTGTTGCACCCTGGTTGGCATGCCGGTGGAAGGCCCGGTACGTTGCACGTCAATGATCACCGCTGGAATTTCGGTGTAGTAGGCGAGGCCCAAGATTTCGTTCATGAGGGAGATTCCAGGGCCGGACGTTGATGTAAATGCTCTTGCACCAGCCCAAGAAGCCCCGACAACCATTGCGAGAGCGGCAAGCTCATCTTCGGCCTGGAGAACTATGTAGTTGTTTTTCACCTCGGTGGTTCCGTCTTCCAAGGTGATAGTTTCACTGCGATAGCGCGAACAGAGCTTGGTGAAGTTCTCCGCGACTGAAGTCGCTGGCGTAATCGGATACCAAGCTGCCACCGTGGCGCCCGCATATATGCACCCAAGCGCCGTTGAAGTATTGCCGTCGATCAGGATCTTGTCTTTGTTCGTACTGATGTGCTCAAGGCGTAGAGGCAGCGGACAATGAAAGTTTTCCATTGCATAGTTGTAACCTAGCTCCAGCGCGCGGTGATTTGAATTTCGCAGCTTTTCGTTGCTGGAGTAGGTCTCATCAAGCAGCTCCGCTAGCACGGTCGTATCAAGTGATATCGCGGCCGCCACGGCGCCCGCATATCCGATGTTTCGCATCAAAATCCGCTCGCGCGACTCGGAGAACTCCTCGGCAAACAGGGTCGAAAACGGTATCCCAAGGAAGTTGATGTCGTCCCGCAGCAATTTGGTGGGGATAAACCAGCTGGAGTCATAAATGAGGTATCCGCCTGGTCGGACCGAGGCGATATCGGTTTCATAAGTCTGAGTGTTCATAGCCACGACAAGATCGAAGCTTGTAGCGCGCGACGTAAATCCGGAGCCATTGACCCTGATTTCATACCAGGTCGGCAGACCCTGGATATTCGATGGGAAGAGGTTTTTCCCTGATACCGGAACTCCCATGCGAAATATTGCCTTTAGCAAAAGGTTGTTGGCGCTTGCAGAGCCGGTTCCATTTACGGTGGCAAAGCGAATTGCGAAGTCGTTAACCTTCATGGGAAGTTTGTGGGAGCCATTGGTGGAATTCGTCGGGTCTGGATTATCCAGCCCAGTCTGATCGATTTGTTGGGTCATTACTTGCCTTTATTGTTAGAAGTTCCGGCATAGCTCAGCTGGAGAACAAACTTGTCCATGTTCCATGCCGCAGTTGGGCAACGTTCGGCACAGAGGCCGCAGTGAACACAGATATTTTCGTCCTTGACCATGATTCTTCCAGTTTGAGCCAGCGTTGAAGAAACGTAAAGAAGCTGATCCAAAGCCTCAGCAGGGGCTGTGAGGTGCCTTCGCAAGTCCAGTTCTTCCTCGTGGTTTTCAGTAATTGTCAAGCACTGGACGGGGCAAACGTCAATGCACGCGTCGCATTCAATACACAGCTTCGCCTGAAACACCGGTTCGACGTCACAATTCAGGCAGCGCTCGACCTCTCGGGCCGTCTGCTCTGGGTTGAATCCAAGCTCGACTTCGAGGCTGAGATCTTCAAATCGTTTGATTAGATCCACGTGGGTCATCTGCTGCCGTGGTGACGGGTTGAAGTCGTTGTGATAGCTCCATTCGGTCAGGCCCATCTTCTGGTTGATCAGGTTCATCCCAATTGGAGGACGATCGCCAACCGGCGCCCCTTGACAATAGTTATTGATAGAGATAGCCGCCTCATGGCCGTGAGCCACCGCCCAGATGATGTTTTTGGGTCCAAACGCGGCGTCACCTCCAAAATAAACTTTAGGGTGGGTCGACTGCATGGTGACTTCGTCTACGACCGGCATATCCCATTTGCCGAACTCGATTCCGATATCGCGCTCGATCCAGCTAAAAGCATTTTCCTGGCCAATAGCGAGGATGACATCATCGCAAGGGATTATCACCGTGTCGAGTACCTCGGAATGCGTGGCGCCTTCGTTCCATTTGACGATGTCGAATTCCACGCCTTCGAGCTGGCCGTCTTCAATAACGAAGCGTTTCGGGGCGTAATTGACGACAATCTCAATGCCTTCTTCTTCGGCATCTTCAAGCTCCCACGGTGACGCCTTGAAATATTCGCGAGGGCGCCTTGCCATGATCCTTACATCTTTGCCGCCGAGACGCCTCGCAGTTCGGCAACAGTCCATTGCCGTATTTCCAACACCAATGACCAGCACGCGCTTACCGATCTCTGTTATATGGCCGAAGGCGACCGACTGGAGCCAGTCGATTCCAATGTGGATCCGTTCCCCGCTTCCGTCCCGTCGGCCCTCAAGTTCAAGATCCTTACCTCTTGGCGCGCCGCTTCCGACAAAAATCGAATCGAAACCATCGTCTAACAACTGTTTCATACTGGTGATTTCAGTGCCATAACGCATGTGGGCGCCCATGGAGACTATGGCTTCGATTTCGGAGTCTAGAACCTCCTCTGGAAGGCGGAAAGACGGAATGTTTGTGCGCATCAAGCCACCCGGCTTTAAGGAGCTTTCGAATATGGTTACTGCGTAGCCAAGCGGCAGCAGATCATTGGCAACTGTCAGCGACGCAGGACCCGCGCCCACGCATGCGACCCTTTTGCCGTTTAGAGTCTCTGCGCCTTTGGGCAGGCGCTCGGTGATGTCACCTTTCAGGTCGGCAGCAACGCGCTTGAGCCTACATATCGCCACTGGCGTGCCATCGACGCGTGCCCGACGACATGCTGGCTCGCACGGGCGATCGCATGTACGACCAAGAATTCCTGGGAATACGTTCGAGGTGCGATTGACCATGTAAGCATCGTCGTATCGACCTTGTGCGATAAGCCGTATGTATTCAGGTACGTTGGTGTGAGCGGGACAGGCCCACTGGCAATCAACCACTCTGTGGAAAAAATTCGGATTATTGATTTCGGTTGGTTTCACGCCCAACTGCCTCCAAAGATAGATCGGCTAGCTGACACTAACCATTGGCGTTCCAACGAGTAGTGGCAGTCCCGGGCTATCTGTTCTCTCTAAATGAGCCATTTGCCGACAAGGTGGTTCAAGATAACGGTTCTACCTCAAACCTACCTTTTTTATTTTACATTCTGCGGGTTTATACTAAAAATCTCCTCTGCAAAGTCCCCGTATTCGTACTCAACGTGTAGCGACTAGTAAATCCTCGAGTTAATAATTCCAGCATGTCGAGGGTATGTCAAAAACTGGATCGGCACGGGACTTTCAGTCTTGAGCGGTCAAGGTCTTGTGGCTCCGCGGTCAGTGATCCCAGAGGCAGATTGCTCTCAAGATTGGGCTCGATCGCATGCCCAATAACTCCATTGGAACGGTCGTGCGCTGAGCGGGAACAGTGGTTTCTGGGAGACGGGTGCTAAGGCTGGTCAAAAACGGTTCCGACCGGTTCTCTAGGTTGGAGGGACCCGGTGGCGTTGGCGGGTTTCTCTGTGCGTCAGAGATTTGTCTCGTCGAGACCGAGGTTGGATGCGGAGTGCTCATGCGAGCAGTGCTTTAGATGCGCGGGTGTGACGCTAACCTCGGGGTATGGACCTTGGCGGATGCAATTCGGGTTGTCTAGTACCTGAGTGCTTCGGTCTCGCGGCTTTGGCACGGCTGCCCTTGACCCCTTGGAAGAATCAGCGGGTTAGCGGGTCTATCTCGGTCAGCGATGTATGAGAAGGAGAACAGACATGACAGACCATCATCACCATGGACACGACCAAGGTCACTGGAATGACCGCTATGCCAGCGCAAGCCGACTATTCAACGTGGAACCCGACGAGTCGCTTGTCGAGCTTGCGCAAAATCTGCCGCCTGGAAGGGCTGTTGACCTGGGTGCGGGCGAAGGGCGCAACAGCTTGTGGCTCGCTAGAAGGAATTGGCAGGTAACGGCGGTTGATTTATCTGATGTCGCTCTCGGGCGATTGGACTCCGCTGCGGCTGAGGAGAACATCTCCGTCAAGACAGTAGTCGGCGACATTGTGGAGTATCTCAACAGGGGCGAGCAATTTGACCTCGTAGTTCTGGCGTATATTCAGTGGATGCCTGAAGAGCGAGCTAAGTTGCTGGCTGCTGCTTCCGCGGCTGTAGCGGCCGGCGGGCATCTGCTTCTTGTGGGCCATCACCTGGAGTCGCTTGGCAAGGGTGGACCGCCCCAGCCTGAGCGCCTTTATACGGAAGATTCGCTGAAGGACGCATTTCCGGGGCTCGAAGTGATAGATTTGGAGCGCAAGGAGCGCGCCGCCGGCGACATAGGTCTTCCGTTGGTGGATGTGATCGTTTGGGCCGTGCGTCCCGAAAATGGGTAGAAGTCTTGGAGCGCCGAGGTGTTGAATTGACTCCGTCTCCATTTTGCATGCCGCTGACTTGGATCCAGAAGTTCTAACGGACAAGTTGCTGGTATGGCAGTATTTATAGTGTCATACCAGCGGTGCAATTGACCTGGCTGGGATGCGTTTTCGCCGCATTCTTTCGCGAGAAGGCTTCGTTGCTCTGAAAGCGGACATTTTACGGGGGATTTGTAATGATTAAGATACTGAATAAATGACACCAGATGCCTCGGCTTTGACGGCAAGGATCGCTATTGTCACCGGCGCAGGACGTGGCTTGGGCCGGGCGATGTCGATTGCTCTCGCAAACGCTGGAGCCTCGGTCATTGCGGTAGACCGCGACAAAGAGATGGTCGATGACCTTGCCAACAAGATGGGCGGTCAGATCATACCCGCAGCCGCAGACATATCGATTCAGGCGGATGTCGAGGGAGTTGTCAATCTGTGCCTTGCCCGGTTTGGACGCGTGGATATTGCGGTTTCTAATGCCGGAATGGGATTGCTCTCAATCAGGAAAACCTATCACAGCGACCCGATCAGGTTTTGGGAGGTTGAACCGGAAACGCTGAGGCAGTTTCTCGATGTGAATACGGTTGGATTTTTTATTTTGGCTAGGCTTGTGACCCCCTTGATGGTTGAACAAGGATGGGGGAGAATCGTAAGTGTCACGACGAGTCTTTCGACTATGATTCGCAGCGGCATGTTTCCATATGGCCCGTCAAAGGCAGGCAATGAGGCGATTGCCTCAGCTATGGCGGGTGATTTGCGAGGGACCGGCGTTACGGTAAACGTTCTTGTCCCGGGTGGAGCGGCAAATACCAGTTTTGTACCCGAAGACAAAGGTATAGACAGATCCAAGTTGGTACCGCCTGAGGTAATGGGTCCTCCTGTGGTTTGGCTGGCGTCCAGGGAGTCTGATGGTGTCACCGCCAAACGGTTCATAGCAAAGGATTGGGACTCCACATTGCCTGCCAATGAGGCCGCACGGAGGTGCAGCGCGCCGATAGCGTGGAGCAAGGATAACCAAGAGTAGCTAGCTAGGGAAATAACGGGGTGATGCAATAATGGAACTGAAGGAGTATCTTCGAGGCGAAATTTTCGAGGAAGCTGAGCTGGGCTATATCACTTTGGACGAAAGAGACCGGCGGCTTGCGGTTTTCGACGATGGGCTGGATAATGCTCAGGCTGTGCAGTCCGGTAGCGCAGCGCTTGGCGCGCCGGCTTCGCCAAATGAATCGCAAGTGGAAGAATTGGAAGGCAATATCATCGCCTGGCGAGATCGTGCTGCGGGCAGTGAGTCAGACGTCCTGGTCTATGCCGCCAAGCCCAGGGTAGGCGAATCGCTTCCAGGTGTGATTGTGATCCACGAGAACAAGGGTCTTGTGCCGTATGTGGAAGATGTTGCAAGACGCTTTGCACGTGAAGGCTATGTTGCCGTGGCGCCCGATCTGCTTTCCCGGCGCGGAGGGACCAAGTCATTCTCGGACTCTGCGGATGCGACGACCGCTCTTGGCACGATAGGACGCGATGAACTTGTCGAAGACCTGATATCTGCTGTGAGTTTTCTTGCTCGCGATGAATCTGTCTCGGCAGAGCGCATAGGCGTCGTTGGATTTTGCTTTGGTGGAGGAATGGCGTGGAGGCTGATCACCAAAGATGCCAGGATCAGGGCAGCTGTGCCCTTCTATGGCCCAAATCCTCCACTTGAAGACGTTCCCAAAATCCAGGCCAGCGTTCTAGGAATCTACGGGAGCTTGGACGATAGGATCAACGCAGGAATCGACGATATAAAAGCTGCCATGGCAGAGCACAACAAAGTCTTTGAAGAGGTTGTTTACCCCGGGGCTCAGCACGCTTTCCATAATGACACCAATCCGGACCGATATCACCGGGACGCCTCCATCGATGCTTGGCGCCGTACCCTTGATTGGCTGCGCCGCTGGTTATAGATCAGCAAATCAAGAACCGCCCTGGCGCAAGATTTGGACGGCCCGGTATATCACAATCAGGATAATTTGCAGGATGTAGTTTGGAGCGAGAAGTATCTGCTGAATTTCCCATGCCCAGTGCCGCCAGGTGTTACAGACAAACCGGGTCCTGTTCCAAGGGGCGCCAAAGCTAGCGCGCCCTCCGGTCGATTCCGATCCCGCCCTAGCGGGAGCTGTGAGATTTACCGATGCGCTCGGTCATGGCCAGGTGAGAAAAGTTCGCTAGATTCGCGAGGTGTCTCATCTTAGGGGGTTTCATCGTCTCCGAATGGTTCCGCTAGTTCAAGCGCTTCAGCGCTTAGCGTCTGCGACTTGGTAGTCACTGGTTCGATATGTCCGAAGAATTGCCGGTAGAGTAGGGCGCTCAGTATCTGGAAGCCAGCGCCTAGGAAGAACGGAACATCGAGGTACCCAAGCTCGAATAGGCCTCCGGCAATGGGCGGGCTGACGGACGCGGAAAGCCTTCGAACCACTCCTGTCAAGCCCGAGGCCGAACCCCTTTCCTCCGACGGGAAAAGGCCCATAGTGAATGATTGCCGGACCGGAGCTGCCATCATGGTGGAAGCTGTGCGCAAAATCTGAAATATTATCGCGATCAAAAAGGTCGGGGACAACGCAGTTGCAACCATCAACAGGGCGGCGATGATTCTTGTGGATACGATCGTCCGGACAGATCCGATTCGGTTGGCCATTATTGACGCCAACCAAACGCTCGCGGCAGAGAGCAGGTAGCTCGCGGTGAAGACAGGGCCGATATACCCCTGGCCGACGCCAAAGCGGAGATGAAGCCAAATAACGAAAAGCGAGTTTACAAAGCTTATGCCGAATGCGTTTGAAGCACCCATGATCGAGAGTTGGATAACAGTTTTCGTTGATTTGCGGCTGAGAATTTTTTTGTTTTTCTTGTTTCGAGCTTTCCTGGGAGGTTCGCGCACTGTGATCAATATGAAAAGGGAAACTACGGCGAGAACGATAGTGAGAAAGAACAGGCCTTCATTCGAACTAAGCAGCGCCAGGTGGTACTTCTTGAGAAGCACCGGCAGACCTGCAAGGGCGGCCCCGGCGGCGGCCGTTAGGGAAGAAGCCACGCCGTTCCAGGAGAACACCTTCCGTCGTTGGGATTCTGGAGCCAGGTCAGCCAGCAAGGCGGATTCAGCTGGCGCGAATGGCCCGGCTTGGCCGCCGCCCATCCCTCCGCCGCCTCGCCCAATGCCCGATATCACGCTGACAAGGATCATGATCGGCAGATTGGTGGTGAAGGTAAACGTGATGCCCCAAATCAGCATCAAAATAGTAAATGAAATCAGAAATGGCTTGCGCCCCCAGCGGTCAGCAAATATGCCAACTGGCACAGACATCAGTGCGCCAATAAGGAACGAGAGCGTGAAAAATACGCCAAGCTCGCCGGCAGATACCCCTCTGCTTAGCAGATACAAGGGAGTAACGACATTCAGGAAGGCCTGAGTGAAGCTACGAATTGCCCGAACGGATACTACGCGCCAGGCAGCCCTCAGATTCGGTTCAGGTTGCGGGTTGGCGGTATCAGGCTCCGTCGTCTTCAATAGTTAGTCCCTCAATAATCGCGATCTTTATAGACATGAATGGCTCTCGTGACGTCATGCAGTCCACAACCAGGTGGAATATTATCAATCCAGCGGACGAGTCTAAACGTTCAGTCAAATGCGGCCGATCGAACCCGGGGATGCTCTTTCGTCCAACTTGCCACGTCAGAGAATGACAGCGGACCTAACCTACCACGTCGCAAGCGTGGCTGCTTATTATCTTGGACCAACGCGACGGGTAATTTCTGAAGGGATAGGGCGGAGAATACCTGTCATGTGGCTCATTGGCCAGCGGCCTATTGCGGCAAATCAGCTTGGGTACGCCAAAGGCGGGACAATGATACTGGATCAATTTGCTCCGGGAGTTTTGAGGTTAGGTCCAAATTGGCAATTAAGGGGAATTGTTTTGCCATTTTGGTGAATCGAAGCGAAAGGGATTCGCAGCTCTGTCTGAGATGGTCATTCGCGATCTATAACTGAGTTCGTTGCGAAAACTATGAGACACGCCTTCCGGGCAAAAAAATAGTTGTAAATTACAAAT
>DAHVKW010000031.1 GCA_027320695.1 Actinomycetota bacterium | reverse complement strand
GTCCTGGGAAATAAAGAGATTCTCCATGATGTCAATTTCGAATTGCGCTCCGGAGAATTCAGCGGCCTCATCGGTCCAAACGGCTCGGGGAAGACGACGCTGCTGCGCGCGATACTTGGATTCCACCGGCTTGCGGAAGGGTCGATTCTTTTCGAGGGCAGCGCGGAATTCGCCCGTCGGCGATCGATCGGGTACGTCCCTCAAAAAATCCAGCTTGATCCTGATATACCTGTAAGAGCCAGAGACCTGGTGGAATTGGGATTGGACGGCCAGCGGCTTGGGATTCGACTTCCTTCCAAAGAGCGTCGTCGGCAAGTGGACGATATGCTCCGCGCCGTAAATGCCGAGGATTTTGCCGATCAGCGCATTGGAGAACTTTCTGGAGGTCAGCAACAGCGACTCCTAATTGCGCACGCCTTGATTCGCCGCCCCAGGCTTCTGCTTCTCGACGAGCCACTTGCAAATCTAGACATAAGAAGCGTGGCAGAAGTTGTCACTCTGCTGAACCAGCTCGCGCGTAAGCAGCAGATCACGATTCTGCTCTCGGCTCACGACATCAATCCGCTGATGGGGGCGATGGACAGGTTAGTTTATCTGGCCAACGGCCATGCAGCGAGTGGTCCGGTAAGCGAAGTAATCGACGGTGCAGTATTGAGCAATCTGTATGGCTACCATGTCGACGTGATCAGGGTTCACGGGCGGATTTTGATCACCACCGGGCCAGGCGACGAGTATTTTGAGCCCGGACGTGACTGTGCCACGTCTGAAACGAGCAAATCGCCATGAAAACGCTCCTCAATTTCATTTTCGAGCCTGGATTCTTCTCGAGCCAGCCTGTTCTTACGGCGCTTTTCGTTGGCGGAGTTGCGGCCATTGTTTCTGCGGTCGTTGGCATCTTCACTGTCATCCGGGGCCAGGCGTTTGCTGGCCACTCGCTCGCCGATGTAAGCAGCGCAGGCGGATCTGCGTCATATTTATTAGGGATCAATCCCCTGCTCGGGTTCCTAGGAATGGCAATACTTGGAGCTGGAGGAATGGAATTAGTCGGAGTTGAAAGAGCGCGCGGCAGGGATCTCGCCACTGGGGTGGTCTTCGGTGCGGGACTTGGGCTGGCTGCGCTTTTCCTTTACTTGGATGTCACCACTACAAGCACATCCGGCACGACGATTGCAGTGCTGTTCGGTTCCATGTTTGCAATTCCGTCACGGACTGAACTCTTAGTGGTCATTGTCGGTTCCGTCACCTTGACTATTTTGATCGCACTTTACAGACCGCTGCTGCTCAGTTCCATCAACCCGGAAATTGCGGCAGTACAGGGCATACGCGTGCGCCTAGTTGGCTTGGTCCAGATGCTCGTTCTCGGTTCCGCAGTCGCCCTCTCCGCCATCAGCGTTGGCGCGATCCTGTCTACCGCTCTTCTGATCGGCCCTGCGGCAACAGCACTCCGGCTGGCAAAACGCCCCAATCTTGCAATATGGTTGGCGGCGCTGATCGGTTTAGGCGCGGTCTGGCTAGGAATTCTTTTGGCATACGACAGCGCAAACTGGATCCCGGGACACAACCTGCCGGTGAGCTTTCTTATCGTGATGCTAGTGTTCCTTGCCTACTTGATAACGGGCCTCGTATCGGGACGCGGCGGCATCGTATCAGCAAAGATCGCGACACCCCTACGGTCTGGCAGGTCCTAGCTATGTTCTCCGGATTCATGTTGAATGCATGGATAATCGCTTCGATCGTGGCGGTCGTGGCTGGGGTAGTCGGATTCTTCGTCGTATTGCGGGGGAACGCGTTCGAGGCACACGCCCTGCCTTTAGGGAGCTTCCCCGGCGCGGCAGCTGCGAGTCTGCTGGGGATAAATTCGTTCATTGGCTTGGCAGTGTTCGCCGCGCTGGGAGTTCTTGGGATCAACCGACTCGGAGGTCGAGGTAAACAGGGCGTCGCAACCGCTCTCTCGCTTGTCTTCCTGCTTGGCCTCGGAGCTCTTTTCTTCAGTTTTACCAACGAATATGCGCCGGCAATTTATTCTTTTCTCTTCGGCGAGGTCCTTGGCACGAGCACCAGCCAAATTCTTCTGGTCGCATTTCTAGGTGTCGTTGCCATTATGGCGACCGCAATTCTCTATCGACCCCTGATGCTGGATTCGCTCTCACCAGATTTGGTTGAAGTGTCTGGTATCCGTAGCAGCCATATGGAAATCCTTTTCTTGCTGGTACTTGCACTCGCTACAGTGATGTCGCTGCCCGTAGTAGGGGCGTTGTTAGTATTTTCTCTGATGGTAGGTCCACCTGCGGCAGCACGCTCATTTACAAGCAGGCCCCTCGTCGCTATCCTGCTCGCGGTTGCCTTTGCGCTCTTGACAGTATGGATAGCCCTTGCGCTCTCGTACCTCTCAGACTGGCCGGTTGGATTCTTTGTCGGCTCGCTGGGAGCGCTATTTTACGGGCTCGGCCGTGGTTGGATGAGCTGGCGGCCTTTTAAGAGAAGCCCTCATTTACTGCAAAGATCGGCGCCTGCCCAATAAATTCCGAATGAGACGCTGCGATCCAGGGCTGTGTGCCGACGGTTGTGCAAATTGAACCATAGCAAGAATCAGCAAAGATCACTTCAATATACCCATACACCTGCTGGCAATCGGATAGAACAAAATGCACAGACGGAATCGCCGGCCAGGCGATGATCCCAGGGATCCCGAATTACTCTTCCCAGGCATATTCAGTTCGCATTCCGAATAGATATGCCTGGAAGAGGAACGACTGTGCCGAAGTTCAAGACCACGTCAAAAATTTGAATATTTCATATCAATGATGATGTATCATTTTCATTATGAATTCTCTCGAACTGTTCCTTTTAGGACGCAAACTCGCCAATCTCGGAGAGAGTTCAATGCCCTCAGATGGACTGAGGAAACTGCCCACCACCGTCAAGCTCGTGCTATTCGACGTATACGAACACCCAGCAACCACGATTGGCGACATCTGCGGACGAACAGGACTGTTGCAGAGCCAGGTCTCGACTTCCGTGGCCCGCCTGTGTACGCTGGGAGTATTCCAAACTGAAGTGGACCCTGCCGACCGACGCCGCACGCTTGTTCGAGGCAATACCGATGTTGCGCGCCAGGGAGCTCGGCTTGCCTATGAACCAATTGACAAGGTGATCGCCGAGGCTGCCGCGTCTGCTACAACGGGCGAAGCTGAGGAGTTGATTTCGATGCTTGACAAGATAGCAAATCGACTGATTGCAAACGCCTTAACCTGGACCCGTTCGAATGGAGAGCCTAAATGACAGAACCGCAACGTTCGGGCAAACCTTTGATTTTGGAGGTTAAAGGCCTTTCGGTCGCATATGGGACAAAGATAGCGGTTGACGAGGTCAGCTTGGAGATTGAACGCGGAGAAATATTCGGGCTGCTTGGGCCAAATGGAGCAGGGAAAACTAGCATCATGAGTTCCATTGAAGCACTTATCAAGCCCCGCTCGGGTCAAGTGCTGATCGACGGAATCGATATCACCGACAATCCCCAGCGCGCCAAGGCAATAATGGGCGTCCAGTTGCAAGCAACTAGTTTCCAGTCCGAGCTCACCATCAGGCAGATCGTCAGTCTTTATTCCGGCCTTTACGGAATCAGGCTGAGTCGGCGTGAAATCGATGAAAGATTGGAAGATATCGGCCTTTCAAATGAGGCGGGAAAGCCCTTCAAGCAGCTGTCGGGAGGGCAGCAACAGCGCCTTGCGCTTTTGATCGCTGTGATCCACAACCCTGTCCTGCTTCTTCTCGACGAGCCGACATCGGGACTGGATCCCCAATCACGTCGACAGCTATGGGGAAGAATCGAGCATGTCCGCCAAGCTGGAGGCAGCATACTTCTCACAACCCACTCAATGGAAGAGGCGCAGACTGTATGCGATCGAGTTGCGATCATCGACCATGGCAAGCTGGTAACTTGCGACACACCCAATCGAATTATTGAGAAGCACAAAGACGACGTCAGAGTTAAAAATGTGGCCCATGGTGATGTAACGCTTGAAGATGTTTTCATCGGACTGACTGGAAGTGAAATACGTGACTAGCTACGAGCAAGCAATGAGCCCAGGTCCAAAGCTGATATATGGATCATTGCTGAAAGCTGACCTGTTGGTGCTAGTGAAAAATCGACGATCAGTTGTATTGAGCATACTTCTGCCGATGGTTATCTTGTTCACCACGCATGGCAACAAAGCCCAGCAGCGTCTTGGCGGTTCACTCATATTGGTCGGCCTCGCCATTACCTACGGCCTAATGTCGACTTCAATGCTCGGATACACTCTTGGTGTTGCCAGAGATCGAGACGCAGGCGTATTCCAGCGGCTCAGAGTAACCCCCGCACCGACATGGATGATAATAACGAGTCGTCTTGCAATCCAGGTAGTCGCAAATCTGGTTATCGCGCTACTGGTCGTCATCGTTGGCGCCTCGATGTACCACCTGACTCTCGGCTTCGGGCAGTATGTACTGGTTCTCGCGATTTCGATTCTGGGCGGCGCCCTATTCCTGAGTATTGGACTGGCATTGGTTGGCATGCTCAAATCATCTGATACCGTCAACGCAGCTGGTCGAATTGTCTTTGCCGCTCTGATTTTTTTAGGTCTGTTCGGAATTAGTGGCGCGCTCGGCGGAGCACTTCAGTTCATAGCCTCCTGGTCGCCAGTAGGCACGGTCATGGCTCTCTTTTCCGCTGCCATCAACCCGGCTAAATGGGCCGGCCACGATTCGCTTTCCCTTTTAGTAACTCTCGCCTACATAGTATGTTTCGCCGGCGTAGGCATTCGCTGGTTTCGATGGGACACTCATTAGCTTCCTGATTACATTAATCTCGTCCTAGCATTGCGCGATCTCCCGAGCAGCCAGCTCACGACACGCCACTGCGATGGTGCCTCACTAGCATTTCACGGCGCCTGCAGAGAGAAACTAGACATTCGGCAGCGACAAAAACGGCAAGGTGGCGCAATTCCGTCGATTCCAAATGGAATGTTTATATGGTGGACTGTATCGGTATTCAAATGGGTCCCGATGCAGGGCACGACAGGAAGTCGGCACCCATTGTGCAAGGACGCAAGGGAAACCATCACGGCGGCACCAAGGCGACCAACCCACACACGAGATGATGGACGCTTCATCGTGTGGTTCTTCGCCAAACCCGCGACCCGGGGACTTCTTCCAATTTGGTCCAGATCCGCAAGTACCGTCACGGGCGGTTCATAGCTAACGCCTGAAAGTTGCAGAAAGGATTTCAAAAGGGCCAGTGCCATACTTGGCCTTGCTGAAAGAGCCGGAAACTCTAATTTCCAGCCCTAAAGGCTCAGTACAGGGCAAAGGACCCGTGCTCGACTGCACTTCGATAGCGCATGACCGGCGCAATGTTTGGTTAAGGGAAGCCGGCCGATAGATTACAAGTGGCTCAAGGTAACCGCAGCAACATTCGACCTATTGGGTATCGATCTCTGTTTATAACGTACTCTCTGCTATTTCTGATAACACGTCCGCGCCATTTTAGAAAACATACCTACCCTTGAATTTTGCAAAGGTAGAATCTGTCGTATGCAAGGGGATACATCGCTTCCAGTTTCTAAGCCGCTCGCCAGACGCAGCGGGTCAGCAATGAGCTACGCCTACGAAAACATCAAGGCGGCGATCTTAGAAGGAAAGCATTCCCCTGGTACCAGACTTACCGAGGAAGAGTTGGCGAGGAACCTCAACGTTAGCCGCACTCCAGTGCGTGAGGCACTCCACCTGCTCGAATCGGAAATGCTCGTAGAAACGATTCCCCGTGTTGGTCTTATTGTTCCAGTTACCAGTATCGTCGACCTTGAAGAGATCTTTGAAGTCCGCTGGGCGGTAGACGGACACGCCGCAAGACTGGCCGCAAAGTGGATCACCAAGGGAGAGCTTCTGACGTTGGAGTCAACCAACGAACGAGTTGCCGAGGCTGGCGCAATAGGTGATAACACCACTGCCGTTCGAGCCAACCTTCTGTTCCATCGGCAAATACTGGAGGCAGCTCGCAATCGGCGACTACTTATAATCAACAGGATCGTAGCAGATATGGTTAGCTTGGCAATGCAGCAGGCTAACCTCAAGGGCGCCGAGCAACGCGTTTTTATTGAACATCGCCGAATTCTGGCCGCACTTCAGGCCGGAGATCCCGATGCCGCTGAGGCTGCTGCTAGAGATCATGTGCAAGCTGGCCTGGAATTTCAAAGGCGGCACCTAGCAGAAGCGCGACTTCAGTAGTTTAGATTACCTTCGCGACTGAACCTGGCAATACCTGCGTGAGATGATTCGGCGATGAGATCCTCAATGCGCTGCAATTTCCCGAGCGTCGATCCGGACGGCAGTTGGCATCGCAGTACGCTTATTATCTTTGGTTCATCCACATTCCGCGAATCGGGCCTGCCCATTTGTAGGAAGCGCCTCAAATTCGACCCGATCGAACCTCGGGCAGCGCGCTTGTGGGAAGTAACCCTTCTTCGGATGCCCCACCTCCGATAGTTGGGCAGTCGAAAGATACCAGCTTGCCTTCTCGGGACGGTTAGCTAAGCCAGAGGTCCAATGCAGACACTCCGGCTGCCAATGGCACCCATCAGTGTCCTGACCCCCGCTTGGGTGGAAAGGACCTTAGTCCCGAGATAGATACCCATTACCTCGAGCGACGAAAGCTGTGGCGGCAGCATCAAGGCCACCGTCACAGCTTTCGGATTCAACTTCTTTATGGCTGGGCTACGTCAGAACGCTCATCTGCTAACTTGCAGCTGCGCAGGCTATGACAATCTCAAGGCGTGCCCGCTTAAACCCGGCATCGGGCTGACGATCCGAATTTCAGTGGAAAACCTAGCCGAGACCCCATAGTTTTTTATACCCCGCAACATAGGAATCACCAAAAACGCTGCTCAAATCAGGGGTCAATTGCAAACCGGCAAGATTTGACTTGTCAAGATAACGAATAGGAGTTGCCGGATTTCCTGGTTTCATTCCACTCATGGCGCGGAGAGCCTGGTCCATCGCCTCCCAGCCTGACCATGGTGCAGAGGAGCCGGGATCTGCGATCATGATAGGTCCCTTTTGCACTAACGCAATAGTTGCCGGGCCATTACTTCCCGAAGTAACCACCGTGACATGATCTGCGGCTCCTGCCTGGCTCACGCCTGCAGTAGCAAAGATCGATGGGGTATCACTCACAGGAAACACGTAGTTGAGGCTCGGATTAGCGAGAATTAGTGACGAAGTCGCTCCAGCAACCTTGGTTGCCCAGTTTGTGGGCTCAATATCTTGGGACGAAATTATGTGGCAATTAGAGCATGTGGAGAACACTGCCTTTATGCCCTCGACAACGCCAGTACTAATCGGATTGTCAAAGGTAATAATTGCAACATTAATGCTGCCACCCGAAGAATGTACTATCGCAGTGTCAGCCATAAGCCGCCCCAACTCGACCCATGACGGCCCTGAACCACCAAATATGCTGGAGCCATAACCCTGGCCAGCCACATCAGGAGTTGGTTCGCCAGCCACCACATCCACGATTGGAATTTTCGCTGCATTTGCTGCGGCGACCGATGACGGTACCTGGGATGTCGCGACCCCAGCCAGAATGATCGCTCCTACCTGCTGGTCAATTCCCTGCTGAATACCTTGTTCTATGGTGCTAAGCGTACCTTGGCCGTTAAACACCTGAACTTGAATTCCAGCTGCTTGGCCAGCCTGCGATATTGCAGCAGCAATATTTTGAAGCGATGGGGCTGGGGCATCCAACACCACCAGCACTTTCTTTCCCTTGAGCTTGGAAACGTCAATCGCAGGACCAGGATCGACGAAAGTCGGCATCGACGTATACTTGGCGATTTCAGCTTGGGCCTGAGAGAGTTGGCCCGCTGCCGATGCGGTAGTCGACGTAGCTTTTGCTGAGCTAGTCGAGGCCGACGATGCTGCTGGAGTCGAGCTTCCACAGGCTGCGACTAATAGCGTCATTATGGCGAAACTACTTGATTTCGCGACTGATCGCTTGTGTTCAAATCTCATTTTCCCCTCACTCTCCACAAGTTCTCGCTTTTCAGCGTCTTGAAAAAGGTCCACCCTTGTCTCGCTTTTGCAGGAAAGTCGCAATGGACGCGGAGTAGCTCTACATCCCAGCCAACTAGCCTCTGCCATACCGTAGTATGGCTTTGTATACAATAGCAAAACTCAGAATTCGAGTAGCCTAAATATGAACAAAGTCATGCCGATTTGGAGCAAAGAGCAAGCAGCTAGATTTCAGGCCAAGCTATAGCGTTTTAGCAGGTCGAAGCATGCGTCGTATTGACATATCGCAGGCATGACGCTCTGACGGCTCCTCGAATGATGTTGTAAATGGCTGAAGTGCGGGAGTCGTAATTAGCCCGCCAACTTTAAGGCAGCCACAAAGATTTTCACTTAGCTCATCTCGGCCTGAACACAGCATTCGAAATGGAATCGGCGCTGGTCCAGGCCCACAGATAGAGCTCCCGACACCATGCGGCAACAAGGCCTGCACTTGACTAGAGCTTCATTGCTAACAGGAGAGGAACGGCTGAAAAACAGACTCTCCATATGCGCAGCACACCTCAGCTTGGAGCGACTCGGAACCGAAGTCGACGATCGCTGAAGAACGGAGGATGGACGATGTTGTGGGTCGCTCTTCCGTCGAAGAAAGAAAAAGCTCGGCGTTGACTGCCGTTTCTACGCGTCGTAAGCGTTCAAAAACGGCTTGCGGAAACCGAAGTCCCGTCTTCTTGCGCACACCCGGGTTAGCGAGGTGCCTCGACAAGCGAGTGCGCGTTCTTCGAGGAAAAGTACGTGACCCTTTGAGCTCACCAGGATCGCAGGCCATTCGTCAGACATATCGCTTACAAAAGAACACGGAGGTCTTTATCGATCTGGCAACGACGATCGACCTGTTTTCAAAAGCAGTGGCTAACTGGGTGATCGATGACAGCATTTACATTGACATCTAACAAGAGCACTAGAGATGACCCAGAGACGCATTGCAGTAACCTATGGTGCAACAGTTTTCCATTCGGACGCTTAGGCAGAGCCAAGATATCCTGCCTTGCGACAAACGGTACCACAAACAATAGACCTGGATTTTCCCAGGCCATTTGGTGCTTTTCAATATCACTGCATCCACGCTCCTGCTCAAGTGCGGATAAAGGGACTAGGGTTATACTATGAATCCCAGTGCTGGTCAAGTCATCCCCTTTCTAAAAAGTTCGGCAAAACGCTGCCAGATACATCTTTCCTTGACGGATCAGCTGCCTTGGGCGAAGACAACTAAGGAAGCCAGGTCATATTGAACCCAGCATTTCCGAACCAGACGGTGCTACAACGGATTAGTAACGCAAATGGCCCTCCAACCAATGGATGTCTTGACACGGTTTCCACTGAGCAAAAAAGGTGAGAACTAGCCCATTCACTACACGGCTGCAGTTCGCCCCGACAAGAACGGTCTTGTGCGGGGCTCTATCCAAATGTTCATACAACTACTTAACCGACAGGGTGACAGGGTCACGAAAACCACGACCCACGCGGTATCGCATTGCTGGGACCATCTCCGATTGCGACTCGCCAATATCTTGGACTTTCGGGCTTGCTACGGAGTCCTTCGTAGTATCACCGCCAACCACCAGTAGGCCCAGCCGATGAGAGACACACAAGATTTTCCGGAATCCCTGAGAAATGTGGTTTCCGAACAGAACAGCCCAATCGCTGGTCCGGCTATCGCTCTGTTGAGCACGTATCCCCCAACACAGTGTGGGCTTGCGACATTCACCTCTGCGCTGTATGAACAACTGAGCAAATTATCCGGTCACGTTGGAATCGTAAGGGTGCTTGACGATTCCGAAGACAGGCAAAACGGGCCGGAAGTCATTACACATTTGATCAATGGATCAGAGATCAGCTCCGATGCTGTCGTGCGCTGCTTGAACCTCCATGATGTTGTGATCATACAACACGAATATGGAATTTACGGGGGTCCGGATGGCGAAGACATTCTGCACATCGTCGAGGCCCTCACCGTGCCATCTGCTTTGGTTCCACATACCGTCCTATCGGATCCAACCCCTAGGCAACGTCATATTCTTGAAAGACTTGTCAGTGCCTGTGACCTGATCGTGACAATGACTGAGACCGCAAGGCTGCGTCTAATTGAGAACTATGACGTTGATCCGGCACAAATCACCGTAATACCGCATGGGGCCATCGACCACCGTGCCTTCCAGGACCCGAACCACGCCACTCAGGACCATTCTGGCTTCGTCAGTGCCCGCCCGGTCATCCTCACCTGGGGACTGCTTGGTCCGGGTAAGGGCATTGAGTGGGCGATCGATGCCATGCCAAGTCTGCGTGATCTTAAGCCCCACTATCTTGTGATTGGCAAAACTCACCCTAAGGTGCTTGAGCGTCACGGCGAGGAGTATCGGGTTAGCCTCGCTGCCCGTGTTGACAAAAATCGGGTTGCTGACATTGTGGATATCGACCCCAGCTATCTCGAACTCCCGGAGTTGGCCAGACTGGTCGAGGGCGCGGACGTAGTGCTGCTGCCATACGACTCTCCGGATCAGGTCACCTCTGGCGTACTGATTGAGGCCGTCGCTGCCGGTCGGCCTGTCGTTTCAACGGGTTTTCCACACGCGGTCGAACTGTTGAGTGGCGGCTCGGGCCTAATCGTTCCCCGGCAAGACCCGAATGCGATAGGGCTAGCACTGCGCCGAGTACTAACCGAACCTGGACTCGCCGAAGAAATGGCTGTTCGAGCGGCAATTGAGGCACCTGCCCTCCGGTGGGGCGCAGTTGCAAAGCGCTATCGGGCAGTCGCCGCACGCTTGGTCATTGATCGATTGGTTCCCTCATGATGTTCCCAATCCCCTCGTTCAGCCACCTGAAACGGCTGACCGATGACAAGGGCCTCTTTGAGCATGCCAACGGCACTGTTCCCCGCTATAACCACGGCTACTGCGTTGATGACGCTGCACGCGCTCTCGTAGTGGTGAGCCGTGATCCTATGCCGACGGAAGACTCAGAGGTACAGGGAATCAGTGATGCATATCTCGCTTTTGTACTCGCAGCACAAGACGCCGAAGGACGGTTCCACAACCGCCTAAGCCTTGATAGGAGCTGGCAAGACCAACCTTCATTGGAAGACTGTTGGGGACGCGCTCTCTGGGGACTTGGAACATACATATCCTCTCATATGGAGGCCCAATCCGGTGAAGCGGCACTCAAGGCCTTCACCCTAGGCAGCAATCAGCGCTCTCCCTGGCTCCACTCAATGGCATTCGCAGCCCTAGGAGCAATCGAGGTGCTCCAAGTCGTCCCTGACCATCTCAATGCGCGATCACTCCTTAGAGATGCCGTCCTCCGGATCGGTCGGCCGCGTCCATCCAAGTCATGGCCGTGGCCCGAGGACCGCCTCGAATACGCTAACGCCGTTCTTCCAGAAGTCCTGGTGGCTGCGGGTACAGTTTTGCAGAACAGCTCGCTTCAGGACGACGGTCTGCATCTCTTGGGCTGGCTGCTCGACCTTGAGACATACGATGGACACCTCTCTGTCACGCCGGTCGGAGGCCGCGGACAGAACGACGTGTCACCCGCTTTCGACCAGCAACCGATAGAGGTTGCCGCACTTGCCGATGCCTGCGCCAGGGCACACAGAGTCACCGGAGACAAACGATGGGCCGATGGGCTTGAACTGGCAGTTCAGTGGTTTCTAGGTGTCAACGATGGAAACACACCCCTTTATGATCCGATTAGCGGCGGCTGCTGTGATGGCCTCGAGCCGTTCGGCCGCAACGAGAACCAGGGTGCCGAGTCAACGCTCGCGGCACTTTCGACTCTTCAACAGGGCCTTTTACTTACTGAAAGAATTCAATGAGCACCGTAAAGAGTGGCTTGGCAACACGTTCCGACTCACACCTTTTCCCTGATCCGTCACGCGTCTTGGCTCAGCTGTTTGTCCCGGGCCTGGAACTTGTCCTGGACCGCGAGTCCCGTGCCACTGGTGTGCTTGCCCGACTTCTTGCATTACCGGAGGAAACGGTGATCACAACCTTGGCGGCGCTATCTGAACGCTTCACCAAACGGCACCGGGACTTTAATTCAATATTGTGGGAAAACTACAACCGAGTCATGCACAGGGTATCCTCTGACACGATACTCACGCTAGAGCGTCAACTGCTCATCGGTGCAACTTTCACGAAGGAATTCTCGGTTGAGTCCGCCGCGCTATTCAATCCTTCAGTGGTTCCTCATCCCGACCAGTCAGGCCTTGAAGCTGGATCAGTCCGGTTCGTATTGAGCCTGCGGGCCGTTGGCGAGGGTCATATCTCGAGCGTCGAGTTCCGTACGGGTGTTGTCGGTCCGGATAACAATCTTCAACTCGACAATCATGGGGAATTCCTTGAGGCGGGACACTATGGACCAGCCATTCACGAAAGGCAGCTTTTCCAGGACAAGCTCGCTGAAGCTGGCAATGATAAAGAAAGCTCGTCCTTCCTCATGCGGCAGTTCCCAGCACACTTCGACAATGACATGTTAGAAACCGCCCTCTCGGAGCTGGTCGACCAAAGCGACACCCGCAGGGGCGGTGTTCGATTCAAAGAATTGGCACGACGGATTGCCGCATGCAACTACGAGGTGGAATTTGACGAAACATCCCTACTCTCGGAGCGAATTCTATGGCCGCACTCCCCCTCGGAATCTCACGGGATAGAAGACGCACGCTTTGTCCAATTCATCAACGATGACGGCAGCAAAGTGTACTACGCAACCTACACCGCGTTCGACGGTGAGCAAGTCGCGCCCAATCTGATTGAAACCGTGGACTTCCAGCATTTCAAAATTGGTCAGCTATCTGGTCCAGCGGCTAAAAACAAAGGCATGGCTATCTTTCCCCGTAAAATCAACGGCCGCTTCTTCGCCCTGTCCCGCTGGGACCGTGAGAACAACGCAATCGCAACGTCTGCCGATGGACGAGTTTGGGGAACTCCCACAACTCTGCACGTTCCAGAGCAACCGTGGGAGCTTATTCAACTTGGCAACTCTGGCTCGCCCATTGAAACCGAAGCAGGTTGGCTCGTCATTACCCACGGGGTCGGGCCAATGCGCGAATACGCCCTTGGGGCGCTCCTCCTTGACATCGACGACCCAAACAAGATCATTGGAAGTCTAGATGAACCTCTTATGCGTCCAGAGGAAGGTGAGCGGGACGGGTACGTCCCAAACGTCCTCTATTCATGTGGCGCCATGGCCTTTGGAGACCAGCTGCTGCTGCCTTACGGCATCAGCGACTCTTCGATCGGCTTTGCCTTCGTCGATGTCCCAAAGTTATTGGAACGACTTACCGGTGCGCAGGCGCATCCTCGTTCCAATAAGACCGCAGTTGATTTGAATCTCTAAACTAGGTACCCACTGCACCTCGATGCCGATTCCACGCCTTAAGTATCTCTTCCGCAAGAAGCAGGATGAGGCCAAAGCTTCCTGTGAAGCGCTGTAGGTAGCGTCTAAGAGCTGGAACACCAAGGCACAGGGCTCCTTAATGGTGAAGCGGACGACGCTGTTTAGCGCTACACAGAGCGCACCAGCCAGAGCCATGACGCGTGCATATGCCCGAAGCGTTTCACTCCGGTTGGTCTGCCCTCCTCAAGCGAGGGCTGTAAGATCCGCTCCAATAGGATAGTCTCGATGGCACAGCCCTGGCCGGCACGTTGTATGTCGAGCAGGCGACGGTTGGCAGCTTTGGCCTTGTTCACGAGCTCGGCGAGACTGCAAAGACGGCGCTGGACGCCAAAGTCGGTAGGGCTGTTTAGGAGATATGTGAGGGTGGCTATTTTGAAAGCGATGGGTAGTCCAACAATCGATTTCGGGGCCCTTTAACTCAAAAGCAACTGGGGTCAATGCTGCTTGGCCGCAACGATCAAATTGACCAAACGATGAGTCGTTTCGACTACGGATGCTGCAATTCCACAGTGCTCTCACCACCTGAGAAAACTTGCCTAAGCAAGTGGTGTTGAGCTGAAACCTCTCCGTTGCGTTGGAGAAGAGTTGGATCCGAGGCGCATCCTGGAGGTGAGTTCGAACTGGCCAGCACTCCCGCCAAAACGAACAACCGTTACGATTCCCACGTCTCCAGTTTCTGCCGATGACCACTCGACGAATCCCATGGCCGAACCTATCTCGCTTGCGACTACAGAGAGCTGAGTTTCGGCCAGAGAATTAAGGAATGACGACACTATTTCAGCTATGGAAGTGTCGCCACTCAACGAGGCGTGCTGGCTGACTTCTCTGTTGTTTGCGCTTGAACCGAGGTTTTGAACTTTGGTGCCCGTAGGCAGAGAAAGGCTTGGCATTCTGGCCATGAGGCCGCGGTGAAATTCTGGCCCTCCACGGTGTCGTGCACAAGGTGAGTGTTCTGGATCGAAGTGGATTCGAATGAATACTGTGTTGGGGCTGCTGTTTGCGCGGACCGCAATAGTCCATGCGGGATTCTTCGGACCACCACAGAGTATGAGTGGCTGCGTCGCTGCATCTCCGGAGACTTTGAAGACAGGTGGTTGCATCATAGGGTTTGCACTAACCGAATAGCCTCGTGCACCCAATCGTGCTATGTAGAAGGATTCAAGCTCGTCTCTTGAGAGCGTTGAAGAGAAGATTAACTCAAGCGATCCATGTTCAAGATCTTTGTAGTGCACTGAAGCCAAATCGGTGGCATCTTCCGGAAGCGGCACTTCGAAACCTAGTTCCGGCAGCGTGCCTGAGCTGATTGAAACTCTTGGACCACCATAGCCAGGCACGAACCGCTGTTGTTCGAGCAGGGATTCTACCTGTGTGACCGGAATCATTGATGCCATATCCTCAGGCTCTTCCATTTTTCCCCCACGGTAGCCGCCAAATCGGGTTCATCGCAGCCAACTTGCAAAGTCTAACAAGACTTGTGGCGAGGGCTGACCTAGGTTTCGCAGCGCGTCGTTACGAACAGGCGTACATTGAAGTGAGTCTGGCAGCAGAAGTTGGCGAAAAAGTTAAAGCAGCACGAGAGGCAGCTGGCCTGAGTCAGCGTGAATTAGCTAGGCGTATTGGAACGAGTCAATCTGCCATCAACCGTCTCGAAGCTGGCGGCGTGGGGGCAACCCTGACAACACTCCAAAGGGTGGCCTCTGCCCTATCGCTTCATATCAGCGTCGAATTGCGTCCATCAGCCTAAGCGCCCTTCCTTTGGCATGTTAATACAAGTTGCGAAACTGAGTTTTGCTGTCGTATTCTGAAATAGCCTCAGAACGGCGTAGATTGATTTGGCGCGCTCGGAGGGACTCGAACCCCCAACCCTCTGATCCGAAGATAGATAAACCTCGTATCAAATGGTGTCTTTTAGTGTCAGATTATTGCATATAGGCAGTGCACGACATAGTTTACCAAGGAAAGCTGCAACAACGGGTAACAATTGGGCGCTAGCTGAAGCGGCTTGTTGGGTTTTCAAAGTGGCAAAGACCCTGTGGAGTTATCCCCAGAAATCGTCAGCCAAGAACGACAACGAAAGTCCTGAGGAATCAAACTAAGCAGGACAATTCGGTAGAAACCACTTTAGTCATGTTGAAAATCTCCCATGAATAGACGTCACAATATCCTCGTCGACCATCGCAGCCAATCTACAAATCATCTACACTTAAATCATGACATCATCAGATACCACAACCGTTCGGGTTCGGCGCCCCGACTCTGAACGACTGCAATCCTTAGCAAAAAGCAGGCAGACTACTGTTGTTGAGATTGTTCACACTGCAATAGAGGCTTTGGAACGTCAAGAGTTCCTAAGTGGTCTGAATGACGATTACCGACACTTACGTGAGGATCCAGAACTCTGGAAGGAGTACTGGGCAGATCGTGATGAATGGGACTCACTGGCTTGATTTGGCGTGGTGAGATTTACGATATCGACTTAGGGCAACCGATAGGTCACGAGCCGGGATTCACTCGACCAGCAGCTGTCGTGTCCGTGGACGTTATCAATAACGGTCCAGGAGAACTCGTGTCAGTGGTTCCCATATCGTCGAAATTCTACGGTTTGCGGAGTCATGTGGAGTTGGAACCTGGGACCTCGGGTCTCGATCATGTTTCATATGCCCGTTGTTACCAAATCCGTACAATATCAGCACGCCGCCTTTCCGCTCGCCGTGGAGAGGCATCCCAAGATGAACTTCACGGCATCAGTCAGGCGCTTAGATTTATTCTGGACTTAAAAAAAGATCAGACCTACCACTGAAATATCTTTCATCAGCTTCACCAGAACGCTAATTCTTCCATCAATTGCTATCGGTCGACTTGAATGTTTGATAGAACACTCATCTAGCGCGCTCGGAGGGACTCGAACCCCCAACCCTCTGATCCGAAGTCAGATGCTCTATCCATTGAGCTACGAGCGCTAGACAACTTCGTAAGTCTATAGGACCAGTACTGAAGTGCGTGATTCTTTTGAGAAGAAAGGCCCCTTCCGATCTCAGCAAAACAATTCAAATATAGCCTGAGAACATCATTGCTAGTATTTCCAATCAAGAGTTAGAAGGTGCAAGGTGCCATGAGAATAGGAATCGTCGGAACCGATCTAGCTCCGTTAGATCAAGAGGTCGGAGCCCTTGAGAAACTATGTCGAGGCTGGGCACGCGAGTTAAGCCAATTAGGGTTCGAGGTTATCCTATTCTCGATTCCCTTCCCAAACGGAATCGATAGTGGCAGCCCGGATCTGCGTACCTTTTCAGACCAGAACGAACTGGATTACAAACTGCTTGAGGCAAATTTGGACGCAGTGATAATAA